>JBILDU010000016.1:0-37703 GCA_044352465.1 Bdellovibrionota bacterium
GTGGGTCCCATAGGCCCCGCTTAACAGCTCCCCGCTATGGCCATCGGATTGAGCAAAAAACGACTCACTCCACCGCTGATGCCCCTCCGTCACCCACGCCAAGAGCTCCGCCTCATCCGCGATCGTTGCAAGTTGATGTGGGACCGCCATGAGCACCTCAACCCATTGGCGTGCGGCACGGCTCTCCGGAGCAAAATCGAGCGGTAGTCGCACCGGCGCGAAATCGCTCTTACGAGAACCGTACACGAAGGCGCGGCGGATGTGCTGTCGCGCCGTAAAGGTGAACTCGCGTCCGAACTCGGGAATAGAGTGAACAAAAGCCCGCGCACACAGTTGGGGGAATCGGGAGCGACGAATCCACTTCCCCCCCTCTTTGGTATGAACCATGACCTTACCGCTCTCCAGACCGAGCACGACGACAGCAACCTCATACGGACTAAGGCGGGCGAGATCGGCGCGCATCATTGGGGTCAATACACGATGGAGTGCGGCGCGGAGCGCCTCGGCATAGGCAGCTCCATCGAAAGGCTCGGCGTGGTTGCCAATGAGATCGGGGGGGTCCTCGCTCACCGTAAGCTCGTCACCACCAGAGATACAACTGCGATAAAAACGGTGTAGTTCGAGAGCGACGCCAAGGTTAAGCCGCGCCTGCTCTCCGAGGGGCGCTCCTTTGAAAACCCGTCGTAGGTTCTCCTCCTCCTCGGTGTCAGCGACATACGCTGGGTCATCACCTCGCTTCATCACGATACCAGCAAGAGCGGCCGTCGTCTCATTCAATGCCCCGAAGCTCTCAAGACATCGCCCCAACTCACTTGATTTAACGACTGCAGCGGTCTCACGCTCCGGGCAAGCGAGACCGGGGACCAGGAGATCCGGCGCACCGGAATCGGAAATTTTCGACAGGTCGACCCGCGCCCCGGAGTAGAAGAGTCGCCCATTCCCGGTGACCCCCAAAAGGTCATCGCCGGTGTGAACGCGGAGCCGAAAGAAGCTCCACAACATTACCCCACCAACGACGACAAGCCAGAGACGCCACGAGCTGACGAGGAGAAAAACGATGCGGAGCGCACCACCGTGTAGAGCAAAATAGGTGCGCGAAAAGACACTCGGCTCCGAGTCGTCACGGAACTGCGCACTGTACGACGCACCACTGCGTAAGAGAATCTTGGAGACATGGTCGAAAAACTCGACCTCGGCTCCAGTGCCATGGCGCTGGAGCCACCCGGCGTAACGCTCTTGAGACGCCACAAAGGGACCGGTCCAGGCAAGTTGGGTGGCAAGAAGCTCGCGGCGCACCCGCGTGATACTCTCCTCGCCCGCCTGATAAGTAGAGAGGGTCGACACCAGGAAGAGGAGCAGTCCCAGGAAAGCGGCGATGGCCACTCCGAAGCGGACCATCGTGGCACGGGAACGTTTGAGCTCAGCGAACTCTCGCTCGCTCTCATGCGAAATCGAATCCCCGAAAGATGCCACCAAAACCTCTTCAAATGCAGTGCTACGCTATTATGGGCACGTTATCGATTATCGGAACATAACGGATTGAATCGCATAGATTTTCGCTCGCAACCGCGCCCCCGACGAAATCGATTTGAACCGCCCTGAGTAACCTCAATCGCAGCCATCACCATAACATAGGTGATCGGTCGGTGTGTTCGACCGGATATTTACTCATGGGATGACTGCGATGCGAAGCTTTAACATTCTGTTTTTAATGGCTTTTTCTTTTACCATGGGGCTCGGAACGGCCGCCCACGCCGATGAGCCTGGGGGCTCCCCTCTCGACGGCAACGGCCCCCGAGCAGCGCTGGCACCTGCCGAGCGACCCCTCGGAATTGAGGCCGCCAAGGGGGAACGGCTTGCTGCGGCGGTGGGGCATTACGCCCGCGCACGTTCGCTTATTTTAGCGGCAATACGTGAATTTGATTCAGGAAAAAAGCTTGCCACGCCGGATGTCCTCATCGACAGCGCCGAGTGGCGGAGCTCGCTCATCGACCGGGCGACCGAGCTTGAGAAGGTACTCGATCCGCAGCCGCGAATTACGCAGGGTGGAGTGAGATTTCAACCTGATACCCGACTTTTAGGTGAAGCGAATCGCTAATTAACGCCGATGAGAGTTTGCAGACTTTCTGCCGGCTATTTGAAACCAACGGTATGGACGACGGATACGTAATTCCAGGACTGAACGAGGACTATACCCTCGCCGGAGCCAAAATCATGGAATGGCTGTCGGGCTGCACCATGGCGTTGGTGCTCCAAGAGTTGTTGTTTACCAACACGGCTCGGTCGATGCCGCTCATCATCGCGATCGTTCTCATCACCACTTTCAGTATGGCGACTGCGCGGCGGAAGTTTCCCGATGAAGAACGGGGTCTTCGGAACGTCGTCATGCTCGCTATTGGTGTCCCGCCCCCCGGCATCCCTACACCGGCACCGCTCCAACCGTATTGGAGCGGTGGACCGGTGCGCGAATTCCCTGAAGCATCGTATTTCACGCAACTCAATCTGGGCGAGCTCTTCACTGAAGAGGCCCGCGCGGAGCGAACGACGTCATGAGGCAGGGACAGAGGCAAAAGAGGCGGTTGAGGTAACACTTATGGGCAAGGCGCAAAAACTTCTCAAAGAAGCGAACGTCATCGATGCTCGCAAAGAAAGCGACACCCTCCGGTTGTGGGAAAACTACCGCGATCAAGCGATGCTCTGGCGCGCCCTCGCGATCATTCAGATCCCCACCACCGCCATTATCGCACTTCTATGCTTCACGCTGTACGCGAACCGTAAAATCGAGCTCAAAGTTCCGGCCAAGCCGCTCCCGGGTGTCTACGCCGCTCAAGAGATTCCCGACAGCGAGTTTACCGACGTCGCCACTAACTTTATCAACCTCATTGCCACCTACCAGCCTGCGGTGGCACGGCGTCAATTCACTCATGCACGCCAGATTCTTCAAGAGCCGATGCTCGAGCGATTTAACCGCGAAATGATGGTTACCGAGCTGAAGACTATCGAGAGTACCAGTCGCACCCAGATCTTCTTCGTCGATCCGACCAAAACCCGGATCTTCCGCCAGGGCACCTCGGTCGAGATTACCCTCACCGGTGAGCGGATGAAGATGATCGCCGGGCGTCAACTGCCCGCGGTCACCACCACGTTCAGTATCGCTATGACGACGATTCCGCGGAACGAACTGAACCCATATGGAATAGTCATTAACAACGTCGCCTTCGATAATATCGATGCGAACGGAGAATAGTTACACAGACGGAGCATTACGAGAGGACATATGAACCGCTTCATGAGAAAGAGCTTAAAGTTGTTCGCCGTAGCGTTGCTCTGCGGCACCCCGTGGTCGGCGTTTGCTCGCGACGTCCAGTACGAGAACTCCGAAATCCCGGTCTACGTCAGACCCGGCGAACCCACGCAGATACTCTTCCCCGGCGATGTCGCCGGCGGAGTCAAACGCAGCCGGTCAGCTCTCTCGCTCGAACACAAAGATACTCAGCTCGTTATCTTCGCGAGTGAGGCGATAGCGGAAAACGGCGAGGCGATCATCGTCCGACTCCGTGACGGCCGCTCGTATTCGGTGCGGGTGAACAAAGCGGTTGGCGACGCCAAACGTGATGACGTCGTCCGAATTGAGGACGGGCGTGGCGCGATTATCGCCGATGCGAGTGAGGAGCCAGGATATAAGGAAAAGCGCTTCGACTATGCTCCACCAACTCAGGTCAGTGGCCTGATGCGCGAAATGGTTCTCGCCGCGGAATTCGGCAAAAAATCGATCTCGGGCTACCGGATGAGCGAGCAGTATAGGGGTGAGACCGTCCTGAACGATGGAACGCTCGAAGCAAAAATCGATAAGATCTTCATCGGACCGAACCTGTGGGGCTACGTCATCGACACGACTAATCTGCTCGATCAGAGTCAGCGCATCAATGCGGCGTCGTTTCGTCTCGACGGAACGCGCGCGGTATCGGCCCAGCACTGGGAGCTGGCTGCGCGTCCGATGAATATCGAACAACAGATATCAGGAAAACACACCGGTAAAGTGTACGTCGTGACGCGCGCCAAGAAAGGTGCCAATTAAGGGACGAAGTATGAAGCAGAAAATTCAAGACCTGATCCTGCTCCTGAAGAACGATAACCGGGCCAAGTTTGGCGCCGTCGGCATCGTACTTGCGGCGGTGTTCCTGCTGCAATCACCGGAGCCACGCCGTCGCCCCACCCCCCGCATGAACCAACAGATGGATACGATTGGGGATGCCGGGATGATGTCGCGCGACGAAGCGTACAACGACATCGTGCAACGATTCTCAATGGATGTCGAGCAGATCAAGACCCAAACTCAACAGAACTCTGTGGAGATCAAAGAGGTCGTCAAGAACATGGCCGACAACGAGCAGCGTACCGCCGAGATCTTCAAAAAGATCCTGGAGCGCATGACGGAGAATCAGGCCGCTGCTGGCACAATCACTGCGGGCGGTGCGGTCGCGATGGATGTCAATCCAGTGGACGTCGGCGAGGCACCAGGCGCTATGACCGAGAGCCTCGCCACGAGTGAGGATTTCGCTCAGTTTGGTGATACTCAAGCGCCGGCCGTGGCACCACCACCGCCGCCGCTCCCGTCCAAAGTGGCCTTCATCGGCGCGGGAGACTCGGTGCGAATCAAGCTCCTCGCTGGCGTCAATGCACCGACGGACGGAACCCCGTACCCGGTGGTTTTCAAACTCATTAGCGACGTCTACGGGCCAGATGGATCAGCTCTACCGCTCGGTGAGGCGCGACTGATCGCCGCTGCCCAAGGTTCACTGACCGACTCCCGCGCGCTCTTCCGGATCACGACGCTCAATATCCGCTTGCCCGATGGACGCCGCAAGGTCTATCCGGTCGACGGCTGGATCGTCGGCGAGGACGGATTACGGGGGATGGAGGGCATTCTCCTTGACCCGATGGGTAAGGCGATCGCTGCAACCGGTATGGTCGCCGGGATCGGAGCGGTCGGCGAAGCCTTCGCCCAAGGAGAGACGAACACGAGCACCGGTGTTTTGGGGGATCAAAATACCGTGATCAACGGAGATCCATTCGTATTCGCTGGCGGCAAAGCGGTCGGTGGATTCGCCAAGGGCTGGAGCAAGATACTGGAGAAGCGGGTCGAGCAACTCGTGCCCCACGTCCAGGTGCTCTCGGGGCGTGAGGCCACCGCGGTCTTTGCCAAGTCGTTACCGGTCCACGACCTCCTCAACGCTCTTGATGAAGACGATGGCGGGATGAGCTCGCTTAACTAGGGGATTCAGTTTTACGGAGTGATGATATGAAACGCGTAACGATTCACTTACCCGCCCGCGTGATGCTCGCCGCAGCGCTTCTGAGCCTGACCGCTTGCAGCGCCGCGAGCAACGTCTTGAACCCCTTCTACGAGCCCCCCGCTCCGGTAGCGCTCCTGGGAGAGAAGAACGACCACGCGCTCAATCAGGGGGGTACAAACCAGGAATCGGCCCGCGCGGCTCTCAACGCCATGACGACGTACCGACGGGCGCAGGACCCCGAGCCGACAAACCCGGTCATCCAACCGGCGGTTGTTCGGCTCATGTGGGTTCCCGATCATCTGAACAAGAGCGGTGACCTTGTCCCGGCGCACTACTACTACTTAAAGGTGCTCCGCGATCGTTGGGCGGTCACCGATGCGTTCGAGCTCGAAGGTCAACTCAACGGCCCCAATAAGGGCTCGAATCTTCCCTTCGTCTTCGGCGACGAGGCGGGGAAAGAGATGAGAGGCAATTAAGGCGAGGCGTTGGTAGCGGATGGAGACTCGTATGAACGGCCTTCGACTGAGCATCTTCGGTATGATCGGCGTCCTCCTTGGGGCGTGCTCGACCACCGATGTCCCGCAATGGAAGCCGCACAAAGAGACCCGCACCTACAGCGTGGCTCCGCGACAACTCCCCCCTGAGCCGACCTACAGTCGACTCCGCTGGGTACGCCCCCCCGAGGTCCTTCCCCATGCGCCGCGCGGTGGAGACGAAGCTCCGGCGATCGTGCCGGTGATGCATCTGGAGCTTAAGGATACAACCCTTGAGGAGGCCGCCCGCATTTTAGCGTCAGCTGCACAGTACTCCAGCTACTGCTCGAGCCTCATCGCGAAACAGACGTTGACGCTCAGTCGGCTCGGCACCATTGATGAACTCGGCAGTGAGGTCGAGAAGGCGGCGCAGATTCGAGTGATTATCGATCACGCTGGTCGACAGGTGAAGTTTTTAGCAAACCATGCGCCTGCGGCGCCGCGTTTGTACTAGGTTTTTAATGATCGGGGCCCGGGGGCACCTGATGAGCGAAAGGTTTTGGATGAGGGGTCAGCTATGAGTATCAACCGAATTACACGCGAGCGGTTGTTTCAAGACGAGAAGCTCTTTAACTCGCTCTTGCCGTACGCGAAGTACGATGATGATCACAAACTCTTCGTGCACTCCGATGCGTCGTTGTGGTCGATCTGGGATCTCCAACCTCTGTGGCTCACGAAGACCTCTGACTCGGAAGCCTTCCAGATCTGCGCGAGCATTCAGGAGATGCTCGATGCCCTCGACCACACTATCTCAGCGCAGTTTGTTTGGATAACGACGTTCGATGTCGACGACCTCATTTCGGACTCTCTCACCAAATATCCGACCTCTGGTCCGGCGGGCTGGATGGCTCGACGATGGCTCCGCGGATTGAAGCAAACCTCGCAGAGCGCATCGTATCACCGGCGTCCACGCAAACTCCGCCTCCTCGTGGCATTCCGCTACGATCCGCCGTGGAAGGCGACGGGCATCATGCAGCAGATCTCGCGCTCAATCTCGATTTTATTGTCGGGCAAGGTCGGGGTCACCGCGACGCAACGTCGCGCGGAGTATAATACGTACGCTAATAAATTTAAGGGTATTATCGACGGAACCTCCGCCAAACTCGGCGACCTCGGATTTCGTCCCCACCGCGTGGATGGGCAGGAGCTCATCAATGTTCTCTATCCCCTCCTCAATCGCCGCAGCATCAAGTCGGGGAAATTTAAGCGCGGACGCCATTCGGCGATCCCCGTTCCGGTGTACGATCCGGACGATATCTTAGCGAATCAGATTTCGGAAACTCCAGCCGAGCACCCGAAGAACGGGATTATCAAGAAAGATGGCCGCGTTTTCCGCTCGGTCTCGATGGTGAAACCACCGAAAAACTGCCTCCCGCTGATGGTCTCGCCGCTCCAATCGGCGGCCTATGAGAATATCCTCAGCGTCACCTTCTCAAAGGACACCTCGGAAAAACAACTAAAGCGGCTCGACGCCCTCGACAACTCGCTCGGCTTCCGCGAGCGCAATCCTATGGGTCGGGGCAATCAAAAGGTTCAACACCAGGTGGCTGCCGTCCGAGCGGCTCGCTCAGAGCTGTATAACGGCACCGCGCAGATCGTTCGGGTCGGGGTGCATCAGACTTTTATCTGTCAGACCGAGGATGAAGCAGTTCGCGCTGCGGCCGAAGCGGTTGCAACGTTTCCGCAACTCAACGGCGCGCGCGGCATGGTCCACGAGATCTCGGACATGGCGGTAGCGATCAATTCGCTCCCCGGGTGTTACGACCCCTCAACCGATGGATCCGGCTGGACGAACGTGCTCAAGTCATCGCTCGGCGTGCGGCTCTTTCCCTTGTGGGGTAATTGGCGCGGAAGCTCAGGCTCGCAGATAGTACTCCCGAGCCTGTGGAACCGTGAACTGATCGGTTTTGACCTGTACGACTCAAACGTCGCACCGAACGTGCTTATTAGCGGTGTCTCCGGTGCCGGTAAGAGCTACCTTCTCTGCTTCCTGCTGATCACGATGAATCGCGGCCACTACGCCACCCTCTCAAACGGACAGGTCATTGAGCGGCAACCGATTACCTTCGTCTTCGACAAAGGTATGACCGGCCAACCGTGCGGTTTCGAGAAGGTCGCTAAGCTCTTCGGTGGGCGTATCTACGAGGCGACCCCGTCACGAGCACCGGCGATGAACTTCCTCGCTCGGTTGGGCGAGACTCCACCTGATCCGATGAACGATGACTATAAAGATCTCATCGATATGTCGGCCGATATCGTCTGTGATATGGCGACCGATGCTCACCGCGCCCCCGATCGCCTCGAGCGCTCGGCGGTGGTCGACTCGATCGTCGAGGCCCATCGGGTTTATCGCAGTGGGCCGATGCGCCGGGAGTTGATCTTGAGCGATATCGTCTCAGTGCTCCGCGCACCGAAGCGAATCGATGAGAATCAAGATGCGGCGGGCCGTCGGCAGCGCGTCGCGCTCCTCATCGGTGATTACTACGGCGATGGAACGTACGCCCGCTTCTTCGATCGACCGGGCTCCTTAAAGCTTAAAGAGCGCTTCATCGTATTCGACTTGAAAGCCCTGAGCCGTAACCCCGACCTCCAACGGGTGTTCCTCAAGGTGGCGATGCTGTGGGCCGACACGGTCATGAACGACCCGGCGGAGCTCGATACCCGCAAGATTCTCGTGTTCGACGAAGCGCACGATCTTATCGGCAAGACCGCAGCGAATACGATCGAGACGGCTTTCCGTCTCTACCGGAAACGTAAAGGTATCGTCATCGCGGCATCCCAGTCAGGTGAGGACTTTTATGTCGGCTCGGGAGGACAGGCGATCGTCCAAAACAGCGCCCATAAGATCTTCCTGCGCCAAGATCCGAGTAAGTTCCACTACACGGCGCAAGCGTTCAACTTGACACCGCAGCAAGCGGACGTCATTTTGCGGCTCCGCACCGTCAAAGGGATCGAGTCGCAATTTTACATCCTCTCGGATATCGGTGAAGGGGCGCTTGTACTCCCGCTTGAACCAGCTTTCTACTGGGCGAGTACGAACAACGGTGACGACAACCAACTGTTCTCCGATGTCCTCGCTCAGACGAACAACGACTTCTGGGCCGCGCTTGAGCGGGTGGTCCGAATCGCCCCGAACGGTGCGAAATCGCTCCAGCAGGCGGTGGCCCGAGCAAGCGAAATCGGAGCCACGAGCAGCCCCGAGGCGGGAGTCTCTAACATCGTTATGAACCTCATGACCGGTGCCGCCGGGACAGGAGAAAATTAAGATCGAGCTTTAAAGGAGTGTACCATGAAAACGAGAGTATCGACCGGCCTGTGGGTGGTCTTGAGCGCGGTGAGTTTGGTAGGATTGACGGGGTGTGCGACCCGAACGGTCGTGCGCACCGAAACCGTTGAAGTTCCCTCCGATCGAAGCTACGCCCGGGCGATCCCTGGTGCGGTGGAATATGTTTGGGAGGAGCCGATGGTAGATGTCGTCGAAGTTCCCCCGGGGCTCGATCCAGAGGGACACTACTACCGCCCCGCGCACCAACAGGTGCAGGAGATCCGCCAGGGGCGTTGGAAGTACTACGGCGAACGTTAATTCGCTGGGGCGCGCGCTCGCATGAGCGTACCCCTCGCTGAGGTGATATATGGGCTTGAATCTCAAAGCGCTGGCTGCACCGTTCACGAACCGGGTGCATCTCGTCACGATTGTGTTGAGTGGGATGTTGTTCGGTGCTTTCCGCCTCTCCGGTGGCGAGTTCACGATCAAGACTCGTGACTCGATCGGAGAGCGTAGCTCCACATCGGCACCGAGCGCTCGAGCCACTTCGGGACGTCGTCCTACCGCTGCTGAGGAGCGAGGGAGTCAGCTCGATGGGTTGCTCGCGAAATCTCCGCGCATCGAATATGGGAACGGCGAACCGGCCAACCGCGTCCCCACGACGGTCAGGCCTCCAAGTAGGCTCACCGACCAATCGTCAAACATCGACGAGCTCGTCGATGTTGGCCGCGAGTCGGCACCCCGCCCAGCCGCCCCGCGCTCTCGAGATAACGGGAGCGGACTGAACGACATCGAGAAGCAACTCGGCCTACGCTAAAAAAGGAACATGCTATGGCGAATGCCGAGGGAACCATTCCTATCCCCAAGGTATGGCGCTCCGAGATCGGAGGGCTCATCGTTTTCGGTCTCTCTCTGATGCTCGGAGTTGGGCTCTCCCAGCTCTTTCCGAATACGATTCTGCGGGGGGAGGTACTCCCGTTGGGATTATCGATCGTTTATCTCAAACTCCCCTTGTGTTGGCTTATCCCCTTAAGCTGCTGGATTAACTTGCTTTATCGCATGTACAACGTGCGTTACTCGGCTGATACCCGGGGGATCCAAGCAGTTTTAGGGATACTTTCCCTGAATCAAAGAATCATCCGAGTACGATACGAGGATGTACGGAGTATCGAAACGGATCAGACCGTTGTTGGGCGCATGCTTGACGTGGGAGCCGTGGAGATCGGGACCGCCGGAACCGCTGGGGTGGAGCTCACCCTGGCCGGAATCGGCGCCCCCAAAGAGGTACAAGAGATGATCCAGGCCGAACGGGACAAACGGCAACGCCTTGGTCAGCGGGGGGTCGGTCAGACGGCCCTCGGGGGATAAAGACCCAAGAAATTGAAGAGCGACCTATGAATACTCGAAACGGCCAGAAAAAGATCCTCGCGGCGCTCCTCATCGGAGCGATAGCAGTGCAGCCTGTCGCAGCGCAACAAGAGGTAAATCTTGAGGACCTGCGTCGAGATCTCCGCCAGGCCGGCTCGCTCCCAGCTGGCTTTGAGCCGCTTGATGATACGGATATCGCCGCCGGCGAGGCTTCGCGCAAACTCGAGGAGGCGGAGGCGCAGCTTTTAAGACAGATCAATTCAGGCAGTCCAGAGTCAGCCCGAGCGGTGATAGACGATGGATTCGGACCAAATCCGGTCGGCCGAACGAACGAGGAGACCGCCGAACCTGTGAAAGCAGCGGTGGGAACACGGTTTCTGGAAAGCGTGCGCCCAGTCGATGCAGAACCAGCGATCGAGAGCCCCGCTGAGGTGGTAGCAGCTCAGGTCGTGGCGCAGGATCAGAAGCTACCAGCCACCCTACCGGCGAGCGAGACCGAGGAACCGATTATCTCCCCGAAACCCTCACGTAAGGGCAAGGTCGAACCCAAAACTCAGGTAGCCACGATCCGTCGTGCTGCAATGGTCTCGACTGATGGTCCGAGCACCGATGAGGATTCCGTTGCCGAGTTACAGGACCTCATCAAGCGCCACGGCAAGATCAAAGCCGACCTGCAACGTCAGACCGATGCGGCATCGAAGTACAAGCGCAAAGCCGATGATTTGAGCTCTCAGTTGAAAAACTCTGAGGCCAAGGTGAAAGCGTTGGAACAGGAACTGACCGAAGCACGCAACCGCTTAATCATCTCCGAAACGGAGGTCGAGCGGCTCTCCGGGCTGATGGTAACGACGGTCCGAAGTTCGAAGTCGCTCGCAAAGTTGGGCACGGCGCCGAGCGATGGAGCTGCGGTTGCCCCGCGAGCCGCGGCTATAGTTCCAAGCCGCCGACCGCTGGAAGCGCAGCCCGCTGAGGAGATGCCGGTGGCAACCGTCGTCGTTGAGAAGGCAAATCTCCGCACCGGTCCGGGTGCCGAGCACTCACCGCTGATGTCGGTAACCCGTGGCACACGGCTCCTCGTCGAGATTCGGCGTGGGGAGTGGTACCGCGTGGTCTCTCCGAGCGGAACCCGCGCCTGGGTATCAGCCGACGTCGTCGCGTTCGGTTCCTCCCCCCAAGGGAGCCCCTCGAGAACGGTAAAGGTGAAAGGCTTCGACCCGTCACTCGAATAGCCGATTCGAGGAAAGTGGGTCGCTCTTGAAATCGACTCTATGGCGCAACAACCAGCACAGAGAGGCACAAGAACCGTACGGCTCTTAAGTTCAGCTCTCGGCACCGTTGCGCTCCTTCTGTTGCTCGGCTCTCCCGTCCCCCAGGTTCAAGCGGTCCGACTACGCGCCGCACCGGCGTTTGTCTACCCTCTGATGGCGCCACGCATATCGAGCGGATACGGGGTTCGAAACCATCCCGTCACCAAAGTTCACCGCCACCACTCCGGAATCGATTTGGCCGCTCCAGCCGGCTCACCGATCCGCGCTATTCGAGGTGGCAAGGTTATCTTTGCTGACTCACTCGGCCCATACGGGAAACTCATCGTGATCGATCACGGGGATGGATTTGTGAGCCGCTACGGCCACTGTGAAAGCTTAAAAGCCTCGATCGGCGAGCGGGTCACCGCTGGCGAAGTTATCGCCACCGTTGGCCAAAGCGGACGCACGACCGGCCCCCATCTCCACTTTGAGGTATTGCTCAACGGGAAACCGTTTAACCCAGAGCACCTGATCCCCGGACTCGGCGCCGAGGCTGAAGGATAAGCGGTAAGCCGGAGTGCCCCCCCGGTCATTATGAAGTCCGACAAGCGTCAGCTTCTCAGCGCAAAGAGCGGAGGAAGCAAAACGTCATAAAACTGGGTCGATTGAGTAAGCGATGGTGGTAGCGGCGTACCATCTCGTGGGGTGATTCTCCCCCCGCACTGCAGCTTTGAGTCATCCACCGAGGGGGGCGCAAAGCAGCTCGCGCTGCTTGCAACGAAATAACCCCTTGATACGAATCGATTATTATTTTTAAAATGCCTCACAAAAAACCGGCGCCGAAATGCAACACATATCATCCCCTTCCCCATAACTCTTTATGAAACTGGGGCGCTTGTCGTAATGCGACTTGTCGTCGGTAAAAAATGGTGTAATTCACTAAATCTGTATCAGGAATAATATGTTCAAGAAAATAGTCGCGAAAGTTAACAACAGCTACACGAAGTTTGGGCAGGTAGTTGGCAGTGCTGTACACGCGCCGACCCGCGCTCAATCCCAAGCGATGCTCTTCACCCTCGGCGTCGGCCTCCTGGCTGTTGGCATGAGCGGTGGTGTCGTGGCGCAAACCGACCTTGTCGACGTTGAGTACAACGACGTACGGTTGGCGAACGCCGTTGACCGAATCTTCACCTACCTTGAAGGTAGCTTCGGGGCGTTGATCATGGTGGCCTCCGGTCTGGGAGCCATCATGAGCGCCGCGTTCGGTCAGTATAAGGCCGCGCTCGGATGTTTGGTGGTAGCTGTAGGAGCGTTCATCCTTCGCTCAGTTCTCTCCACCTTCTTCAACACCGAGTCGCTCGAGTAATATCACAGCGATTCTGTGTCGAAAGGGGCGCCCTCGGGCGCCCCTTTCTTTTTTGAGGTTTCCCGGCACTGCTCTCAGCCCCCCGCCTCAGCGGAGATCCCAAGTGGTGTTTTTGGCTTCAGGGAAAGCGGTTGTAAAGTTCCCGAGACGTAGTAAGATCCCCCCGGTTACGTATTTTCGGAACAATTCGTCATCGTGGTCCCCGAACTCCCGCCGGAACAAAACGGTCCCCGTTCAAACGATCCCCGTAACGGCGGCGACGGTGCTCAAGGGGACGACTATGGCGCCTTCGGATCCACCCAAGGGCTGAGAAACTCGTGGGCCGCGAAGCTGGAATACGCCATCCAGCATCTCCAACGCCCTCTATTACTGAGGCTCATCCGTGAAATCGAGGAGGACCCTACCCTTTCGGTTGAGGTCCGCGCTCACATCGCAAACTCCCCGATTAACATCGTCCTACGGGGAGAGCCACTCTCAGCTCCACCACTCTTTGCCTATCTTTATAGGGAGAGCATCCCGGCAGCGGGGATTATCTCGAGCTTTATTAAGATCGGCGCCGATATCCGCAAAGCTGACTCACTGGAGACCCATCTTCTCGACCTCGTCATTCCCCGCTCGGGGAACCCCGAACTCATCCACGAATTAGTCGAGCGGGGGGCGCGGGCTCCACGCCAAGGGGCGCAGTTCTCGATCGATGTCGTTACTGAGGAGTCTCCGAACCGCACCTATCGATTCCCTAATCAACGTATTGATCCGGAACCGCGCCGTGAGACCGTCGACTTCCGTGGATTGGTGAAGGCATTAAACCGGCTGTATCAAGATGCGCCGGAGGATACTCAGCACGAATGTCGTAAGTTGATTCAAGCGACTGGTCGCGTCTACGACGGCTATGTGTATCTGCGTGCCACTGAGGAGGCCACGCTCCTTTCACCCGAACTACGGGCGCGGACCGCGGTGGGGCGGCGTTTTGTCGAGCTCACGGCCTTGATCTTCGGAGGGAGACATCCGCGGGAGATCGTCGGGACGATTCAACGGATCGAAGGCCTGATGGATAACCACCCGGATATCCACCACTGGCATCAAAGCGAACCGGAGCTGGCGCTCCTCGTGGGACATCCGGGGATGAATTATACCGATCCGAACGACATCGAGGTCGGCAACGCGACCACCCGCTCCCTCACCTCGATCAATCGAATCTACTTCAAAGGGATTCACTCCCTTGAACCGAACGCCCGGGAAACGATCGGCAAACTTGGCTTCCTCACCCACGCATTCAAATTTTTTCGCTACGATACCGAGCAGCGCAGAGTCTGGCTCGGTGACGGTGGTGCGATCGTTCCGGGCTCCAGTATGCTCGAGCAATTTGGTTTTGAGCGGGTTTCCCCGCGCCCGACCGACCGCCGGGTCGACGAGCCAACCCGCGACCATCTCGGCACCGGGTTTGTCATGAAGCCTTTTAGCCCAGTTCTGACATCAGGATGGCTCGCCCGCGAACGGGATCTCGATCCAAGTTTCTATATCGAGTTTCGCCGCGCCTATATTCTCGCGAGCCATCCAGGCCTGGGAACCCTGCTGATACGTAACTCTTCGCCGCTTTTCGGTCGCGATACGTTCCCCCACTTCGCCTACTGGGGCCCAACGCCGGTCTCGCGTCGATATCCTCCGCTGGATCTCCTTCATCCCGAACATATGATCGCCTCAGGCCGACTACGTCCTGTTCTCAGCGCAGAGGGTAAGGACTATCGAACAATCTCCCTTGGGTTAATCCAATCGAAAAGCGTCACCCAACTCGTGAACGGCGTCATCGCCGTCAAAGATGGTCTCCGGCGCTGGAAGTTCGATACCGATGCGGACAGCGCCTGGGAAATCGATCCTCAAACTGGAGTGCGGTATCCGAGCGGCGCAGGGATGCACCTCTCGGAGGGCTTCCCTGCCCTCGTTCAGCACCTCGTTGAGCGCTACCGTTTCATCGATGCCGCTGAGTCGAGTGGGTATGATGTCGCCGAACAACTGCCCGACCTGGCCTTCTACCACCCGTACCTTCCTGCTTGGCATCCCCACACGTACACGCTCACGCCGGTCCCCAATGGCCCTGAGACGACAAGGAGTCAGCTCACGCTCTCCCGCGAGGTACTCGATGGTCTCAAAAAACTCGCCGATCGGAACCTCAGGCGCTCCGATGTAGCTACGTTAGAGCGACTCGGCGTCATGCAATTTTTAATGGCGGGCGCCCAAGCCCAAGCGGAGCTGGTGATGGTTCCCCCCGCGGCAAAATCGCTGGGTGCGCAGGAGTGATGCGCAAAGAATGTAGGGGGGGTAAAAACATCCGCTATGGAGAGAGCATCTTGCGGCGAAATCGAAACTGTCTGTTGTTGACGGAACCTTTATGACGATTGTACTCATGCCGACACCCACGACCGAACCGAAGCCGGCTCCGACGACTCCGCAAACCGATCCGCCCGCGACGGTGCCTTACCCCCAGCCGGAGCCCCGTCCGTGCCCGAAGCCGGGGAGTACACCGAGCGAAACGTGTATCTTCAAAGATTTGGTGTTACCGGATCGCCGATCCTAACTGGGCTGGCTAGCGTACCTTCAGCTTCGCGAGTACCTGCTCTTTAAGCTTGGGGCTCACCTCCGCAGCGCTCGCTTTCTCAAGGACCGAGCGCTGCGCCGTATCACGTGGATCAAGACGGGCGTATGCAAGCGCCCGCACCAGCGGTTCACTATGACGGGTCAACGCTTCAACCTGATCGAGGGTAAAGTCCCACTGATGGGATTTTAAATAGCGTGCGCCCTCGACATTAAATCCATCTATCTCAGTGATCCCACTCCGCGAGATGAGGAGTTCCACAACCGCTTTCGAAGAAGGTTCGGTGGCGTACCAGCCTTGAATGAAGGCGGGAGCGGAATCCCCTTCGACCTCGAGCGCAGAGACGAGCGCGACCGCCTGCTCCCGTGAAAGTACCGCATCTTGTCGAATAAGGTACTCAAGCACGGTCGCGGTGCCCGCCCGTACCTTTTCGCGGAGCTGCTCCCCCGCTCGCTGGCGGACCCCGGCGAGGGGGAAGCGGAGGAGGTCGGCCCACTGCTCGACCGAGAGAATCTTTGCAGTTGGAAGACCTCCGATGACAGCGAGTCTGTCCCTCACACCCACCGATCTCCAATCCACGAGTTCATCCTCCGCAAACCATCCGAGGAGACGGGGAAGCGCACCGGAGTCACCCACAGCCGCGAGAAACATCCGCTCACCGCCAGGGATTTTGGCGATGAGACCTACGAGAATCTTTACCCGTGCTCGAAGCGATTCCTCTGCAAGACCAGCGGGCACAAAAGACTGCAGCACCTTCGGCGACAGGTCTCCAGCCAGGAGATGACTTGCCGCCCGAGCCGCGGGATCTCCGAGGTATTGAACCTGTTGTTTCATAAGCTCCAGAAACACCGGTCCATACGGCGCCGGCAACTGCGCTACCTCAACCAGCGAATACTCAGCCAGCTCAGGAAAGGCCCGCTCAAGATCCACATCAGCAGCCAGCGCCACCACCGCTCCCGGATGAAGCGAGCGGACCTCGAGGCTTCGCGGCGCCCGCTCTGGAACGATCTTCGCTAACGCGAGACCCAGTAAAACATCGCGGTCGACACCCTCCAACTCATGTTGCCACAAGGGGTTGTAACCAACCCGCAGCAACCGGGTATGCACCGTCCCGCTGGGCTCCGCACTACCCTTCAAAGCGTCGCTCACGATCACCATCTCCGCCGCGGGGTCGCCCGCCGCAAGCGCCGCCTCAGCCACCTGGCGCATCATCGGTGCCTGACCGCTCGCCCAATACACCTGATACGGAATCTGCGGACCGTTGGCTTCTTCACCCCACTGAACGATATTAAATTGAAAGAGAAGCGCCACGACGAGCGCGAGCATCCCTCCGAAGACCAGCACTGGCGTGCTCGAACCGTTTCGCTCCACCACCTTACGCGAACGCTCGGGCGATACCGACTCAGCGGCAACTGAAGCCACATGAGGTTTCGGATCGGGAGCCCGTGTATCGACTTCGCGCTTATCACCCGCGGATTCTACCGTCGGCACGGTGGCAGTCGCGGGGGGCTGCACAACCCTCCCTGAGCTCACCCGGGGAGGTGCGGTGAAATCTCGGGGGGGCGTCCCCACCGCCCCAGGCGAATGTCCCGAAAAGAAGGCCTCAACAGCACCGCTGACCGGACGCTCCCCGGGGCTCTCCGCCATCATCGATTCAAGAAAGCGGAGCTGTTCCGCGCTCAAAGCTCCACCGAGCAGGGCGCGCAACACGATGGCTAAACCAAATACATCGCTTGCGGGTACAGGCACTTCCCCACGCCCGATTTCAGGGGCCAGGTCGTGATAGCGCGCGCCTGCCCCACTCCATGCTGCGAAACCGTAATCGAGTAGCCCAGGGGAATCCCCCTCAATGATGACGTTATTGGGAACGATATGGCCGTGAACAACCCCGAGTCCTTCAAGATGCCGCACATAGGCGATGAGTCGACGCGCCAGATGGAGCGGATGCATCGACGATAAACCGTCCGTTGAGGGACTCTCACCGAGGGTTGCGGGGTAATATCGCCGCCGCATCCAGAGCTGTGCTCCACCAGAACCTTCGAACTCACCCGCGGCGATGACACCCACCACTCCGTTGAGGGCACCGTGCGTTCGCATGAGAGCTTGGCGCCGCGCAGGATCGAGACCGGGATCGCTCAGACGAGTTATCGTCATGACCCCCTTCTCAAGCACAAGGGGCCGCACGTCCCAGAGAGCCTCCATAAAGTGAGCTCCCACGAGGACACCTGGTGGACGTGGCACGAGACTTAAGACTCGCTCGACCGCTGCGCGTTGTTCAGGAGTGAATTGCTCCGCCGACACGGTACGACCACCCGCACCCGAGCGGCCGTCTTTAACGACGAAAAGATGTTTCGGCTTCCCCGAAACGATGCTCACGTAATGAACTCCCCGCGGGGGCCAGAGCTCCCCGAATTTCGGTTCCATTCCCCAACTCTCTGCGAGAAGCTTCCGACGACAAGCCCTGCCGAGGTGGGGCGAATCCCCTGAATTACCTTCGAATTATACCATACGTCCGCAGCGAGCGCATGCCGAGAAGACGCCTTCCGGCACAAGGAAAGAGATGTCGTGAACCTACTTGCGGCTCTGGATGAGCTCATCCAATTCAGCCTTCACCCGGGGTAGGATTTCTTCGTAGGAGAAAGCTCCGATAAGCTCTCCACGACGCTTAAAGTTCACGTGATTCGGAGCGCACCATAGCCCGATATCAGCATCATCGGTTTCCCCTGGGCCGTTGACCCGGCAACCCATGACGGCGATGGTGATATTCTCATTCGCCGCGAAGGCGGAGAGCTCCTTCACCTTCTCGGCGAGCTCCACAAAGCTTTCGTTCTCAACCCGCGAACACGAGGGGCACGAGATGATATTGAGACCCGCCTGTTCAAAACGGGGGACGGACCTGAAGCGACCGGCGTACACGTCCTCGATGATTCGTTTGCCGAGAACCACCTCTTCGAACTTGCGCGCATATGGGAGCGTGAGGGAGACCCGCACAGTATCGCCGATTCCTTGTGCCAGCAGATTCTCAAATGCGACCCGGGTCTTCACCTCCCCCATCGGCAACATGCCAGCTTCGGTAACTCCGAGATGGAGCGGAATATTCGGATAATCAGCGGCAAATTTGCGGTTGATATCGATGACATCGTTCGGGTCGGAGCTCTTCAGCGAGACCACAAATCGCTCGAAATTAAGGTCGCCCATATATCCGATATGCTCGCCCACTGAGCTCAGAGCCGCTGAGAGCGAGTCCTCTCCGCGCTCCGACTGAGCGGGGTCGAGGGAGCCAAAGTTGACACCGATGCGCACCGCACAATCGTGCTCGCGAGCCGCGTTCACGATGTACTTCACCTTTTCGAATACCGGCACCTCCTTTTCATGGTGATGCAGATGGCCTGGGTTGTAGCGAATTTTTTGGACGTAGGGGGCTACTTTCGACGCGAGCTTATAGCTCTCCTGAAGATCGACGACGATACGAGCGGTCGTGCGCGGCCGAATCGCCGCAAGTGCCTCGACATCTTTCCGGCTATCGACCGCGATTCGGATAATGTCCGCCCCGTGCTCCTGGAGCAGAGCTATCTGCCCAAGCGTGGCTTCGATATCTTGGGTGCGGGTCGCACACATCGACTGCACTGCGATCGGATGGGCCGAGCCGAGGGCGATATCTCCAACCGGAACGCTGCGGGTCTTACGTCGTTGAATCCGTGATTTCAGGTCGGTCATCGTTCGCCTCACTACACTCTGATACTCAATAACTCCCGCGCACCCTGCAAAAGGATTAGCTCTCCATCTTACATAGTGGTATTGAACACGGGGTTTGAGATTTACTACCATTCGGGTGAAGTTTTTGCACCTCCGGGAGGTCGACCGATGATTCGCGCGCTCTTTTTTGTGTTGATTTGCTTCGGGGGGCTGACTCCCCCAGCTTATGGTGCTGGCCCAAGCGAAGAGCGGCCTTTCTTGCCGACCTGGAAACTCCTAAATCAAGAGCAAAAGCAACAATTTATCGCTGGATATCTGTTCGGCTGGAACGATGCCGCCCAGATCACCGCCATCGTCGCCGGATTCGCCAAGGAGAACCCCGAGCAGGCCCAGCGGGGACTCGAGAAGCTACAGAGCTTGTACGACGTCGGCAACCTAAAGCCGGGAGCCATCGCGCGAGAAGTCGATACTTTTTATAGCAACCCGAGCAACAGCTCGGCTGGATTATCGCGTGCCGTCTCGTTTGCTAAGGGCAACCTTAAATAGTCTGGTGTTCATCCCCCGAACCCCCTAAAATTCCAAGGTGGGCGGCAATAGTCGGCGACCCACCGAATTCGGATGGGACACGGTAGTATCAATTACGAAAGGCCAAGACGGTATGGTATCACTCGACGACATTAACGAGATCTTCGAACGAATCACTGAACGCTACGAAGATCCGGTCTCGATCGGTGGCCGTTGCGAGAGCAATGTCTACTACCGCGTTGAATCGCTCACAGAGAGCGACCTTAATACGTGCGCCGAATACGTAGCCCAACGGATTAAGAACGTGGTCACCCCGAACTCTCCGCAGCTCTTCCTCAAGCTCCCGGGAGGTTACAGCTTTTTCGCTGAACGGCTGTGCGCGATCTTCTACGAGCTCGGCTTTAGTCGGCACGAGGTTCCCCTGGAGCAATATCTTGAGAGCAAGCTCTCGAACGGACACGGGGAGAAGTACCGGGGCAAGAATGCAATCTTGGTAACCGACGTTATCACCACAGCTCGGTCAAGTCTGGAGGCTCACACAAAGGCAACCCTGCGCAACATACCGGTGCTCTGCTGGGCGACCCTTATTGATCGCACCTTCGGGCCAGGTCCGGTACCGGTTGTATCGGCCTTCACCGGAGCTCCGGTTCGGGTACTTACCCAAGTGGGATAGGCAGAGCTAACTCTATCATCGCTTTATAGTTACAGAGTAAAGATTCAGGCCAAGCCAACGACGTCGATCTCCCCACTGAGTTAACCACTTTCCTTTGGGGTAGACGTCTCCTTGGTAGTTCACCGGGTGGTAGTTCACCGGGTGGTAGTTCACCGGGAGTAACTCGACGTAGGGACCGTGCTGGCGACAGAATCGTTCCCGCGCAAACAAGCGAGCGCGACCAAAGCTCGTCTTTTCTCGAATTAATCTTACGCGACCGGCCCGAGCTGCTCATCCCGCACGAGGAGATCGGCGCAATCCTCCAGGAGCCACGCCAAGCGCTGTTCCGACCCCTCAACCTCAGCGAGAAGCGAAGCGGCCTGGTAAATGAGAATTTGCGCACGCTGCTTGTACCGCGCATCCCGCTCGCTTGACCCAGGGAAAACCATCACCCGCGCCTCGTTGTGCCGCTCGACCTTAACGAGCTTACGGATATCGGCTTCGAGACTATCGTCGAGGGTGTTGCCCTTGGTCGAGACCACCCCAGCCGTGACTCGCGGAGCGGATTTAAGCGAGGTGCTTGCCACACGATGGGAGCGCTGCCGCACAGAGGAGTGGAGCGCAGAGCCCTTAAGAACAGAGCTTTTGACCACAGCAGTTTTGAGTTGAAGCACTTTTCCCATACTTCCCTTTCAGTTGCGGTGCTTTTACAGCCTTGCTTCGTCAGAGTTCGCTTGTGAGCGTTACTTCAGTAACCAGTCTCACGACACCGCTGTAGTGAAAACGAGGCGGCTTCGTCAGCATGCCCCAAGCCCAAACGGCCTCTCACCCGAACATCTTATCAACCGAGCCGTAAGAGTCCGCGCCGCGTCGTTTTTCTCTTTTCCATCCGATTTCCCCGTAGCACGCGTCTTTTGATGAGACGCCCCGAGGCGAACGTTGACTTTTAGCGCGGTCACCAGGTTTAACCGAATTAAAGTTCGGACGCAAGCGAAAAAGACATTCCGGTTCGATCAACGGACCCTCGCTCACTGAAAAACACAAACGGATAGCCCCAACCGACCGGAGGAGACGCTTAGGCGTAGCGCGGACGGCTCGTGGAATTTCCAAAACTTTTCTTCACTCGCGCGGCCTCTTGGCACGGGGCGCTCGATCAGAGGAAGTCGATGCGAAGCCGCAACCCGCATGAAAAAACCTACGGGAGGGCCACCCGCTCTATTTCCGTAGGGGAATTATTTTTGCCCCCACTCGGATGGGCTGACCAGCGAATAGATCGGGCGCGTCAGGCTGATCTTGATCATCCCGGAGCGCATCGTCGTTGGAGAGTTCGATCGTTGGATGGGAGAGGCGACTCCGCTTGACCACATCTTGAAGCTCGTGGTGGGCCGCTTGGGCCGCCTGTTCACGTGCCTTCAAAACGACCAGCTCCCGACTCAAATGGGCCGCCTTGATGAAATCTCCATGCTCCGAGACAGCGATCAACTCCTGCTGCTTCACCCGGAGATCCGACTCGACTCGACGCCAATCGCCGTAGAAACGATCCCGCAGCGCCAGGATAGCACCCGTTAAGGCGCGGGTATTCGGATTATCGACCGCCGCAGACAGCTCGCGAAGGAGGTCGGCGTTTACCTCGCGCCATTGGCCAACCTGAAGTTCCGCAAACTCGCTCGGCTCAGCGCCATTGACCCGCCCCATCGTGGAGTAGAGCCTTAACGCTTTGCGGCTCTTTTGGACGAGGAGTGCTACACGGGAACGAAGGGTCTCATTTTCCATAGCCGACGATGATATCGCACCCCCGCACAATTGCAAACCAAACCGCAGAGCCAGCCACACCTGACACCGCCCAACATTAAACAGCCGATCTAAAATAGAACAACGCATCACCAACGCCCGGTTGCGCGTTCTGCGCGAGAGGTGCTCTGGCCTCGTCGGTAAGCCGCCTCTCGGCAATTTCTCTCCAGCGAAAGGGGCAAATTGTGCCGCCGCCGATCCTCACCAGCTCGTATCAACGGCTTATCGAGTGCGCGCACTTGGCACGAACGTTGCTCTTTTGTCCCAATGAGAGAACATCGGTGGTGAAAGAGCTTGGGAGTCCTCCTTTACCACACATAAAAGAGACATCGTCCCCCCAAGCGATGGATCTCACCGATGGGCGAAAGGTATCGGCTGGAGGAACCTCGGTTGCGCGATCGAGGGCCACTAGCGAGCAACCATCGCGAGGTTGCTCGATTGAGCTAACGGTGATTAAGCGAGATCAGCGGGCTCTTTCCTATACTGCCGACCGGGAAACCGGTCGGCTTTTTTTTTGCCGATTGAATCGTCCGGGTCGATAGTGTTAGCTACTAGCCGGTCCGTTACGTTTTTTGACCTGCCAGAGGTTTCGTAGCCGGGAGACGAGCGCGGCCGGAACGGCTGCGCAGATACCGGAGCGAAGCGGAGGGATCTGGCTTCGGCCGACTCTTGAGCGAGCTCAGCCGAATGGAACCCGTAGGCACACCCGATTAAACGAGCGCCCCGCGATGCCCGCACCGGCACTGAGGAATGTATTGCAAGGGAGACCAGACGCCGTGTTTCGTCGTCGGGCTACTCATCGGCTTCATCAGCTTTCTGCCCCGAGAGGCTGGCGACCTGCGTGGGTCGGATACCTCGTTTGGTGCGCCGCGTTGATATCCACCCCGTATGCCTACGGCGAGCCGACAATACGGTGGCAAACGATCGCGCCCGATCTTGAAACTACAACGGTGAGCGCTGGCCCTTTGGCAGCGAGCCTGGTCGTCGTACGGTCATCTTTACAGCGCTTCCGAGTCGGGATTGTCGAGGCGAGCACCTACGGGTCCCCCCGCGCCTCGGTCCGCCGACTCGTCGAAGCAAGCGGTGCGGCGCTCGGCATCAATGCGAACTTCTTCGATACAGAGGGGCGTGCACTCGGACTCGTCGTCCGCGAAGGATCGGTGCGGCAAAGATTGCACGGTGGCGGTCGAACCATCACGGGAGTTTTCGCCGTCGATGCAAACGGTCCGAAGATCGAAGGACGGATCGCCTATGCTCCTCACGGTGTGATCTCTGCAGTTCAGGCGGGGCCAAGACTCGTCATCAAAGGTGCCCCCGTTACCACGCTCAGCACCTCCGGCGTCTCTTCCCGTCGCGCTGGGGTCTGTATCGATCAGAAAGGCCGCACTCTCTTTTTTGTTGTCTCCTCAGCGCTGTGGGGGCTCACATTACAGCAACTACAGGAGCTCCTCATTGCGCCAGGGCTCGACTGTCGCGAGGCACTTAACCTCGATGGCGGGGGGTCCGCCCAACTTTCGGTTGTGCCCGCTCACATCCCCGGTGGACTTAAAACGGCTGAAATCTTCATCCCGGGTGCGGACGAAGTCCCCGTAATGATCGGCCTCTTCCCCCTGAAGCCCGAGGGAACCTCTCAATGATTTTAGCTTTTTCTAAGAGCTCGTAGCCCTCAGGACCATGCGCTCCCCCACCTAAGCCCGGTGCGGTAGATTAAACTTCCCGACTGAGCTACAATGGACTTAAAGTAACCGCCACAAATAGTGCATTGACAGGGAGCGATCCCTCGACGTACTTTTTATTAACGATTCTCGGAGGTTTTCAGGTAAGTCCGCACAACAAGTGAAGGCTTACCTTGGTGGTTTAATCGCCGTCGATTTAACAGCTCCGGTTTAGTCGTTGTATCGGGCGGTCGATTTCTCGTCATTCAGCGCACGACTCGACAAGAGGTGCGACGAGGAGGCTCTCGGTAGTTTTAAGTGTGGTAGCAAGAGAGGATCATGACCGTTCACATTCTTGATCGAGAGTTTACGGCGAAAGAGGTGCAGAACATCTTGCGCAGCCTCACGGGCGGAGATGAAAAGATCGGACTCGCTCTGCTCAACTACTACGCTCGCACCAACCTGGTACCGACAACCGGGAGCACCCTGAGCCGCGGCCGCAAAAAGTACTCGTATTCTGACCTCATCTTGTTGTGTTGGCTTTTCCGGATGAAACGCGAAGGGCTGCCGGTGAACCGCTTCCGTCGAGGTATCGACTACCTCAGAAAGCGGGTGCCGAAACTCCACAAGAATCCGACCGACATGGTGATGCTAACGGACGGTCGGCAACTGTTCATCAAGCACCGCATCCAAGAGAAGGGCCAGATCGCCGAGGTCATGACCGGCAAAAAGGCGGGTCAGTATGTGTGGGCGTACGCAATCGGCTCCCTCATTGAAGAGGTAGACCGTATTATCGATGCGCAGTCCGACAAGCAGGTGGCGGCGGCTTAAGCCCCCGCCCAATCGAAGCTTCAGTTTGGCCGGGATTGCGCCTCAGCGCACCTTTTTCTAGACTGCTAGCCACACGATTCGACAAAAGGGACGTATGCCGAACAGCTCAAGAAGCAGCACGATAAAGCAGATTTTTGCGCTCCTGATTGAGAAAAAGGCCTGGTGGCTTATTCCGATGATCTCAGTATTTCTTCTACTCGGAGTGATCGTCGTTGCGACTCAAGGGTCAGCCCTCTCTCCGTTTATTTACGCGCTATTCTAGTATTCCGATTGAGTACTTCGACAGAAGAGCTCTCTCGACCTGAGAACTAGCCCGGGAGTCGGAGTACGCGCATCAAGAGGATCTGGGAGTCGGAGGGTCCGGGACAAAATCGCTGCGGGAAGATGCCGCACCCGATTCACCACCGAGAAGTCGCCCTACATGGGTGTGCTTCGCCCGAAATTCACCATCGACGTGATAGAGAAAAGTGATGACTTCAGCCACCAGACGATAGGTTTCCGGAGAGATCCGTGAGCCTACCGGTATCTGCGCCAACATATCGGCCAAGGTCGGGTCGCGACGTAACGGCATCCCACTCTCCCGCGCGAGCTCTATAATTGCTCGGGCTAGCTCCCCGGCACCGCTCGACACGATACGAGGCACAGCGTCGTTCTCGCCGTACTGGAGCGCTACCGCCCGCTCCCGACCACGCCCAGTCGCATCAGCTGCGCTCATTTCCTTCACGCGCTCGAATCTTTAGAAGCTCACGGGGCAACCGCCACCCACCGGGCTTCGGCTGTTCCTCGCCCCCAAACAGAAGCGCATTGGAGCGCTCGTAATCGAAGAGGGCATCGATGAAATTTGTGGTTGCACGAGCCGCGTATTCGGCGACGAAATGATTGATCGAACGGCTGGCGTGGGCGATGGCCCGATTGAGGTCGCGATCGACCGGCATCATGTTATCGCCGTTCTTGAGAAACACCTCACGAAATCGCTGCAAGAGATCCTCCGCCGAGACGTCGTCGGCCCACTCCATCATCTCGATGATGCGGTGTGCCTTCGTGCGCTTGGATTCACGGAGAACAACGAAACGCGCAACAAACGCGGTACGCCGCGCCCGTATAAGATCATGAGAATCGACTGGAACTTTAAAACGTCCCTGACCGAGTGCCGCACCTAACTGCTCCATGACTGCTTTACCTTCTCAAACTATGCGGGGCGCGCATTTAACACCGGAGCGCCTGCAGAACCTCTCGAGGCACCCCCCTCATTGCGATACGATGAGCTTCTAGCGGTCGGGGCGGAACGACTATGCTCGGGCCTTGAGACGATTGTGGGCGGGACCCCCTCGAGGCACTATGAAAATCATCGACAGTTCCACCGGCGAACTTTACCGCGAAGTTTATCGGGATAACCTCGCGAGGTTTGCGTAGAGGTACTTTTTTATCGTTTACATTCAGAAGGTTACAACGACGAAGGCGATTGATAATTCCGGCCCTGTCATGAATAATAAGAGCATCAGAGCGCGCCGTCCCAAGCCTCCCTGA
This sequence comes from Bdellovibrionota bacterium, assembly GCA_044352465.1. Classification (GTDB taxonomy): domain Bacteria; phylum Bdellovibrionota_C; class UBA2361; order UBA2361; family UBA2361; genus JBILDU01. The sequence continues at coordinate 26,344 of JBILDU010000016.1, forward strand.
TAAGTGCCCGTATGAGCGAATCCTCCATCACCAAGTTGTTTGACGACGTCAAATCCGGACGGCTGGCGATCCTGCAAGACGATGTTCAAGGGGTCGCTCGCGCGATCCTCGTAGCGCCGGCGCACGAAATCTCCGCGGATGAGGTCAACCGACTCATCACCCTCTCCGGCGGAATCGTCTTTGCTGGACTGGCCCCCGAGCGGGCGGCGGCTTTTCTTCTCGATCCGATGGGACGCCCCCGCGTATCGGCCACCGAACAGCCATGCAACTTCAGTGGACCTAATTTTTGTATCTCGGTTGAAGCACGGGAGGGAGTCACCACCGGAATCAGCGCCGCCGATCGCGCGGTGACGCTGCGTATACTGGGTGCTCCCGAGATACATCCCCGGAAACTAGTCCAACCCGGCCATATCTTCCCGGTAGAGGTTCGGGCAGGCGGGGTCTTGGTCAAAAACGCGCTCCCAGAAGGCGCAGTTGACATCGTATCACTCGCTGGCTTTACCGGCGCTGCCGCTTTTATCGATCTTCTCGACGATGCGGGGAACCTCATCCTCGGTGATAAGGTGGACGACTTTGCCCACAAGCATTCATTACCGCTTTTTCGCCTGAGCGAGCTCACCCGGTACAGGCTCGAAACAGAGAAGGTAGTCTACCGCGTTGCCGAGGCCAAACTCCCCACCAAACTCGCGGGGGAACTTCGCTCGATTATCTACAAATCAACTATCCACGGCGGGGAACACCTCGCCCTGGTGAAGGGGGATATCGATCCGACGGTCCCCCTCCTGACCAGAGTCCAACCTGAAAACACCTTCGCAGACGTATTCGGAGGAGACTCTCCTGCTTCGCGGGAGCAGCTCCAGCGCTGCTTGGAGGAGATCGGTCGGCGGGGCCACGGCGTCATCGTATACTTGCGCCGACCGTCCTCGGGAGAGCTCCACCACCAAATCGACACGGCCACTCAGCAGAGCCCGCCCGGAAAAGCGCTCATGCGGGAGTATGGACTCGGTGCCCAGATCTTACGCGACCTCGGGGCTCGCAAGATCGAGCTCCTGACGGGCACTAAAAAAGATCTCGTGGGGCTTCAATCTTTCGGACTCGAGATCGTCTCGCAGACCCCTCTTCCCAGCTCAACTCCGCCCCCATCTTCGGAGCAACGCCCATGACCACCATTACGTTCGCCGATGTCGTTCACCAGTCGATCGCTTTCTCAACGGCAGTTCCCTCACAAGCGCTCGCCCTAGAGATTCTCGACAATCGGTGGTTTCAACGGCTGCGCGACATCAGCCAGACAGCGAATACCCGCCTCGTGTACATGTTCTCAGAGCACTCCCGCTTCGGGCACTGTTTGGGTGTCGCTTACCTCGCTGAGAGTCTCCTGGAGAAGCTCTCGCACCAGCGTCCACGCGAGGTGGCTGAATATCGCGCTGCGATCGTCGCGGCGGCGATGCTGCACGACATCGGCCATCTGGCGCCGGGGTCGCATACCGCGTTTAAGACCTGGTTCCCCGGCCAACCGGATGAACACGAGTTGATGGCGAGCAAGATCCTCCGCGGGGATGCCGAACTCCTCAGCATCCTCAGAAAGTACGGGGCCGATCTCCCGGCAGCAGTTGAGGCGATCCTGCGCGAGGATCCAGCTCTCCCCCCGTGGACCTGGCAGATTATTTCAGGTGGTGGCTGGAACGTTGACCGGGGGAACTGGTGCATGGTCGACAGCATCCTGGCCGGGGTGAGTTACGGCGAATACAACATCCCAGCGCTTACCGATTCGATCGTCATCACTGATTCGGGACACCTTGCGGTGCGGGAGAATCGCCTCGATGCGATGATGCACTTCGCCGTCTCTCGTCATGCGATGTATCGACAGATCTATCAACACCGCGCCATCTTGGCGGTCGACACCCTCAACGTGGCCATCGCGCGGCGTGCCCGCGATCTCGCAGAGGAGATTCCGTTCGCCGATGAAACGATGCGGGCGGTTCTCGCGGCGAAGACCCCTGACGCACTGACACCGGCGATCGTCTTCGCCATGAGAGAGTCTTGGTGGAAATATCATCTCTCACGTTGGCGAAGCGGTACCGATGCGATCCTCGCTGACCTGTCGGCCCGGTTGGTTGACCGACAGCTTTTTAAAACGGTACGGGTGCGCGACGATGAGAATCCCGCCGAGTTACGGGAACGGGCCGCGCAGGCGGTAGTGGCGGCCGGGTACGACCCGCGTTACTACCTCGGGGAGCTCTCCACTGAGGACATGCACGCGGGCGACTCCCGTCAGTCGATGCTGATCCTGAAAGATGATGGATTCATTAAACCCCTTACTGAGGCTGACCCTCTTTTTAAGGCGATGGTCTCCTCGTCCCATGCCGGAGATAAAACCTGGCTCTCACTGCCGAAAGAGGCGAAGGAGCGGCTCGGTCGCGAGAGATAAGCAACTTGTTGGGTTTGTTCCAGCCCCTTGAGGGGATCTCAGGAGCACATTGCCCGGAGTTGGCCCCATAACCGTCTATAGAGGCTCGTGTGAGGCGCGATGGGCGTTCCGTGACGGGCTCTCGAGCATAAGGGGGGAACTTCTACGGAGGCCTTATGTCTTTTTGGGGAAACGATGATTCACGGGCACGCGAGCTAGCCCAGCGCAAAGAAGAGGAACGCCGCCGAGCAGCCCAAGCTGAGAAGGCGCGTGCGGCAAAGGCCGCCGCTGCTCGAGCCGCCGCGAAAATCGAAGCACAAAGAAAGAAAGAGCTCAAAGCGGAACGCGACGCTGAGGATAAGAAGCTCCGCGACGAGCTCGTCGAGAAGATGCTCAACGGGGGCAAGGACAAACGCGGGCCGTCAACTTTCCCGACCCTTAACAGAGGTTTCGGGGGTGATCGAGCCCAGCCAACAAACCAGCAACAATGCTTCCAACACCTGAAGAATCAACCCCACAACCAACCGAATAGTGCTGCACGCGAGGAGGCGAGCTCAAAGGAGGGCAATGGCGCCACCCCTCGCGGGGGTACCGGCCTCCCACCGCTCCGCCGCCCGTTCTAGCTTACATGGAGCACGCTCGTGCCGTTTCGAGCCTCGTAAGGACATCGATCTAAGGGGGGACATTTTTGTGTAGGCCCCGCCGATCGTACTCCAAAGTCTCCACCAAGGGAAAAAGCCAAGTGAAAGAGGCCCCGATAAGGGGCCTCTTTCACGTCATTTGCGCCGAGTCTAGATCTCTTTCAGCACTGAGAGAGATCGCTCATTTACCGAAGAGTAATCAATCGAATTCCTTCGTGAGGTTCAAACCGAGCTTCTGCAGACGGTCATCAAACTGGACTGCCGTCAGGTTTGTAAACTTTTCCTTGCGCCAAATCCCTCCCATGCCCGGCGGGGGCTCATCGAAACAAATTTCACCAGAGTACCGTTCATCAACCTTATTATAATACACTCTTGTCGTATGGCCCTTGCTACAACCTGCCCCAGCTAAAACCATAGGTGGATTAACTTTCCTCGCCTTCTCCGCTACCTCTTTGGTTGCTTTTCTACCAAAAATCTTTTGAATAAGTTTCTTCCATCCCCCTACCCGAATGAATCCACTCGGCGCCTCTCCTGGACGAAAGATGAGTTGGTTTACGCGCGGCTGAGGGGAGAACCTATCAAAAGTAACCGGGCTAAAGATTGTTCCGAGGACAGCAGAGATCATTGCGTAGGTAGGCGCGTCGTTAGAGGGGTTGTTATCGTGAGCAGCAAAGGTGTGACTAGCGGTGTGTAAGTCCGCTGGAGAAATGAGAAAGCTTCGTTTCATGTTGTTCGGATCTAAGAGCACATCGAGCGTATTCTCCGTCACCTCGACGTCGATGCTGCCATTCCCATTGGCGCAATTAAGCGACACGAGCTCTTCTCCTGTAAACGTTGTAAAGATGAAGCCGCACACAATCGGCCCGTCGTCGTTCTTAAGCTCAAACACGAGGGCGTAGTCATCAATCGGTGAGGCATGCGCTATGTCCGCTCTAATCGTTACCGACAAAAAAAGAGGAAGGAGAAGCGTGATAAAAAACCTAAATGCCATATTTGCCACCTTCATAGTTGTTCCTCCCATCCTCACCAAAACTAGTTTCTATTCCCCGCTCGATACCGGAGCGACCTCCGCGCTGCTACGGATTTCGCAATACTTCTTCCACTGGTCACCACTTGGTGGACTCCATGCCCCAGCGTTCGAGCCTCTACAGTGCATGTTGTGGACATGAGTATCTTTAAGTGCGTCTAAACAGGTGCAACAAAACTTTTTGTGGAATATTCCCGCACGTGGCTGCAGATACTCGGCCGCTTCCTTTAAGCTTACTTTTACCGTGTCACCCTTGCTATTTCTGTATTCCTTCGGAGTTGTGATAGCGCCCGAATTAATCTCATTGCCAAGATAATTCCCAAGAGCGACCCACAGCTCGTGTGGAGTAAACCAGTCCGCTCCCCATAATGCCCAGTTGTCGCCACCGCCAAAGAGACCCTCCAAGGACAAATCGAATTCGGCACCTCCTCGATATTGCGCAATCAGATTATTCATCTGCGCGAGGGACGATGAGATATCTATCCATGCTATGCCCTGATAAAGACAGCTCTCGGTATCAGTTCCTTTAGGCGCGTTCTTCAGCGCCTTTGCCGCCGTTCGAAATTTTGGAACCCAATCTTCGCGACTCTGTGCATAGCTTGGGTTTTCCCTAGCGACCAGAATCGTGAGGATAAAAATGACGGCTATTTGGAAGCAACTTAGTTTCATCACGCATACTTATCTATGAGAAGCTCAAGAAACGTTTCCACGCTTTCTCTAAAGAGCCTCATGTTATTCGGAGATGATTGCACCCATGATTCACAACCGGCGATTAATTTCCCTAACTCCATTGCCCTGTTCCTGGATTCGAGCGCTGAATCAGGATCACTCGGTGGTACCGTTATCAGGGGCAAAAGCTCACTTAGTGCCGCCCTAATAGTGTTAGCTGAACAGGTAGAGGTATCAGCCTCAACTCGATTCGGCGCCGCAACGTGGAGGGAGAGTACGAGCAGGGCGATGCCTAGAAGCTTTCTTAGACGCATAGACTCTCTTACCGAAGTTCCCTTACTGCTTCCTATCAACGGTGGTCGACGGCGCTCCCCATTGGGAGTTCCAGACGAAAGGGTATCCAAATTGGATTCATAAGGTCTCCCCGTTTTGGTCCCAAGACCTTGATCGTCCAAAAAAAAAACGTTAGGAAAACCCGCTAAAGTGAGGCCAATATACGAAGATCTCGTAGGGTCAGGTGACCAAGGGTGCGTTACCGATACGGAGGCCGTGTCGCGCTAAGCTGGCGCCAGTATCGGAAATATTTCTCAATGGGTTACGAAGACCGTGTTGCCCTCTGTACCGGGGCTACTCGGGGCAGATAGAGGTATTTGGTGTGGGATGATGGAGCGCCCCTGGGCCAGCACCGTGCGGTATGGATAACCCCGGCGCGGGGTGGAATCGGATGGTCGTGTCCCGCTAGTACTGGTGCCAGGGGAGCAGTAGCCCCGGTACAGGGGAAAATCCTGATGGTTTTATCGGTCGTTTCGTGAGGGCGATACTAGATTAAAGTATCCGTACGCTCTTCCGCTCTAAGCTCCCGAGCAGAATCAGTCTCTCCCGGAGATTTTCCTTCTCCCGCTCGAGCTGGAGTAGTGCGGCTGGGCTCAGCTCTATCTTCCCCGCGATCGCGTTCTGAAGCGCCTCCCGAAACGGCTGGTTGTCGAGGTTCTCAGCGACGGTAAGAAATACGCCGCACCCCCCAGCCGCCATCGCACCGATAAAGTCCTTCCACCGGTCACCTCCAGAGATCCATCGATCGTGGGGGGAGAGTCCGAGCTTCGCTTTGGCGCGGATAAATCCATCCGGTTCAGGCTTTCCCTTCCCCGATGGCAGGTCGGAGGAATAGACCCGATATTCGATCGGAAGGTATCCGTCGAGTCCCAGCGCGGAGATCTCAAGGTCGGCGCTCTCCTTCGGAGACCCGGTATAGATCGAGACCTTACCCCCCATCTTTATCGAGAGCTCCTTTACGAACTCGATCGCTCCGGCAAGCTCCTTAAATTCCCCGGAATCGATAAGATGCTTAAAGTGACCCCGGCGCAGATCTTTGTACACTCCGATGAATTCGTCATCGCTTATCGAGCGGCATCGCTCTGGGAGAGCCCCCTCCTCGCTCAGGATCGAGCGCACGATAAGGGACATCTTCGTATCGGCGTTTCCGAGCGCCTCTTTATTGATTCGCCGAACGATAGACATCGCGAGCCGAGCATCGGAAATCCCGGTCGATTCTCGGTAAAGCTCCTGCGCCGCGAGCATAATACACCGCACGATCGGGCGCTCACTATTGAGAAGAAACCCATCGAGGTCGAGGATAGCGCCCCGGTACTCGCTGGTGTTGACCTCGAACGGGGTCGTATGGATCTGGTAGTTTCCCGAATTCAGGATAGTGCGGTGAATCTTTACCTGGATATCGAGTTGGGTAGGCTGCGGTATACGGGCCGGTCCAAGTGCACCGAAATCGGGATCGAGATTGCTGTACGAAGCTGATTCGTCACGTGATTTTGTATGACTGTTGTCGAGATTAGCCATCGTCTCCCCCCTCGCGAGCTGTGAACCACTGTGTCTGAGGTATTCCCCCTGTCTTCTGAAGATCGCTCCAGGTATTACCCCCTACCCCACTCTGTTATGGTGTCGAACCGAAGAGCATTACCTCTGCCGCACCGATAATCCTCATAAAAAAGGCTGCCCTCTGTACCGGGGCTGCCCTCTGTACCGGGGCTACTCAGGGCAGATAGAGGTATTTGGTGTGGGGTGATGGAGCGCCCCTGGGCCAGCACCGTGCGGTATGGATAACCCCGGCGCGGGGTGGAATCGGATGGTCGTGTCCCGCTAGTCCTGGTGCCAGGGGAGCAGTAGCCCCGGTACAGGGGAAAATCGAAATGAATCAAATGGAAGGCGATCGCCGCACTCCTCGAATACCCGAAGAACGATTCAAGATCTCTTTTCAAGAGGCGCTTAGGCCAATAGACACAGACAAGATGCGGGAAGGTCTCCAACTGATGCTCGACGGAATGGGCGATATTCATCATGCCTGTGGTGGTGATGGAAAGTTCGAGATTGGGGAGATTAAATCGACGCCACAAGGACATCACTCTATAGAGGTGATATTCCGGGGGCACTTAGGAAATATGCCAGCTCAGGAAATCTCAGAAGCAGTGCAGAAAGTATTTGAGGGTTGGAGTCGAAGAAATTAGTTGCGGTATAACAATCAATTCCTGCCGAGAACCGGCGCGGCGATCGCTAGCGAACATGCGAATTGATTAACAGCGCCCGTTCCGGCAGAATTTAACCGTTATCCTCTCGATATTTTAGGCAGCTCGCTTTTGCTTCTTAGTCGGCGCGAACCGAAGCTGTATTCCCACTGCTTCGAGAATTGACGAAAGGCTTGAAAGCTTAGGATTCCCTTTCTTGGAGAGACTACGGTAAAGATTTTCTCGGTTAAGTTCAGTGGTTCGCGATAGGCCACCTATTCCACCGCGTGCCTCGACAACATCTCGAAGGCCAAGCAGGAACACTTCTTCAGAGTCCTCCAAGCATGCATTCAAATACTCCGCTGCTTCGCGCGGATCTTTAAGTTGTTTCAGCAGTTCGTCGTGATAACTTCTTGTTGGCATTTTTATGCTCCTCCCAAAGTAGCTTTGCTTTTGTAATATCTCGGCTTTGAGTGCTCTTATCGCCACCACATAGCAGCACTACTAAAAATTCACCTTGTTTGCCGAAATACACCCGGTATCCCGGCCCAAAAATGATTCGAAGTTCAAACACACCTCCACCAACGCCCTTGCAATCACCAAAATTGCCAAGCTCGATTCGGTTTAGTCGGGCTCTGATAATAGCGCGTGCTTTAATATCCCGAAGGTCTGATAGCCATTCGGCGAACGGACTTTTTCCAGCCCGGCTTTCATATATTACTATCGTCCACTTCACATTCAAACTGTAGCTTTAAAGCTACGATATGTCAATTGAATAAATGGTGGCATTCTGAGAGGATAACAACAAAATGGTGCCGAGCGCTTTGCGCCGGCTTATTTATGCCGTTAGCCCGCAGGACTCATACATGGAAACCAAGACATACCTGACCTTGCCCCCTAATTTGTACCAGCGATAAGTTGGCTTCTCCGATCAATTTCTCTCTTCAACCTCAGTTGTTCAGCCTCCCTGGGGGGTATACCCCCCAGGGAGGAATGCGGTCGTAGCCCATTGTATTCGTGCCGCCACTTTTCAATTTCCCGGGCAGCGTGGGCGAGACTGACGAACCAGCGGTCATTGAGACATTCCTGCCGAAACTTATCGTTAAATGATTCGACGAATCCGTTCTCCATCGGGCGTCCCGGAGTAGTGAAGTGAAGTAGTACACCCCTCCGTTTTGCCCAAGCCCCAAGAGCAGCACCGCGGAACTCAAGCCCGTTACCTATCCGGAGTACTCGCGGAAGTCCTCGTGTTACAGTGAGGCGCTCCAGGACCCGAGTCACCCGCTCCCCGGGTATAGAGTGAGCTACCTCGATAGCGGGAGACACTCGGGAGGCATCATCGACGATAGTAAGGCACCGAAATGGACGACCATCTGTACACGCATCGTGTACAAAGTCCATCGACCAGACATCGTTCGGCTTCTCTGGCTGCGGCAGCGGCACAGGACAGACAAGGAGCCGCTTCTTGCGTCTTTTTGCCCTCTGTACCGGGGCTACTCGGGGGCGATAGAGGTATTTGGTGTGGGATGATGGAGCGCCCCTGGGCCAGCACCGTGCGGTATGGATAGCCCCAGCGCGGGGTGGAATCGGATGGTCGTGTCCCGCTAGTACTGGTGCCAGGGGAGCAGTAGCCCCGGTACAGGGGAAAAGGTCGTCCTCATACGTTCAGCGCCTATCACTAGTAACTTTCGGGCGTAGTCTGTCCGCGATCTCGTAGTATATCATTACAGGCTGGGAGAATCCTGGGCCATCCGAGCTGTTCACACACTGCTGCACATGTTTCCTCCATAAAGGCGCAGAGAATATCAATCAGATCCAAAATGAGGGCAAAAATCCTCCCTCCGGGGGTAAGTGAGAGAATCAAGCTTATGATATCAAACAAGCACTGGTAGCCGTTGCACTGGTGCGGCATTTCTATGCACGTAACGCAGTTGTTCCAAAAGTCTATTATCTGAATTATTCCGAGCCATTTTAGAACACGCTTGCCCCAACTGCTCTTAAGGAACCAGTTCCAGTAATCCTTCGTCTTCTCCCAAAGCCCCGGGGCCGGGCCTGCGACAGCGGATTGTATTGCCCCACCTGACCGGAGGCTATTCCCACTGATGTTCCCGAGTCCCGCAGTCGCGACCGCAAGTGCCACCTTAACACAGCTAGCTTCTGCTTCGATCACCGCTGCTGATAAGCTTCCGCGCGACGGCCTACCGCCGGTCAGTGCATAGACGTCCACCGTTAGAAAATGCACGACGTCGTGATTTTTCATTTCAGGCGGAGTGGTGCTGTGGAATCTGGTGGTGTTCTTCGTTAGCCATTCTCCCCAACGCTCTGAGCTCCAGTCTTCCTTCAGGCCTCTTTCAAATGGCACTGCTGCAAAATCTAAAAAATTAGCGACTACCCCACTTCGGGATTCGCCATTGACAGTCACGGCGCCGGATAGGTTAAAAGCCACCACTCCGCTAGAATAGACTGTGCAAGAAGCCTTGAGTGACTCAAGCTCCACGTTGGGTTTGCCTGCATGCTCTCCGACAGTACTCGGTTCGACTTGCGCTAAGGCACCGCGCGGGCTCACTATTAATGGGGTCGCAATCAGTCCGGCAAGCGCAAGCCCATGCAAGCTCGCCAAAATAGCCTCGCAGAAGATCTTTCGGACACTTTGGCTAGTCGATTCCATGCTCCCCTCCCTCGCGTTTCAACTACATCCTCTAATTACTCGTAGTTGACGGCGGAATCGGCAAGATACTTGAGGAGTAGGCAATATTTCACCACTAAAGCTATGTTATTCGACGGATTTCCTTGGAGATTTATCAGCGGCGCTGCCTCTACTGCTTCGTCCCCCTGTCTTGCCGTGGTCTGAGGTTTAAACCTTTTTAATAGGATGAGTGTACATCAGACCTTGGGTGTTTCAGGGGGTGTAGGGCCCTACGATGGAGTTTTGGCTCCATACACAGCCTGCTTTTGGGCCGATCGCTGCTCAAGAAGTGCGAGGCGCTTAAGTTTAGTGACGCTCCTGACGAACTAATTTTTTGAACTGGGAACGAGGGGGGAATTTACCCCCGCTCGATTTTGCTTAAAAAAGGGGAGCTTGTGCATGGTCCAAGCGTTTTCTTCGGTAAATCTCACTAGCTGCGCCCGTCGATACCTTGTGCTATGTTATGTCGCCACATTCGGCATGGCTCAACCTGCTTTGGCCTCGCCCACCCCATCGAATACGGGCTTAACCGAGTCCTCATTGTCTCAAGAGACTGAGTCTCCGCAATATTGCCCGGGGGGATTTCCGGTTGACCCTAGCACTACTATCGAGTCCCTTGGTTATCAAATTGAATTAGGGTCTCCCAGTGCGTGGAGCCGTGATCGCTCAAATCCACCAGGCTATGGCAGATTCGTCTACGAACAGTCTTTCTTTGCCCCCGGCTACAATGATCAAGGCGGACGCGAATATGAACCATACGACGCTCCGTGGTTCAATGCAGCGGCCGACAGTACCATCAAGAATATCTGTAAGTGGGTAAAGAATGTATTTCGTTGTTTCAGAAAGGAGGAACCGCCCGTCATTACCCCTCCACCGACGAAGACTCCCCGTCAGATCGAAAGGGAGCGGGTGGCAGCTTGCAAAGCCGTTGGGACAGGAGCTTTAGCGAACTGTATAAGTTGTGCGTGCGCTAAGTGTGAGACCTATGCAGAGACATGGTACAACATCTGCATGGGTAATTGCATAATGACTGATGAGAATTTCAACTGCGTTCAAGACTGTCTCGCTGACAGAGCGAATGCCACTGCTGGCCTTGACCGTGCGCCCTAGATTGGTTTCAGTAATCGATGGCATCCCTCGAACTGGGAACCGCTTTATAATAGCCCTATGTTGCCCTCTGTACCGGGGCTACTCGGGGCAGATAGAGGTATTTGGTGTGGGATGATGGAGCGCCCCTGGGCCAGCACCGTGCGGTATGGGTAGCCCCGGCGCGGGGTGGAATCGGATGGTCGTGTCCCGCTAGTCCTGGTGCCAGGGGAGCAGTAGCCCCGGTACAGGGGAAAAAATAGCCCTATGTTGCCCTCTGTACCGGGGCTACTCGGGGCAGATAGAGGTATTTGGTGTGGAATGATGGGGC
>JBILDU010000156.1:0-3556 GCA_044352465.1 Bdellovibrionota bacterium
GTCGCTCTCCACATCCACCGAGAGGAGCTCTGCCCGGGCCGCCTGCTCGCGCGCCTGCACCGCCTTAAGCGCTGCATCAGCGATCTCCTCGTGCTGCCGTCCCTCAAGCACGAGCTTCTCCGCGGCGGCGCGCCGATCGCGAAGCCCCGCAAAACGATCGGTCAGGAGCGCCCGATCAAGCTCAGCGATACGACTCTTCAGTTCGTGACGCGCCTCAGCACGCGCCGCCTGCCGTTTCAGCACCGCGACCTGCCGGCCCACCTCTTTTTCGAGATCGTCGAGGCGGGAGATATTGATCCCCGTTTCCTCAAGCCGCCGCGACGCTGCCCCGATCTTATCGCGGAACCCGAGAACGCCAGCGGCCTCTTCGATAATCAACCGGCGCTCCTCCGGCTTTGCCGTGACGATGCGGGAAACCTCCCCCTGAGCAACGATGGTGTAGGCCCGCGCACCGAGCCCCACCGCACGAAAAAGGTCTTTCAGATCCTTGAGCCGACACGCGACACGGTTAATAAAGAACTCGGACTCCCCGCTGCGGTAGAGCCGTCGCGTAATCTGGACTTCATTCACCGACTTAAGCCACCCGAAACGGGTGAGGAGCGTTGGGGAGGTCCCCTCTTTTGAAGTCGCCTCCGCCTCACCGGCTGCCCCCTGAGCCTCGGCCGAGTTGGACTCTTCGGCGACACTCTCGGCGCTCGGAATCTTCGACTCATCGCTCAAAGCGCCATCGATCACGGTGAGCTTTGGCCGCTCTCCCGGGCTCGGCGACTCACCACCAGCTTCGATCGAGTCAGCGCTCGGCAACGCCCCCGCCGCCGACTGATCCGCCACAGGCACAATCGGCGCCTCAGCCTCCTCAATCGCCACATCAGCGGCGAGGAAATCAGCCTCCAGCGCAGGCGAAACGAGATCTGCGAAAAAGTTCTCCTCATTCGAGCGGAGGGTCAGGGTTACCTCAGCGAGCCCGAGGGGGCGGAGCTTGTCCGTGCCGTTAAATATGACGTCCTCAAGCACACCTCCCCGGAGGCTACTTGCGCGAGTCTCACCGAGTACCCACCGCAGCGCATCGACGATATTCGACTTGCCGCAGCCGTTCGGGCCAACGACCCCAGTTACCCCACCCTCGAGGGGGAGCACGAGGCGGTCCATGAAGGATTTAAACCCGAAAATCTCGATTCTGGAGACACGCATGGTACTTCTTCTCTTTTTAACACAACCGAACGTGCGCTTCGTGCGGGTGGCAGAAGACGCGGGGTGTAATTTTAACTAAATTAAACAAAGAGTCGTCCCACGTCCAGAAAGTTTCTTCAACCCAGCATCGATTGGGGGGCGAGGCGCGCGCCTTTTTAACGCAGCGCCGCGGGACGCGCCCCAGCACGGAGCGAGCCCAGGCCCCCAAAAGGCAAAAAACCGATTTCTCTGGTTACTTTGAGGACTTACCCGAACACTCGAGGAGTCCACCGCCCCCCTCGACCGTGCTGGGATAGAAAAAGGCCTTCAGGAGCGACTTGCCGACGACGGCGGTTCCCCCTCTGCCCCACCACCAAAAACAGCCAGGGTATAGTCGATGGCCCCCCAATAGGAGAGAACGATGGAGAGTAGAAGCGCGTTAAGCCCTACAATCTGACTTGGGATTGAGACACCAACGACAACAAGGGGGTAGTCGTGAAGCAAAAGGAGAACGATCGCGACCATTTGGAAGCTACTTTTAATCTTCCCCGCTGTGCCCGCGGCCACGATGACCCCCTTGCTCGCAGCAAGCGCGCGAACCCCGGTAACCCAGATCTCCCGGGCCAATACGAGGACGACCATCCAGGCCGGTACCCACGGAGAGCCATCGACCTCTGAGCGTTGCGCCACGAGCATCACAAGCGCCGCCATCACCAATATCTTGTCGGCTACCGGGTCAAGGAGTTTGCCCGCATCTGAGACCGCGCCGAAACGACGGGCTAAAAAGCCGTCAAACAGGTCGGTGACCGCGGCTATAATAAATATCGTCGTTGCGGCGTAGACCATCCACCGACTCGGCTCCACCATCAAAAGAACAAAGACCGGGGTCAGGGCGAGCCGGAGATAGGTGAGCCAATTGGGAATCCGCTTTACCACAGATCTACCGTTTAGATGAGCCTCGCACGTTTCGATGATCCTCACACTGCGAGCACCAAGTTTTTTGATGCTATCCCGGAGAAGCGCCTCGAAACCCTAGCGGCGCCACCTCTCAAGGACACGAAGCCCGATGATTGGTGGTTATACCACCGATCTTGTCAGGTTAAAAACTCTCTGCCCGAAATCCCGGAGCCCTCGAGGAGCTACTTTTTGCGCGCGCTCTCTTTTCGGGCATACTCCCCTTCCATAAAGAGAACATCCCGCACGTACTGACGGGTCTCTGCAAACGGAGGGACACCACCGTACTTGTCAACCGCGCCCGGGCCAGCGTTATACGCCGCAAGAGCTTTTACCTTATCTCCCCCGTATCGGGACAGGAGAAACGCTAAGTACCTTACACCTCCACCGATATTTTCGATAGGATCGAATGGGTCCTTAACCCCCATATCTCGGGCCGTCTCGGGCATCAGCTGCATAAGACCGATCGCCCCCTTGCGGGAGAGCGCCGCCGCATTAAAGGCGGACTCGACATGCATGACCGACTTTATAAGGGCAGCGGGGATACCATGAGCGGCAGCGGCCAGCCCTATCGGAGCCTCGTACTTCGACACGGTGTGGCGAGCTTTGCGACCTGGTACCCCCTTATAAACCGAGAACCCAACTTTCTTCGCCGTAAACACCTTGGCTGTAACGCCGGGCGGAGGGGGCTTGTTCGTAAAGCGCTTTACCCCACCCGGTCCCTCTATCACGTAGATCGGACCGGCCCACACCGGGGTTACAACGAGAACCGCGGCGACCAATGCCGGCGTGAGCATTGGAGCGAACCATCGCTGCGCGATGCCGCCTCGACCAATTTTCGGTAATCCCAGGTGCCGACTCATAGAGTAATAGAGTCTCATACGAAGCCGTTCCAGCCAACAACAAGGGCGGGTAGCTTTGATCCGTTATCGCAACACCTCCCCCCGGAAGAGGTAGCGGAAGTTCAAGCGTCGCCTCGATGGAGACTCACACGGTCGGACAATCAGTTGGCGCGCCGCGGATGAAAAAATAAAAAGGGCCCTGATACCCCCCGGTCGTCCGCCCCAGACTTCCGAAAAATATCAAGGCCCCAAGAAGTAGCGAGGTTCGGTCGTGCGCTTATCCTTTCTGCGTAAACAAGCACTCGACCGGTTTTCAAGCAGGAGGCTCGAAATCTGTCGTTCCATCGCGACTCACACGGTCCCCTGCTCAGCCCATCGGACTGTAACAGGAACGACACCTGAGCGACGAATGGCACCGCGGCTACCCGACCCCGCTAAGAGCGGGTAGCCGCGGTGTTGCCTTCATCGATTATCGAATCAAGCTTAATGCGAGGCTTGGCTGCTGGTTCGCTTGAGCGAGCACCGCTGCACCAGCCTGCTGGAGAATACCCAACCGGGTAAGCTCAGCGGCTTCAGTCGCCACGTCAACG
>JBILDU010000167.1:0-3540 GCA_044352465.1 Bdellovibrionota bacterium
CGTAGCACCGAAAACGGCGGGCTCTTCAATCTGCAACAGATTGGCCGGCCTAACAAAATTATTCGGATCAACCGGTGTCTCAATCACTGGCGGTCCTTCATAAACATAGAGCTGCCCATTGAGGTAAGTGATAGCGTAGTTGGTAGCAGTCAGGCCCGAAGGGATAATGGAGTATAAGCCCGTGGCGATAGCCCCTTGACTCGTGCCACCATAAACCACTGGACCAACCAAAACGCTCTCATCTTCACCAGCCAGGAAGCCACTATAATTAAGACCCGCTCCTCCACTATAGGCCAATCCATCATACACCTTCGTCGTGCTCTTGGCTTCCACTAACAAGGAGAGCTGCGTGACGTCTGCCGTCGTAGACGCTACGGTTGAAAGCAGATTATAGTTTCCTGCATCAGTTCCCGCTAATGTTAATCCAGTAATATCCACAGTCTTACCCGTCGCTGCATCTTTGGTGTCAAAGGTGCCTGTAGCAGATCCGACGCTCAAAATGTCGCCACTAAATTTACCATTAAAGACCGCACTCGATGTCACTAAAGTAGCCGCTGTATTGCCGTCATAGGGTTTATTATTCGCTGTAATACCTGAAATCGAACTGATGTCCGCCTTCGTGATACTTGCCGTCGTCGTTGCAGTATCGTTAGTCAGCGTATAATTACCGACCGATGCACCACCAAGGGTAAGCCCAGAAATATTCACCGTCTTACCTGCACCGACATTCTTCGTATCAAACAATCCCGTCGCCGTGGCTACGGTTAGTGTATCTCCAGAAATGATACCAGTGAAACCAGGCGTGGAAGTATCCAGTGTCGCATCGCGCGTAGAATCATAAACTTTATCGTTAGCGGTGATACCTGTAATCGCCGTAATCGATGCCTTAGTGATATTCGCAGTGGTCGTCGCTGTCGTGTCCACCAAGTTGTAATTGCCGGCATCGGTACCCGCTAAGGTCAGGCCCGTGATGCTGACGGTCTTACCCACGCCAACATCCTTCGTGTCAAACGTACCCGTCGATGATCCGACACTTAGGCTATCGCCACTGTACTTACCCGTAAACGCTGCACCCGTAGTCACCAAGGTTGCATCCGTGTTACCATCGTAAGTCTTGTTATTGGCGGTGATGCCTGTAATCGCTGCGATATCTGCTTTTGTGATATCAGCGGTAGTTGTGGCGGTATTAGTAGACAACGTGTAATTTCCTGCACTCGCCCCGCCCAGAGTTAGCCCAGTAATATTTACTGTTTTTCCATTACCCACATTTTTATCTGTGAAATTACCCGTGGCTGTAGCCACCGTTAAAACATCACCTGATAAAATTCCAGTGAACCCAATTCCACCACCCGTGGTCACTAAAGTGGCATTAGTCGAAGCATTATAAACTTTATTATCAGCGGTTATACCAGTGATTGCTGAAATAAGTGCGGCCGTAATATTCGCGGTGGTCGTCGCTGTCGTGTTCGTTAGATTGTAATTACCCACATCTGCACCCCCTAATGACAACCCCGTGATGTTAACGGTCTTCCCTACTCCGACATTAGGCGTATCAAAATTACCAGTAGCCGTAGCCACTGTTAAAACGTCACCACTAATCTTGCCCGTGAAGCCAGCACCAGAAGTTACTAACGTCGCTGCATCGGTTTGATCGTAAGGTTTGTTGTTTGCCGTAATGCCAGTGATAGCCGTGATGTTGGCTTTGGTGATGATACCAATATCTCCGGTAGCAGATGTACTGGACAGACCATAGCCGTAAATAGTCGTGGAGCCATTTACCGCAGAAATATTAGAGGTGGATAAACCGGTGACAGTGACACCAATGCCTGTATTTACATTTTTGGATGCATAGGTTCCACTCGAAGGTAATGTGCCTGCAAGGCTAACCGTATCGCCACCAAAACCCGAAGAAACTGAGTAATTTGAACTCAATAAATTAGTGGCATTGGTGTTACCATTGTAGGTCTTGCTGATGGTATTAATCAGCGAAATCGTTACCTGTGGTGCGAAGGTGTAGAGCAAACCATTACCTGTACCTAGTACGGTGCTTGAACCATAAGTCGCATTGTATTGCTTAAAGTTAGGCGTAAGACCACCTGCATTGTCACCCGTCGTAACATCAAAAGGATCGGCATTGCTGCTCCAAACTCTCCAATATTTTGAAGTTCCAGGAACTAAAGCAGATGACCCTGCATTATTATCAAAAAGTGCCGTCGCGATTTCGATATTACCATTTACCGCTATCGAAGCTCCGCTATCGAGGGTCACCGAACCTGCTCCCGCATTTGCGATGTAGTTATTAATCTTACCTGCATTTTCAACCACGCCATAAGTAACATTGCCTGAGGGCACGCTGACGCCACTTGCACTCTGCACCTCGTATTCAATTTTTATACATTCCAACCCACCAACTGGTACAACAATATGTCCTCCGGGATTAGCGGTGAGAGTTACAGTCGAGTTATCTGGCTTGGTAAAAGTGACTTGGGCATTGGGACCTTTCGCATTTAAAAGTATTTCAGTTCCAGCAACAAAACTGACAACGCCACGAGGCATTATACCCGATGTAATGGACGTAGGTGAACCATCGCGCGTCACTACTCCATTCACAAAATCAAGCACGATCATTTCCTTAGGGTGCGAAGAAAACCCAACATCAATGGGACCAGTATAATCGTTAATCACATCAAAGGTTCCATTAACAGCGGATGCGTGTGTAATCGACCCACCACTCGTGTTCACCGTAAGATTATAGGGACCACTTAAATTACCGTTAACGCCTAAACCCCCACCAATATTTCCGTTAAAGTAAACGTCGCCACCCTTGGTCGAAATAACTCGATTACCATTAAAAACATAAACACTACCTGCATAATCGGTACTCGAATAAGTGCCTCCAAAATTAAGTCCGAGCTTATTTGTCGCAGAAGAAATATCTGCACCCAATTTAATGACCGGCGCATAAAGGCCTAGAACCGCATCCCGAGTACCTGTGTAATTAAACGCCACCTGGAAATCGATTTCTTGATTGGCTTGTAAATCAACATTTGAACTCGTTAACGCGGTGTTGAGGGTGTTTACCCCGATTTCCGAAAGACCCGTTGAAGGTAATCCAGAAACACTGCCGCCCGATCCCGCAATAATATGAATAAAGTCCGGATCAATCAGCCAAGTACCCACTTTGCCCAAAGGCGCTAAAGTCGTAACCACCAGTCGATCGTCAAATAGAACATGAGCCGCCGAGGTTTCAATAAAACCACCGTCTCCACCTTGAGGAGCCGAGGCATCTAACCTCCCTCCCACGCGAATGGAATTATTTTCCATTCCACCTTTTAGGATAATTTCACCTTTCTCACCAGTGGCTAAGGTCTGAGCCTCAATGATGCCTTGATTGTTGATAACGGAACCCGACAAGTCGCCCACAGCTTCAGCGGTTAAAAGAATCGAACCACCATCAGCCATTATCGCACCACCATTTTCAATCAGCGCATCGAGAGCCCCTTGCTCAACCTGCAACTCCACAGAGCCACCGAGATTGAG
>JBILDU010000023.1:0-35077 GCA_044352465.1 Bdellovibrionota bacterium
GGAGGATATGACGACTATTGTGGCGATCCGCTCGGCGACCCGAGACTAACCACCTCGGCCGACTCTCCGCTCAAGCGAACTTTCAATTCGGCGGCTCAGCTCGAACCCATGCCCCCTCGCGAGCGCTTCGAATTCCACCACTTGCCTAAAAGCATCGGCTTGCCCGCCATCACCGACGATGTAAGAATACCGTGAGGTTAGCCGAGGAAGCGCCGTCGTAGTGCGGCGTATCCGGGCCTAAGCAGAGAGCCCCCCGAAGATCGTATGCAAGCCGTCCTCAGTATCGATGCCACCACCGAGCCGGCGATTGTCTCGGTTATCCGTCTTGACGGTGCGAACCTTGAGGTGGTTGAAACCCATCGAATCTCTCTTGAGCGGGGCTTAGTGCCCAGCACGGCGAATCAAGCGGCGCTCAATCCGTCCTTAGCCGCCCAGGGGCGACCACAAAGCGGCGTAACCACCGATAGCGAAACCACCCCCACTACAATTGCCCCACTCGACCTCACGAGCATGGTCACGAGCCGCTGGAACAGTGCGGTCGTGATTATCCCGGGAGAGCAGTATCACTCGCTGAACGTCAACCTTCCTTTTAACGATCCCCGCAAGGTCAATAAGATTATCGATCTCGAAGTTCAAGACCTCGTGCCGTTCGATGTGGGTGAGTTCATCTTGCAGCACCGCACCGTGCACGCGAACTCCGATGGCACCTTCGATGTCCACGTCAGCATCATGCCGCGGGAACGTCTCGCGGAGATACTCGCCGCATGCAAGGAGGGGGGGGTAGAACCAGCGGTAGTCAGCACCGCAACCAGCGTCATCGCCGCGCTGCCGAAGCTGTATCCCTCATTCCCGGCCGACGCGGTGGTCATCATGTACCGCCGAGCGGCGTATTATCTGACGTTCATACTCAACGGAGAGGTACGCACCGATCGGATTATCGACCGCACTATCCTGAACGGAGCGGGCGATTCTCCGACCGCAGCGCTCGCCGAAATTCGCCTGTCTATCACGGCGGTAGAGCACCGCTACGGTCGTACCTTCGAAAAGGTCTTTCTCCTCGATACTCCCTTTACAGCCACCGAGGCGACCGCGGCGCTGGAGCGTCCCGCAGCGGGCCTGGCACTACCGAACATCTCCGGAGAACTCACTCCGGGGGGAGAGATCGCAGCGCTGAGTACGGTCTTCGTGCGCGATCGGGAGCCGATAACGGCACTCACGAACTTTCGTACCCGTGAGTTTGCCTATAACCTCCAACTTTCCGAACTATGGCGTGGGCTCACCCTGTTACGACCATACTTTTTAGTGACTCTCCTCACCCTCGCGATTGCGGCAGGGGTGATCTATTTTCTCCGTGAGCAACGTATCGCGCGGATCAGCTCTGCGGTGCGTTCGCAGATCGTGGCCCTCGCGCCCGAGATCAACGCTCCGGAAGGACGAGAGCTCGACGCACTCATGGGGAAGATAAATCTTTTGGACCAACAGCTAAAAGATCTCGGCTCCCCGACCCGCGCATCCCCCCTCGATGCGCTCCTTCTTATCTCACGCGATCTCCCGGCGGATAGCGGGATCACAGTGAGCCGAATCTCAGTCAAAGGCTCGAAGATTACCTTTGACGCCTCCGGGCCGAGCTATTCGGCAGCTGAGGGGCTTAAATCGGCGCTCGAAAAGAAGCGCCAGCAATACTGTCGGGTAAGGATGGAGAGCTCAGCCGCTGCATCTACCGGGCAAAACAGCCGGGGCTTTCGGTTTGAGGTATATCTGTGTGACTAACACTCCCGACACCATAGGCTCAACCGCCGGGCAACCAACCTTCACCGATCGGTTGCTGAACCACCCCCGCGTGGTAGCCGTGCGCTCGCTCGTGGTTACCGAGTACCGCAAACTTTCCGGGCGAGAGCGGGGCATCATCGGGCTCCTCGTGGTCGTCGCCGCGGGGATGGGGCTTTGGGGGATATACGAACCGATCGCCCGACGGTTTGACGACCAATGGACCCGACTCGAGAAGACCCTCGAGACGGTGCAGACGTCATCAGCGAGCCTTGAGCGGTATCTGAAGCTGAAATCCCGCCGCGATATGATTGAGCGGGAGTATCGGGGGGTAGAGATCAAGGAAGGCGCCTACGCCCACATCGAAAACCTTATCCGCACCAAACTCGGCCTATCAACCGGCTTCACGATTAAAGACAGTTCGCCGAAAAGTATGGGTGGCAACTTTGAACAGATTACCTACACAGTGAAATTTCCCATCCCCGCCTTACAGCCCCTTGTCGACCTCCTGAAGGAAATTACCACCGGCGAGCGCCCCCTCCTCCTCAGCAGCCTTGAGGTGGTCAAGAATCGGCGGGGGGACTCGCTCGACGTAACCTTCGAGGTGGTGAGTATCCGCGAAAGTGTCGCCGCACAACCGCTGGAGAGGAAGGAGTAGCGTCACTTTGAGCCGACGTCGCCGCAGCATGACCGTTCTCGGTGTGGGCACGATCCTCGCGGTGACCGTGACGATCGGGGCAGCGCTCGTCGGCAAAGCGGAGTATGTACGCCTAATCGACCGCTCGTTGCGCAATGAGGCCGCCGTCCACGGAGTGCGACTGACGACCCGCAATCTCGACATTTTTCCGATCGGACTCCGCGCCACTGAGATTGAGGCGTTTATCGTCAGAGCGCTCTGCTCACTGACCTTCGGAGATGTTGCGGTACAACTCGCTGACCTCACGCCGACCTTTCAGTTCGAGGGAAATGCCTACGGGGGACGAATTGAGGGGACTGCCTCAAAGGGGTGGTTCTCAACAGCCCTCAAAGGTGGTGTATCGGCAGTTGGAATCGACCTCGCCCGCCATCCTCAACTCAACGCCCTTGGAGTAGCAGGCGGTACCCTTACCGGTCAGCTCCAAGAACTGCATATCGACCGGGCGAAGCCGAAGACAGAGAGCTCTCTCTTCAACGTGACGATTAAAGGATTTACCCGACCAAGCCCGCTCACTATCTCACCGGGACAATTTGGAGTGCCTTTCGGCTTCACCGTTCCCCCGATCCCCCCAACCGATCTTGCCGCGGCGGGGTCGTTCGAGCACTCGCGGCTCGTCCTTCAGCGTATGACCCTCCAGACAGAGCTCGGCACGGCGACCGCCTCTGGCGAGGTTCCGCTGAGTCGCGACGGGAACCTTACCATTGAGGGGGTGGTCTCACTCTCTGAGGTCGGAAGCGAACGTCTCGGGGCGTTCCTCCCACTGGTGAGTCAGGGGTCTGTCTCAGCTGATACCACCCGGATACGGGTAGTCGCCCGCGGGACATTGGCGAATCCCACCTTCCGTGTCAGCCGGGCGGGCTAAAACAGCGGGATCAGCCCCACCCAGCCGTAAACGGACGATGGCTCCGCAGCAGCAGCTCTGCTATAGTTTTGAGGTCTATGTCCTATCTCGTTCCTGCCATCGCTGCTGCCGCTGTATCCGTTGGGGTACTCGGTGGAGCTTTTGTGATGCTCCGTAAAAAGCTCGGGGGGTCATCTGCTGCCGAGAGGGCAGGGTTTCTCACCGAGATCACATCGCTCACAACCGAACTCGAAGGGCTGCGCCAGTACGAGAAGAGCTACACCGGTGTCGGTCAACTCACCTCTCTGAAGGAGCGGCTCGAAAAGATCCAGATAGAACTGAGCACCCAAACCGACGCGCTTAAAATCGTCGAAGCGAAGCTCAACGACGCTCAAAAAATCGTCGAAGGAAAAGAGGCTCACCACCAAGAAATTAAGTCGGTGCGGGTCGCCGATGAGGTGGCGCTCCAAGGGATCTTGGCTCGCTACAACGACATCTCCGAGGAGTCGATCTCTTTAGAGAAGAGTCTCGCTGCTTCGATGAAAAATCTCGATGCGATGCTCAATGAGCTCACCCTCACCGAGGAGCAACGAAAACTTCTCACCGAACTATCTACCGCACTTTCCAACGCGGGAGAGCGGCTTCGGGATCTCCTTACCGAATACAACACCGTGAAGGAGCGCCTTGACTCTCTTACCGAGCAACACGCGGCGCTCGAAGAGGAATACACCAAACTGGTTGAGCAGCAGCTCGGCGAGTAGCCCCAACCCCCCGTTTTGTCTATTATTTTTCCCATCCCTTGGGGCAGCCTCAATTTGCTCAGGTAACGCGATCTGGTGTATGGTCGGATGTCGTTTTGAGTTTTTCCGCGTCAAAGAGGTGCCGATGTCCAATACCGCCAAACGGGTCAAAGTCTTAAGCGATTCTTACGTTCAACAGATCAACATCCTTAAAGTCATGTCGCGGGAGGCTGTGTCGCGAGAAGCTGTGTCGCGAGAAGCTGTGTCGCGAGAAGCTGTGTCGCGAGAAGCCGTGGCAACCCGCACCGGGCGTGAATTCCACATCAACGAGATCGCAACACAAAGCGGGCTCAACGACGAAAGGGAAACCCAACGTTGCCTCTACATCCTTGAGGGTCAAAAACTGGTAACCCCCCTTCCTCCGGGGGACTTCACCTCGAAGACCTGGCAGATCACCAAAGATGGCCTGCGGGCGTTAAACACGATCTCGCGCTCAGCGATTCAGTAAACTCAGCGATGGTCCGATCGGGGTGGTGATAACGCCGCTGTCGTCGGCACATGCCGCTCTTGAAACGCGGATTTAAGCCGCGCTCAAAAAGCCGTGGGCAAACACGCGGGCTCCGCCTGGAGTGTCGACTCTCGCCGACCAACACATCGGCCCAGGCCCGCCCCGCTGGCGATTACGCTGGCGAGGTCTTTTCACCTGTCGCCAACCGTTGGAACCAATCCACTTCGTAAGCGCTCCCAATAACAAGCGGGGCGCGCTCATGGATCGACTGGGGTACGATATCGAGAATCGGACGAACACCATCGGTCGCCTTCCCGCCAGCATTCTCAGCGAGAAAAGCGAGCGGCATGCACTCGTAGAGCATCCGTAGCTTACCCCGTGGATTCTTCGTATCCCCCGGGTAGATATAAACGCCCCCCCGCTTTAGGTTTCGGTCAAAATCAGCCACAAGTGAACCGACGTAGCGCGCCGAGTACGGAGTCTTTGCAACAACATCCTCACGCTTCAAACAATCGATAAAAGTACCTACCGCGCGGTCCCAATAGATCGAGTTGCCCTCATTAATGCTGTAGGTCGAACCACGCGGGGGCGACACGATCCGCTCCTCAGTAAGGATGAACTCACCGAGCTCGGGGTCGTACGTGAAGCCGTGCACCCCCTCACCTGTTGAATAAACGAAACTTGTCTTCGGACCGTAGAGCGCATACCCCGCCGCAACGATACCGCGCCCCGACTGCAGAAAATCGCTCTCGTTGGCAGGGCGACCAGCCTCGCGCTTCCGGAAAATGGTGAAGATCGTCCCAACGGGGATATTCGAGCCGAGATTGCTTGAGCCATCCAGCGGGTCGAAGGCGAGAACATATTTGGAAGCGGCGCTATTTCGATCCGTCGAGATAACGGTCTCCTGCTCTTCAGACACCAGGAGACCGAAATGGCCGGAGGACCCGAGCATCTCCACAAGCACCTGGTCGGCCTCCTCATCGAGAACGTGGGTCTTCTCGCCCTGGACATTCGTCCGTCCGGAATACCCCTGGAGCCCGCGGAACCCCGAGGTAGCCACCAGTTGCCGAATAATTTTGACCCCAAACGTCACCGCCGTGAGCAGGTCTGACAACTCGCCGGTGGAGGCGGCGTGTTTACTTTCTTGCCGCAGAATGAAGCGTGAGAGGCTCATCGTTGGGATCATATTCAGTTCTCCTTGAGGGTCCGTCACCCCATACACACGCTGTCAAAACTTACCGGTGCAGGGGCGCTTGTTTATGAGGATACCTCCGCGCACCGACCTTCTCTGCCACTTTTTCACGCGGTCTAACCTCTGCAAACCCCTAAAAGCGAGCCTTTTCAACTCAACGCTCTCAGGTGGAGGTCCTGGGGCAACTCGAGCTCAAGCCTTGTCCGAGCGATCACCCCCAACCAGCTCCACGGGGTCCACCCCCCTCAGCGAAACGCCGTTGGGTTACCATGCGCGGAGTGACCGGGAGTTCCACTACGAACTTCGCCCCCCGGGGGGTGTTATCGTAACAGCGGATATACCCCTGGTGATCGGATACGATCGAAGTCACGATCGCTAGACCTAAACCGGTCCCGCCCTCTTTCGTCGTAAAATACGGCTCAAAGATCCGCGTTTTATCCGCGTGCGAGATTCCCGGACCGTTATCAGCGACCTCGAGGAGTACGAACTTACGCCGTTTATCGTAATCGGTCCGCACCACGATCCGCGCCCCCTCACCCTGTGGGGGAGCGGCGCTCACCGCTCCGATGGCGTTATCGATGAGATTTATCACACACCGTCGAATCTGTTCCCGATCCATCGTGACGTCAGGGACTCGACTATCGGCGATAAACTGAAAAACGATATCGGAATGGTTCTCCGCGAAGGGAGCGATGGCGTCGGTGATGAGATGATTAATGTCCGCGACGGTAAACTCGGCCGTCGGCATGCGCGCAAAATGTGAGAACTCATTGGCGAGGCGCTTGATAGAGTCGACGTTCTCAACGATCGCTTGGGTTGACTCCTTCACCGCTGGCGCAACATCGCCCCCGCTCAACAGACGCTGCAGACGTTGCGCCGAAAGCTGTATCGGGGTCAGTGGATTCTTAATCTCGTGGGCGATTCGCTGCGCGACCTCGCGCCAGGCCGACATATGCTGAGCTTTCGAGAGGTCGGTAATATCATCGAGGAGGAGGACGGTGCCGAGCCACCGGCCGTGGACATCCAAAATCTTTCCAGCAGTGCAGATAATCTTCAGCTCGCGCCCCTGACTCACCACCGTCAACTCGCACTCGGCCACGTCCGAGGTTAGCACCGCACCACTCTCCCAACCCGCAATCGCCCCGAGTAACGTCTCGATCTGTTCAAAGTCCCCCGGCTTCAGTACCTCAGCGATACCCCGGCCAAGCATCGCCTCTTCCGGCAACTCAAAAATACGCGCCGCCGCAGCATTCACCGAGGTAACCTGTCGTCCAGGATCAAGCCCGATAACCCCGACAGCGAGATTCGCGAGGATCGTCTCGGTATAAAGCCGGCGCTGCTCGACCTCTTCACGCGAGCCTCTCAAATCGCTCGTCATTTTGTTGAAGGAGCGTACCAACGAGCCGATCTCATCATCGCCACTCGCCCGGATCTGAAAGTCGTAATTACCCCGCGCCACGGCCTCAGTTCCCTCAGCCAGCCGCTGAATCGGCACGACGAGTTCGCGGGCGAGATAAAAAGCGAACCAGATCGCCGAAAACAGGACGAGGAGGGTAATCATCGCTAAGGTGAGGAGATAGCCGAGCCGTAGGGGCTGACGAAAGAACTTCAGTTGCTCATACTCATTGAAGGAATCGGTCACAGCTCGCAAGGCATGGGCAACCTCCGGGGAAATACGGGTGGCCGACATCAAGACTCCGTGCCGCCCCGGAAAGCTCACCGGAAGATAGACCCGCACGAAGTGGCTCGGGCTCTTCTCCTCCGACGTGACGACGGTTTCCCCCGCAAAGGCCTTCACAAGCTCGCCCGACTCCACCGGAGGTTCACTAAACGAGTCGATCGTCGCCGCCGCATTGGTTACCTCAAGCGGGGGGGCCTCCGGGCGCTCAAAGAGCCGCAACGAAAAAAAATCGAATTCCTGACGCCGCCGCTCAAGGAGCTCAACTAACGCGGCATTACCGATCGAACCGGCCTCACCGACGAGGCGCGCCACCTGCTCGGTATCGCTGAGGCTCCTCTTTTTGAGCCAACTAAAATGGCTTTGCGCTAATTCAACCGCCCCCTCGACCGAGGCCTCCACGTGGTTACTAAACCATCCCTCCATCGCCTGACTTAACAGATCGCTCGACAAGACAAACAGCAAACTTGTCGGCACCAGCGCTAATCCAACGAAGGCGGCGACGAGACGCAAGCGCAACTTCGAGCCGAGAATGTTACGGCGCCGGTCGAAGATCAATTTGACGACGTTTCGGCCGACGAGGAAGACGAGAACACACAGAATAACGACAAGGAGGTTAACGAGCAGGAAAACGAAAAGATTATTTCCGAAATAGGTAGACTCCTCTCCCGGTCGCTGCCCGTACACGAGCAGCCCGAGCACGAGCGCCCCCAACAGAAAGAGCCCCAGCCGGAGTCCGACTCCGGCGCGCCGGAGACGAAGAAAAAACTTAACGCGTCGGTTGACCATCGAGTGAAAAGGTAACTGAGCCGCTATCGTAGCCGTTTACCCTCACGAGACCAAGGGTAAGGAGGTACGGAATCCGCGCGAGGAGTTCGTTATATTCACCTTTACAGTCCGCCACCGCACGCAGCTCGAGGTAATAACGGCGGCCGTCCGCGGCCCACCCGAGCGGTCGCAACGGTTCGACCTGGATGCTTGCCACCGCCTCCAACGCACTCTCCCGATCCGTAAGCGTTTCCGCCTCAGGTGGCGCCGCATCGCCCCAACGGTCTCGGGTGAGTGCATAGGCGTCAGCCACCGCATCGTAACGCAATCCGTGAACCTCGGTGAAGGTGTCGCTGCACCGATCGAACCACCCCTGTCGCCGCCGACAGAGCGCGATCTCAAACCGCATGCGCGCCTCGAAACCACTCCGGGTACATTGGGTAAAGAACTCGTCCTGCCCCTGAACGGCGATACGCACGGCGTCCCGCGCATCGCTCGCCCACTTTACCACCGGACCGTCCGCATAACCCGCGACGGCCATGAGCAAACAACAAAGAAACTGAGCGACAGCAACACGCACGCAAAGACCCTAAAAAAGCTTTAAATTTTCCGGGCCCACCGCGGGACGGGCGCGTCCCAGGTGCGAGTAGGCCAGTTCGGTAGCCTCACGCCCCCGACGGGTGCGCGCAATAAACCCCTCCTGGAGCAAAAACGGCTCGTATACATCCTCCACCGTTCCACTTTCCTCGCCGATCGCCGCCGCTATTGTCTCGACCCCGACCGGTCCCCCATGAAATTTGTCGATAATGGTCTCCAGGATCAATCGGTCCATCTGGTCGAGGCCCCGACCATCGATATCGAGAAGCTGCATTGCGGCTTGGGTAACGGGAAGGGTCACGGTCCCGTCGGAGCGCTCCTCAGCATAATCGCGCACCCTTTTGAGGATCCGATTGGCGATGCGGGGGGTACCGCGGGCGCGACGACCGATCTCCACACTCGCCTCCGCAGCGAGGGTCACGCCGAGGAGGCTCCCCGAGCGCTCGACGATACGTTGTAATTCGGACTGCGAATAAAAATTCAGGCGTAAAATCATCCCGAATCGGTCACGGAGCGGTGACGTGAGTAGTCCGGTGCGGGTCGTTGCCCCGATGAGGGTGAAAGGCTTGAGATCGATCTTCACCGATTTAGCCGCCGGCCCCTGACCGATCAAGATGTCGAGCTGAAAGTCCTCCATCGCCGGGTAAAGAACCTCCTCAACCACCCGAGGTAGCCGGTGTATCTCGTCGATAAAAAGAACGTCGTGGGGTTGCAAAGCGGTCAGGATAGCCGCGAGGTCGCCCGGTCGCTCGATGACCGGCCCCGAGGTCGATTTCATCGCCACCCCGAGTTCGTTCGCAACGATCTTCGCGAGCGAGGTCTTCCCTAAACCTGGCGGGCCATGAAGGAGGATGTGGTCGAGCGACTCGCCCCGCTTACGGGCAGCACCACACGCGATCCGCAGGTTCTCCTTGACCCCTTCCTGCCCCACGTAATCAGCAAAGCTGTCGGGGCGCAGACTGGTCATCGCTGCCTCCTCGTCTGGGTGGGCTCCCGGGGATAGGGTGGAAAGCCCCACCCACGAGTCGATCTCCCCCTCGCCAGGATTCGGCAATATGCGCTTCGAGTCAGTCATAGAGCCCTAATCAGTTGGGGGAAAAAGTTCGCTCCACGGAACCTGCCCCTATCAGTGGTTTAAAAAATGGCCTCTAAGGATATGCGGCTGCTGTCATGTCAGTAGGGCTTGCGCGGAAACTCCAATCTCCACCCACGCCGGTCTGTGAAAAGATTTTTCCTTAACCCAGCTATTGTTAAACAACCTAGCCGAACCGTCCATCACGTTGCCGCCGGTTTTTTTAACTATAGAAACCAATTGCTTAGGGGATCTGAAGGGCTCTCCCCACGGTTATACGAACCGTAGGGCATGCCGGATTACCTCACCGCTCTCAGTGGTACCGGATATCCCCGTCACCTCGGCCCTCACCCGCCCGAGCGCTTGCTCCGCCTCGCGGGCGGAAAATCCCAGCGCCTGAAGCGCCGCGAGAGCCTCTTCGAACGCGCCCTCCCCACCTCGCGCGGCCACCTGCTCCTCACGCTGAAGCACAAACTCTCCAACCTTATCTTTCAACTCGACGATAATCCGCTCCGCGGTCTTCTTCCCGATCCCGCGCATCTGCTGCAGCTTCACCACATCCCCCGCCCCGATAGCACGTAGGAGCTCCCGCTTGTCGATCCGCGAAACGATATCGGAGGCACTCTTCGCCCCTACCCCTTTTACCCGGGTGAGTAACCGAAAAACCTGTTTCTCAAGGGTATCATCGAAGCCGTAGAGCCGGATGCTGTCCTCTTTAACGTCGGTGTGAACGACGATGGTAGCCTCTGCACCCACCGTCAGGCGAGCGATACAGAACGACGAGCACACAAGCTCGTAACCCACCCCGTGGACATTCAAGATAACGCTTCCCCCGCTTATCTCGACTACCGTCCCCTGAAGCCATGCGATCATACTGACCTTCTCCCGCACATCCGTGGTCCTCGGTATACCACAACGAAGCCACTCCAAAAACGGCGACTTTCCTCTCGCGGAGGTCCTGAATCAACTGAAGCTGTCTCCGGTTACGCGGCAGGGTGCAGCGCCACCCCCTGGGGGCGATCTCCGGCACCTCGGTCGAACCTGGTGCCATGCGGACTATCCGGTATAATCGCTCCCGAGGTACCCGATGACACCACGCAAGAAAAAAAAACGTCCCGCCCGAACCCCGCGTCGTAAACCGACTCACCGCTCGCGGGTATGGCCGATCCTCGGGGCGTTGGGCTTACTCGTGGCGACGCTCTGCGGCGTGACGTTTGTGTTGACGGACCGGCTAGTCGAGCAGCGGCTCGCCCTGCGCCGCTCCACCGCTATCCCGGCAGTTTACTCCGACACCCTCAAGCTCGTCCCCAAACCGATGGATATCGAGCGGGTACGGAGGCAACTGGCCGCTCGGCGTTATCGTGAAGTGCCCCACCACCCCGAGAGCGAGGGGGAGTTTTCTCTCCAAGGGGGAGTGCTTGAGCTCTCAACTCGCGAATACGTCCCGCCGAGTGGCCGACGTATTCCAGCGCAAAAGATCCGCTTCGATCTGACCAGCGGAGAGATGCGGACGGTCGCTGGCACCGCCCTCGACAAGATTATTCTCGAGCCTCAGGTTGTCTCACACCTCGGCGGCAAAGCGCTGCGCGCAAGCAGCTACAAATCGCTTGCCGTCATCCCCGATTCCTTGGAGAAAGCTATCGTCGCTATCGAGGATGAAAGGTTTTACCAGCACGGCGGCATCGACCCGGTCGGTATCGCCCGCGCGATGTGGGTGAATCTCAAGGCGCTCCGCTTGGTGCAAGGTGGGAGCACCCTCACCCAACAGTTCGCCAAAAATTTCCTCCTCTCCCCGAAGAGGACCTTAGGTCGAAAGCTTTCGGAGTTTTTCGCCGCGCTCAGTCTTGAACGACGTCTGTCTAAAGATCAGATCCTCGAATTGTATCTCAACGAGGTGTACTTCGGTCAGGAGGGCTCAGTGGCGATCCACGGGGTCGCGGAAGCAGCGAACTCATTTTTCGGAAAACGGATTGAGGACATCTCTCTCGGAGAGTCCGCGCTTCTGGCGGGCCTTGTCCAAGCGCCCTCCTCCTATGCCCCCCGCAAGCACCCGCAACGCGCGACGGCCCGACGCGATCTCGTGCTCGGGAAGATGCTCGAACTCGGCGTAATCACACCGGAGGAGCACGCCCGAGCGGTGACTTCAAAACTCTCCATCGTTGGAGAGACAACATATCGGCAGGTCGCTCCGCATTTCATGGCAGCGCTCCGCAGCGAGCTCCTCACGGAGTTCGGAGGCGAAAGCTCCCTGGGCGATATCACGGTGCACACCGGTATCGATCTCGATTTTCAGCGGTGCGCCGAGGAGGCGGTGGACCAGGGCCTCACTAAGATCGAGAAGCAGTTCCCTCGCCTCACCAAAAAGGGGCGCCCGCTCGAAGCTGCACTTGTATCGGTCGAGCCGTTTAGCGGGGAGATCCGCGCTTGGGTAGGTGGACGAGACTTTCGCAAAAATCAGTTTAATCATGTCAGTCAAGCGGTGCGGCAGATCGGCTCGACCATCAAACCGTTTCTCTACCTGACGGCACTTGATTCCGGACTCAACTCGTATAAGGTTGCCACGCCGATGAGCGTGCTCTCGGATCGCCCAGTGCAGGTGAACCTTGTTACAAAAAGCACCTGGGAGCCGGAGAACTACGATCGCGACTACCACGGCGACGTCACCCTCCGTTACGCCCTTGAGCACTCGCTTAATCTCCCGGCGGTCTACGTCAGTCAACGGGTTACCACTGCCGCTTTAGCGCGTACCGCGCGGCTCTTCCGCCTCGCGGATCAGATCCACAGCGTTCCTGCGCTTGCCCTCGGCGCGGCGGACACCACCTTGCTCAAGTTGACCGCGGCGTACGGCGCGCTCGCCAACGGTGGTATCTACGTCGCTCCCCGCCTCTTTACAACTGCGCTCGATAGCAGCGGCGAGGTGGTCGCCACAGCTCCGATATCTGAGGAGCGGATCGCCGACGAGGCCGCCGTATTTGTGCTCAACAACATGCTGCAGGGTGTGGTCGAGCGGGGTACCGGTCGCCCGGTCCGGGGCGTTGGCTTTCAGGGAACCGCTGCCGGAAAAACCGGCACCTCAAACGATACCCGCGACGCTTGGTTCGTCGGCTTTGCCCCCGATCTCGTCACCGGCGTGTGGCTCGGTTTTAGCGACAATCGCCCCACCGGTATCACCGGAGGACGGGCGGCAGCGCCGATATGGGGAGAATACATGAAGTGCCTCGAGCCGATGCGGGATGATGAGAAGTTCATCCCCCCACCAGGTGTCGTCTTCGTTGCCGTGGATGGACGAACGGGAGGGCGAGCCTCCCCGAATTGCCCCGTTGAGAACGTTGTGCGGGAGGTTTTCGTAAAAGGGACGGAGCCTACTAAGGTCTGCCCGAGCCACGGGAGTGAGGATGAGGTACTTGATGATTCGGGGAGCCCCCCGTCCCAACCGCACCGCCGGCGCGGGTTGTGGGAGTCTATTTTTGGGGGATAGCAGCCCCCGCGTTGAATATCCGCGCATCCAGCTTCGTCCATATCCCTGGAGCGCTCTCTGGGGAAGCCTGATTGTCGTGCTTGCGATTTTGAGACTCTAAAGATATTAGTTACTTGTCCGCCTCATTGAGGGCGAGCCCGCGCAGAAGAGTCATTCAAAACACGGCCGATCTAAAGACACGGTCGATCAAAGGCTATAAGAATCGAAGGCAATAACACGCCGGCGGAACCCGAGTTTATTCCTAAAGGACGACATCGCATGACTTCGCTTCACCTTACTTCTCGTTGCAATACTTCCCGTTGCAATCCACTCGGACGTTCGATGAGGGGTCTCGCCCTATCGCTAGCGTGGCTGTGCTCTACGACACTGCTGGCCCCATCCTTCGGAGGCACCGTACGGGAAGCGAACGCCCAAGACTCGATCGCACCGATTGAGCACGCCAAGGCGCTCTCCACCGCGTTCGAAAAAGTCGCGGATGCGATCACACCATCGGTCGTGAACGTGAGTTCCACAAAAAAATCGCGGCGAGCGGGGCCGGGACCGGCGCCTAAAGGGGATCCGTTCTTTGACCAGTTCCGTGAGTTTTTCGGAGACGATCTCGCTGACCGCTTTGGCCAGGGAATGGGGCCTGAGGCGCAGCCCCAGCAACAAGGGCTCGGTACCGGAGTGATTATTGACGGCGCGGGCCATATCCTCACGAATAACCACGTCGTGGGAGACGCCGACGAGGTTACCGTTCGGCTCCACGACGACCGTACCTTTAAAGCCACGGTAGTGGGCCGAGACGATCGGACCGACCTCGCGGTTATCAAGATTAAGGCCCCGAACCTAGTACCGGCGTTACTTGGCGATTCGGACGCACTCAAAATAGGTCAGTGGGTCGTTGCATCAGGCAATCCTTTCGGTCTCGACAATACGATTACAGCGGGCATCGTAAGCGCCAAGGGTCGTTCGATTATGGGAGGGTCCCAGTACGAGGATTTCATCCAAACCGACGCCGCGATTAATCCAGGTAACAGCGGTGGACCTCTCGTCGACCTCGATGGGAAGGTCGTCGGCATCAACACAGCGATATTCTCCCGCAGCGGCGGGTACATGGGTATCGGGTTCGCCATCCCGATCAACATGGCGCGAAAAGTGATGGAGAGCCTTATTTCGACCGGTAAGGTCGTGCGTGGATGGCTCGGAATCGGCATCCAGAACCTCAATGAAGACCTCGCCAAATCGTTCGACTATGGTGCCACCGAGGGCGCTTTGGTCGGCCACATCGAGCCGAACGGACCAGCGGCGAAGGCGAAACTTCAGCAAGGTGACATCATCGTCTCGCTGGATGGCGAGAAGATGAAGAACATTAATCAGCTTCGCAATCGAGTGGCCGGCATCAAACCGGGAACCAAGGTTGCGGCCGACGTATGGCGAAACGGCAAATCGATGAATACAACGATTACAATCGGACAGCTTCCCTCGAGCATGCCAAGCCAGGCGGCGGAGGAGGACTCCGACGAAACGCCGGCGATCGATATCGGAATTACCGTGGAAACGCTTACCCCCGATTTGGCGCGGCGCCTTAAGTCGAGCCGGACCGGCGGTGTAGTAGTCGCCAAGGTTCGTCCCGGTGGGCTTGCCGCCCGCGCGGGGGTAGCTCCTTCCGACATCATCATCAGCATCAACGGGAAAGCGGTCGGCGATGTCACCGATTTCCGTGCGGCGATGCGCGAGGTCGACCTTAAGAAAGGGACCCGCTTCATTATTGAGAGTCAAGGGATGGAGCGCTTTGTTTTCCTGCGTGAAGAGGAGTAGGTCCCGACCTACCCGCTGCACCGCGATGTGGTCGTGACGACGCCTCCGCAGGCACGGGAGGTCTTCCGAGATGATGGCCCGGTGAGAGAACGCAGTTCTTGAAACAAAGCTCTTTGATCTACCGCGTTCCCCAAAGCGACACGGCACTGCAGCCGAGGTGGCGTTGGGGAGGACCCGCGTCTCATGCCGGCGCAGTTTTCACGAAGAGCAGTTTTCAGGAAGACAAGTTCGTCACGACGACACCGTCAGGATCTCGTACCCGGTCGGAGTGACTAAGAGGGTATGCTCCCACTGTGCCGACAAAGATCCATCGGCTGTCCGCACGGTCCAACCATCAACCTTGGAGAGAACGGTCTTGGCATCGCCGACGTTGATCATCGGCTCGATCGTAAAGGTCATCCCCGGGGCGAGCTTCTCCCCCATCCCCTTTTTACCGATATGAACGACCTGGGGCGGCTCGTGGAATTCCCGCCCCAGTCCGTGGCCGGTGTATTCCCGCACGATCCCATAGCCCTTCCCGATTGACTGAATGAAGGCCTGAATCGCCGCCCCGATGTCCCCGACGTGGGAGCCCGGACGAACCGTTTCGATACCCACCTTGAGGGCCTGGGCGGTATGCTCGACGAGATCTTGCGCCTCCAGAGGGCACGACTCTTTACCACCAACGTAGTACATCCGACTGGCATCGCCGTGAAATCCGTTCTTAATCGAGGTAACGTCGATGTTGATGATATCCCCCTTTTTAAGGGTTACATACGGGCTCGGGATTCCGTGACACACCACATCGTTGAGTGAGGTGCAGACCGATTTCGGAAAGCCCTTATAGTTCAACGGCGCGGGCACCGCGCCGAGCTCGCGGGTCATCCGATCGACAAAGGTATTAATCTCCTCGGTTGAGATACCGGGATGGACGACCTCTCCAACGGCGTCAAGGATCTGGGCTGTTACCCGACACGCTTCACGCATCGCGGCGATATCGGCCGCACTTTTAATCGGAATTCTACTCACGACTTCTTCCGTTGATGAGATATCCCCGCCCCCGACGAGCCCCCTAAACGGAGGATCGCTTTGAATTCAAGCGAGGATACCGGTTGGACACTGAGACGGGATCCCTTCTTCAGAAGAACCATCCCGGCAAGCGCACGCTCCGCACGAATGGCCTCTAAAGTGACGATCTCCCGGAACGCTGCGACGAACTCAAGATCGGGGCAAAACCACCGTGGCGCATCGACTTTCGCCCGGGGGTCAAAAAAATCACTCGACCGTTCGAATTGACTTGGGTCTGGATAGGCCTGCTTTTTCACCCGACCGATGCCGGCAACCCCAACCGGGGCTTCGTTCGAGTGATAAAAAAGGACATCATCCCCCGGCACCATCGCCTTGAGAAAATTGCGCGCTTGATAGTTTCGCACCCCGTGCCAATGGGTCACCTTTTCGCGCTTGAAGTCCGCGATGCTGTAAACGCTCGGCTCAGATTTGACTAACCAGTACGCCATCACCCCTCGAGTGGTCATTGTGGGGCGAAGCGCGCGGATGGTCAAGCGGACGGCGACACTCGCCGCTTCTATCCATCGAGGGAGCGCTGCACTGCGTCGAACTCAACCAACCGTTGGCCGAGGTTCCCGCTGAGCGCGTTTACCACCGTTAAAAGGTTGGCCAGATCACCCTCCCCGACAACCCCACCCCGGAAATTGCTGTGAGTGAGGTATATATCGAACTCCTGAAGCTCGGTCTGCACCGCAACGGCGAGGAGCCTCATTTTAAGCGCCTGGGCGCTACCGTCCCCCATATACTCAACGTGCTGCTCGAGCAGCGCAGCAGCTTCTCGACAACACGCGCGCATCAACGTCATCGAGACCGGCTCAGGGCCGCGGTGGGAGAACCCAAACGAAGCCGATTCGCGGTTCGACTCACGTCCGAAAACCCTGAGCTCCTCGCGGACCTGTTTGATGACATCTCGGAGTGGGTGGGTGAGGCTCGGGGTATTCCACAGCGGAGCGGAGAGCTCACCCAACGGGTCGGTATCGGGAGATGCACCGCCCGCGAAATCCCTCGGGTGACGGGCGCGGGGCCCATTCTCCGCACCTTCATCCCTCGCCGGATCTCCCCCGCCCCGGGATCTATTCCGCCGATCGCGCGCCTGCGCCCCATCCCCGTCCAAATTCATAAAGTCAGACATACCCCCTCCAAAGCCGGTAATCCGGGCAAACCTAAGGCGCCGACAACACGTCGGCCACCGTTCAATACTGTGAGAGAAGAACCTCGTTAGAACCGGGCAGGGAAAAACCGAAGGGGAAAACCAACGCTCTTCAACAGCGCCTCTATCAGATGGCGCGCCAACGGGCTTTGGCGCGGTTGATCGAACAGTTGCTCTAGGCGACCTCTTCGGCTACCGCAACCGACTGAATCGCATGACTATTTTTATCGACCTCCTCACGCCGTGTTGTTTACGCATCGACCTAAGATTGGTATCGTCCGGTCGCACTTTGCCGTTCGTGGAGGCTCACCGCCTATGCCGCTTGGATCGAAGATAAGCACCACCGACCCTGAGTTCCTCTCCAACCGGGGGGCGTTTGCCGAGCTCGCGGCTCGTTATCGAGCTGAACTTGCCGCCACAATCGATCCACCAACCGACGATCAGATCGCTCGTCATCAGGAACGGGGCAAACTCCTCCCCCGTGAGCGAGTGGAGCGGCTCCTCGACCCGGGGTCGCCGTTTCTCGAACTGGGCACCCTCGCCGGACTCGGTCTCTACGAGGGGGTGCGTGCGGGCGCCGGCATGATAACCGGGATCGGCCGGATTAGTGGTCGCGAGTGCATGATCGTCGCGAACGACGCCACCGTAAAAGGGGGAACCTACTTCCCGATGACGGTGAAGAAACATCTGCGCGCTCAAGAGATCGCCCTCGAGAACCATCTCCCCTGCATCTACCTCGTAGACTCAGGGGGGGCGTTCCTCCCGCTCCAAGACCAGGTCTTCCCCGATCGGGATCATTTCGGGCGGATCTTTTATAACCAAGCGCGGATGAGTGCGCTCAATATCCCGCAGATCGCGGTGGTGATGGGCTCATGTACCGCCGGGGGGGCTTATGTGCCGGCGATGAGCGACGAGGCGATCATCGTGAAAGAGCAAGGCACGATCTTTCTCGGGGGCCCACCACTCGTCAAAGCGGCCACGGGCGAAGAGATCTCGGCGGAGGAGCTTGGGGGAGCCGAGGTCCACTGCCGCATGAGCGGGGTCACCGATCACTACGCCGAGGATGATCTCGATGCACTCCGGATCGCCCGACGGGTCATCGGGAATCTTGGACCGCGCTACCGCCATCCGGCCGACGTGAGCGCACCGACGCTGCCACTTTTCGATCCGACCGAAATTTATGGATTGATACCGGCCGATCGGAAAAAATATTTTCCGATGCGGGAGATCCTGGCTCGAATCGTTGACGGAAGCGAGTTCGACGAGTTCAAGCGCCACTACGGAACCACCCTCATCTGCGGATTCGCGCGAATCGGTGGTCATCTCGTGGGGATTCTCGCCAACGACGGGATTCTATTCTCGGAGAGCTCTCTTAAAGGGGTGCATTTTATCCAACTATGCAATCAACGGGGTATCCCGCTTGTCTTCCTCCAAAACATCGTCGGCTTCATGGTTGGGAAAAACTACGAGCGTCAGGGCATCGCTAAAGATGGCGCCAAGCTTGTCACCGCAGTTTCGTGCTCAAGCGTTCCGAAATTCACGGTGATTGTTGGGGGTTCTTTTGGAGCGGGCAACTACGGCATGGCGGGCCGAGCGTATCAGCCCCGCTACCTTTTCATGTGGCCCAATGCACGAATCTCGGTGATGGGTCCTGAGCAAGCCGCACACGTTCTGACACAGGTTCGGGCTGATTCGTTCAAGGCTCGCGGCAAATCCTGGTCTGAGGGAGAGGCTCAGGCATACAAGAGCGAGATCGAAACGAGCTACAACGAGCAGGCGCACGCGCTCTACTCAACTGCCCGGTTATGGGACGACGGTATCATCGATCCTGCCACAACCCGAGATGTCCTCGCCCTTGCGATCGCCTCAAGTCGAAACGCCCCCTGGCCGGAAGCGCGTTTCGGTGTATTCCGAACTTAATATCTGGGCTGTCTTTAGGAAAAGCGTGCATGTTTAAAAAAGTTCTCATCGCTAACCGTGGAGAGATCGCTTGCCGTATCGCCCGCACCTGTCGGCGACTCGGAATCGGTTCGGTGGCAGTATTTTCCAGCGCCGATGAACACGCCCTGCACCGCCGGAGCGCCGACGAAAGTGTCGCTATCGGCGGAGCGGAAAGTAAGGATTCGTATCTCTCAATCGAGCGAATCATCGACGCGGCCCTCAAGACCGGGGCTGAGGCGATACACCCAGGCTACGGGTTTCTCGCTGAAAACACCGTATTCGCCGAGGCGCTCCACCAGGCTGGTCTCAAGCTTATCGGCCCCGCACCGCAGGTCATCGCCCTCATGGGTGACAAGATTGCGGCGAAGGCGCTCGCGGCGCAAGCACAAGTGCCGCTCGTTCCCGGCATAACCCTCGCGGCACAAGCGGCCTCTGCCGCCGAGAACGTGCATGCAGTCGAAGCGTTTGCACAGCAGTACGGCTACCCCATTCTCGTCAAAGCAGCGAGCGGTGGCGGCGGCAGAGGGATGCGCCGGGTCGAAAGCGTGGCCGAAATCGAACCCGCCTTGGCTGGAGCGGCGCGGGAAGCGCAGGCGTTCTTCGCGGATGGTCGGGTATTCGTCGAAAAGCTCGTTGAACATGCGCGCCACATCGAAGTGCAGATCATGGGAGATAGCTCCGGGACCGTGCTCGTCCTCGGCGACCGCGACTGTTCACTTCAGCGCAATCACCAGAAAGTTATTGAGGAGGCCCCTGCAGCCAATTTGCCGCCCGAGCTCCGCGCAGCCATTCACGACGCCGCACGGCGACTAGGTCAACTTTCGAAATACGAGAACGCCGGCACGGTAGAGTTTCTGCTCGACCAGGAGCGTAACTTTTATTTTTTGGAGGTGAATAGTCGCCTCCAAGTTGAGCATCCTGTGACCGAGGCGGTCACCGGTCTCGACCTCGTTGAGATTCAACTTCGGGTTGCTGCGGGTGAGAAACTGGGCGCGATCCTCCCCCGCGGGGTCCCGGAGCCGTGCGGCGCAGCTATCGAGTGTCGAATCTGCGCTGAATCACCGGAGGATAACTTCGTTGCTTCAACCGGACGTCTCGAACTGTTCATGCCACCGAACGGTAAGCACGTCCGGTTCGATACCGGGTTTATGACCGGGGACGCGGTTTCGCATTACTACGATTCACTCCTCGGTAAACTCATCGTCAGCGGGGCCGATCGTGGTGAGGCGATCCGCGCAAGTGTTGAGGCTCTTCACCAACTGCGCGCCTTCGGCGTCAAGACCAACGTCGGTTTTCTTCTCTCGCTCCTCAACGATGGGGCGGTGCAAGCAATGGAGCACGATACCCATTACGCGACGACGCTCCTGCCCGCGGTCGCCTCGAGGCGCCGTGAGGGTGCCCGGGCCGCGGCGCTTGCTCTTATCGAGCGGCTACGGGAGCGCGCCGGCGCGGAGCTCGATCCGTGGCAAACCAACTCAGGTTTTCGACTGGCGGGCTCACCCCGCATCGCCGCAACTTTTGTGGTCAACAAGGAGACAATACAGGCGACCCTCAGCCGTCACGGTAATGCGGGATACTCCGTCAGCGCGGGGGAAATTTCGTTTACTCTCAACGACCTCGCCTTTGCTCCGATCGGATTCTCGTTCACCGTCGATGGGCACAGCGAGTGCGCCGAGGTATTTGCGGGAAGAAGCGGAATTTGGGTCAAGACCCCCCGCGGGACCTGCTCCCTTGAGGAGATTCAGCCGGCGCTAAAAAAACGGGAGACCGATCCCCTTGCCCATGCCCGCGAGATCCGCTCCCCTCTTCCGGGGAAAGTGGTCAGCATTAAGGCGGCTGTGGGAGATCCCCTTGAGGCCGGAGACACCGTTCTCGTCATCGAATCGATGAAGATGGAACACCTCCTCAAAGCACCAACCGCGGGGAAAGTAAAAGCGATCAAGGCTCTACCCGGCGATGTGGTCGAGGCAAACACAGTCCTGGTGGAGCTTGATTTCTAACGGAGTTGTGAAAAACTCTTTTCGTGGGACGCACTCAACGACTGCCCACGGTGGAGACCGTTGAGATGCTCGGGGGTTTTGCAGCTTCGCCGACCGATGCCTCTGTAGCGGACGACTGCGGCTTGCAAGACCGCTGGTTTTATTACTGATTCGACGATAGCTTCTCCATCTCCGACGTAGTAAAATATAGGCTTTGAATGTGCTACCACCGCGTGAGGTGGTGTTGATATAAATCGACGTACGTCTCGATTTAGAATAAGGACGGAAACGAATACAGACTGTCTGCATAAAAAACTTTATGAACGTCGCTCCACATCTCATGGCTCACTCGACCTCTCCCGCACCAACCGATACCACCATCAAAGCACGCAACTCTAAGATCACCGCTTTCGGACGGGAGATTTTTGCCGACATCGGTCGGGAGCAGCCCTCCGCTTTCAACAAGAACTATTGGAGCGGTCGAATCATGGAATGGTCCATGACCAAGCCGGAGTTCAAGCTCAACATGTTCCGTCTCGTCGACGTGCTGCCATCGCTCCGGAGCAGCGCGGCGGTCGCCACGCACGTGAACGAATATCTGGGGAAAGTCGGCGCATCGATCCACGGACTCATGGAATGGGGACTCAACGTCAAACCCGATTCGCTCCGCGCCAAGGTTACCGCACTCGTGGTCCGTAAGAGCGTCGAACAGATGGCGTCGCAGTTCATCGCCGGCGAAAACCCTAAGGACTCCCTGAAGTCGCTGCGGCGGCTGCGCAAGCTGGGGATGACCTCAACGGTCGACCTGCTCGGGGAATTCTCCCTCTCGGAACCGGAGGCTCAGGCTTATGTTGACCGATACCTTGAGGCATTGACGGTCCTTGGGCGAGAGATGCCCGGCTGGGGCGAGAGTGCGCCCCTCATCGCGGGGCATCCCGGCGAACGGAGCCCCATCTGCGTCTCGGTGAAGCTCTCGGCGCTGTACTCTCAAACGAGCGCCCTCAATTTCGACCGAAGCGTCGGGGTTCTCACGGAACGGCTGACGACGATCGTCCGCAAAGCCAAAGAGGTCAACGCGCTCGTTTATGTCGACGCTGAGGACTCCGGCTCAAACCCGATCATTTACGCGACTTTTAAGCGGGTGTTTTCGAGCCCCGAGTTCAAGGATTTCCCTTACCCTGGTATCGTTATTCAGGCCTACGCAAAAGCGGCGCGCGACGTGACTGCCGACTTTATCGATTACGCCCGCAAACGTGGCTCACCAATCGCGGTGCGGCTCGTCAAAGGGGCGTATTGGGACCAGGAAACGATCGTCTGCGAGCAGAACCGCTGGCCTTCCCCACTGTGGTCAAAGAAGGAGAGCTCTGATGCGAATTACGAGGAGTGCAGCCGCCTCCTCATCGATAACTACCGAGATGTCCTCCCCGCTTTCGGCTCACACAACATCCGGTCGCTCGCCCACGCGGTGTGTTACGCCGAGGAAAAGGGTCTTACCAACAAAGATTTCGAGCTGCAGATGCTCTACGGGATGGCTGAGCCGATCGCCCGAGCGTTCGCGAAACGAAGCTATCTTGTGCGTATGTATGTGCCGTTAGGCGAGATGCTCCCGGGTATGGGATATCTGGTGCGGCGACTCCTCGAGAATACCTCCAATGAGTCGTTTCTCCGACATACGTTCTTCGATGCGGAGACGGTTGAGGAGCTCCTGCGCGAGCCGGTGCTGCGAGAATAGGAGGTCACCCAGAGAGTCTTGAGCTCGGCGGAGCAGTGGTTTCGGGATACGCGACAATAAAACTTTTCAACGCAGCGCCAAGGATAGCCTATGTTTCAGAATGAACCTTTTACGGACTTTACGATCGCCACTCACCGCGAAGCGTTTCAAAAAGCCCTCGACGGAGTCGCCTCCAAGATACAGGGCGGTGGATTCAAGTCAGCTCCGATTATCAACGGCGTAGCGATTAATACCGGAGAGACACTCGCGAGCGTCGATCCAGCCGATCCACTCGTCACCGTGGGTCTCGTCACCCTCGCGACTGCGGCGCATGCGGACGAGGCGCTGAAGAGCCTCAAGGGCGGCTACGCGACGTGGTCAAGGACCCCCTTTGCCAACCGCTGTGAGGTTCTCCGCGCCGTCGGAGCCAAGATGCGCACCGAGCGTCACACCCTCTCGGCGCTCATCGTTCGCGAAGCGGGCAAACCATGGAAAGAGGCCGATGCTGATGTTGCTGAAGCGATCGACTTTTGCGACTACTACGCCGAGCAGATGGAGTTACTCGGCCCACCGAAACTCATGCAAAAGCTTCCCGGTGAAAACAATCACTACTTCCACATCCCCCGCGGTATAGCGGTCGTCATCGCACCGTGGAACTTTCCCCTCGCGATCGCCTGTGGCATGACCGTAGCGGCGCTCGTCACCGGCAACTGCGCGGTCCTCAAACCAGCGGAACAGACGAGCCTAATCGCCGGCGAGTTCGCACGCATCCTCCTCGAATGCGGTGTGCCCAAAGATGCGTTTGCCTTTCTTCCCGGCCTCGGTGAAGTCGTTGGTCGCCAGCTCGTCTCGCACCCCGATGTCAACATGATCTGCTTCACCGGCTCGAAGTCAGTCGGCTTGGAGATCATCAAAACCGCAGCCCAGGTACAGCCGGGCCAGGAAAGCCTCAAGCGAGTCATCGCCGAATTGAGCGGCAAGAATGCAATCATCGTCGATGAGGACGCCGACCTCGACGAAGCGATCAAAGGGGTTCTCTACTCGGCGTTCGGATTTTCGGGGCAAAAATGCTCGGCGTGCTCCCGCTGTATCATTGTCGGCGATGCCTACGAGCCGTTCATGGCCCGCCTTGTTGCCGCGGCAGCCGATCTCATCGTTGGCGCACCGAGCGACCCGGCGACCCTTGTTGGCCCAGTGATCGACGCGGAAAGCCAGACCCGAATATTTAAGATCATCGCCGCAATCGAAAATTCGTCTCGGTTAGCTTATAAGGGGACGACCCCCGCGACCGGTTATTTCATCCCACCCACTATCTTCCGCGACGTCGAGACAACGAGCCCGGCGTGGCGCGAGGAGATATTCGGTCCGGTGGTCGGGTGTTGTCAGGCGCGGGACTTCGCCCACGCCATCGAACTCGCGAACGACTCCTCCTTTGCCCTTACCGGCGGAGTGTTTAGTCGCTCGCCTGCAAACATCGAGCTCGCCGTTCACACCATCAAGGTCGGGAATCTGTATATTAATCGGGGATGCACCGGCGCAATGGTGGGACGGCAGCCGTTCGGTGGATTTAAGTTGTCGGGTATCGGCGCCCAAGCCGGAGGCCCCGACTACCTCCTCCAGTTTGTCCACTCGCGCACCGTCTGCGAGAACACGATGCGCCGGGGATTTGCGCCAGCGGTGGCGGAATAGCGCCTGCGGAGTAGCTGCGGGAAAATCGAGACGGGGCCTGCAACGAGCGATGACGCCGAAGCGCGACCACGGGGCTCGATGGAGCACTCCGAGACATGCCCCTGCTCAGTCTGGACCGACAGAGCGAGAAGACTTCCTACAGGTGGCGGGCCAGCACCGCTGAAGCTATCGAGAAGTATATCACCAGCCCCGTGACGTCCACCGCCGTCGCAACGAACGGTGCGGAAGAGGTCGCCGGGTCAACCCCGAGCCGTTTAAGCAGCAGGGGCAACATTGAGCCCATAATAACCCCCCACAGCACAACCGCGGTGAGCGAGAGCCCAACCGCGATGCCCATGTAGCCCCACTCGGGACCAAAAGAGGTGCTACCAAAGAAAGGAGCAAGATAGATTCGCAAAAATCCGAGTGCCCCAAGGATAGCTCCAAGAGCGAGCCCGGCCACGATTTCACGACGTAAGACCCGCCACCAATCTTTGAGCGTTATCTCACCGATCGCGAGGGCGCGGATCACGAGCGTTGAGGCCTGCGAGCCCGAGTTCCCCCCACTGGATATAATCAACGGAATGAAAAGAGCCAACATCACCTGACGCTGAATCTGCGACTCGTAATAGCCCATCGCCGTCGCCGTGAGCATCTCGCCACCGAACAACACGACAAGCCACACCGCCCGTTTCCGGATTAACTCCCGCAACGAGAGTTTGATATACGGCTCACCGAGAGCCTCAACACCACCGAGTTTTTGAATATCTTCTGTAGCTTCCTCCTCGGCGACATCGAGGACGTCATCGACCGTCACGACCCCGAGAATAAATCCGAGCGAGTCGATCACCGGGAGCGCGACATAATCGTATTTTTTAAAACTTCCGACCGCGACCTCTTGATCATCGGTCGCCTGCAAAGCCACAAAGGTACGGTTCATGAGCTCCCCTACCCCCATCTCCGGTGGGGACAGGAGGATCGTCCGCAGAGGAATCTCATCCACGAGTCGACCGTTTTTATCGACAACGTAGATGACGTTGAGGGTATCGCTGTCAGGGCCGTTTGCTCGGATGAACTTGAGAACGTCGTCGACGGTCCAGCTCTCCTCGACCGCGACGTAGTCGGGGCTCATCAGTCGCCCGACACTCCCCTCTGGGTACCCAAGAAGGGTCAGCGCTACCTGTCGCTCCTCCTTCGAGAGAAGCCCCAAGAGCTTCCGGGATGCCTGAGCAGGGAACTCTTCGAGGAGCGCTGTACGATCATCGGGAGCCATCTCATTCAGAATGACCGCCACCCGGCTGTCGCCGAGGGTACTGAGCAGCCGAACCTGATTATCCGGCTGAAGATTCTCGAACACCTCGGTGGCCAACTCGCGGGGGAGTATGCGAAATACGACCGCCTGGTCCTGGGGAGGTAAAAGGTTAATCAGTTCAGCCGCATCGGCTGGGGCGAGGTCGATGAGCCGTTCCCGCACGGTGCGGAGCTCTCGCCCCGCAACCAACGCCCCGATTTCAGATCCTAATGCCTCCGCCGTCATTCCGTTCTCTCGAAACTTCTCCCAGCCGGGCCACAGGATAGCGAGAGTAAAGCTCGCTGGAAAGTGAGGCCCCGCCCGACCCAACCGGCGAGCGGGCCTCTGAAGCCAGCTGGTGGGCCAACAGGGAGCGTGGCGCTAAACACCTAAAAACAAATGATTATTTAGCTCTTTTTGACTTAAGGAAGCCACGAAACCTGCCGATGATATATCCGAATATTTTTTAGACCACGTACGGGAATCGACTCGAGAGGATCCAGAGGACCGTTTTCCGACCGGTTCGTAGAACATCCCCAACGATGTTGGTGGGGGCGTTCCTAG
The DNA here is from genome assembly GCA_044352465.1 of Bdellovibrionota bacterium. Classification (GTDB taxonomy): domain Bacteria; phylum Bdellovibrionota_C; class UBA2361; order UBA2361; family UBA2361; genus JBILDU01. The sequence continues at coordinate 26,490 of JBILDU010000023.1, forward strand.
GTTTTGAGACTGGGTGGTTTCGAAGAGGTGTCAATCGATGTCGCGACGCTCATGCGATAATGCCCGAGGAAGCCGCACTGCGCCGGTGCAGTCGAGCGGCGATCCGATCGCGCCGATCGTCGGCCTTATTCAGAACGGCGAGGAGCCGTGGTCGATCTACGGTGCGATCACCGAGTGTGCCACGGCGACGCCGGGGGTTCTGGGAGCCGCGCTCTACCTGCCGGATGAAACCGATCAGGGGGGTCAGATCGCCGTATCGACCGCGGGCCAATTTACTCCGAATCCCTCCCCCGTGGACGAAGGCGAGCGCTCGCCACGGGTGGCGATTCAGATGGCAACTAATATCGCCCGCCACTCGATCTCCGGGGACTACCATACCTTCGAGCTTGTGTGTCTTGGAGCACCAGTGGGTTCGCTCTCGGTCCTCACCGATCGTGAGTTATCACCGCTGGCTCTCGATAAGCTCGTCTCGCTGAGCCACTATGCGGCGATGGTGTTCGAACGCCAGCGGATGTCGACTAATATCCAACATCTCTCCGACCGCCTCGAAGTGCTGAACGAGCTCAATCAGCTCATCGCTGGAAACGCGGGTCTCGGGAGAGTCGCCAAGAGCCTCGCCCGTGAGAGCGCATTTCGATTCACCGCCGATATCGCCGTCACGTTCCTCCTCGATGAGGCACGCGAATCCCTCCGGCCCCAAGGCTTTTTCGGTTGCACTGCCGAGCAGCTCCCCGAGGCTCTCAGAGTCTCCACCGGCCTCATCGCTCAGGCCATGCGGATCGGGGGGCAACTGTCGGCGAGTAATTTTAAGAAGTACCCCGACCACGGTCTTATTTTCGCTGAGCCCCTGGGGCTCCAATCGGTCGACCTCTGTTGCCTTGAGGCTCAGGGCGAACCGATGGGGGTGCTTCTCATCGGGTACCGCCGCGAAACCACGATGAATGCGAGCGAGCGGGTTCGCTTCGAAGAGTTTTGCCAAGGGGCTGGAGTCGCCATAGCCAACGCGCGAAATCAGGCGCAACTGACGGCGTATACCGAACGCCTCGTCGAGCTCGTTGAATCTCGCACCGCCGATCTGGCGGTCCAAACAGCCCGGGCTGAGGAGGCGAACGAGGCGAAATCACGCTTCCTCGCCAACATGAGCCACGAGCTCCGCACCCCGCTCACCGCGATTGTGGGATATTCAAGCGTTCTCGCCGATGGACTCTTTGGACCTCTCAACGACAAGCAACGGGACGGCCTCAATGCCATTACCCGCTCCAGCGAACACCTCAAGACCTTGATCGATGACGTGCTCAACCTCGCGCGTGTCGAATCCGGTAAAGAAGAGGCCGAGGCGTCGCGCGTTAGGGTTAAAGAGCTACTTCACTACGCTTTCAAGATGATGCAGCAGACGGCGGTCTCCAAAGGGGTGATCCTTCGACCACTCGAGATCCCCGCCGACCTCGAAGACTCAGCTGTGTTCGCTGATCAAAAGCATCTGCAGCAGATCATCATTAACCTTATGTCGAACGCGGTGAAGTACACCCCACGAGGGGGCGAGGTCACCGTGACGGTGGATATCGTCGTTGATAAGATGCGCTTCTCCATCACCGATACCGGGGTAGGCATCTCGCCCCAAAAGATGGCGAAGTTGTTCGAGCGTTTCGAGCGAGGCGAAGATACCTACAGTAAAGAGCAGGAAGGCACCGGTATCGGGCTGAACTTGACCCAACAGCTTATCGAACTGAACGGGGGACGAATCGGGGTTGAGAGCACCGTGGGGCAAGGATCGACCTTTTGGTTTATGATACCGCTTGCCGAAGGGGGTGCCCGCTCAACGGTTGAGCCCGAAACGAATATCGCAGCAGTTCGGCTCGACGGTCTCTCAATGCTGGTTGTTGACGACAATCTCGATACCTGCGAGGTGCTCAAACAGATCCTCCTTGCCGCCGGAGGGGACGTCCGGACGGCTCACTCGGTTAAAGAGGGTCTCGGGTCGATTGAGGTCGCACCACCCGACATCATCTTGACCGACCTCGCTATTCCCGGCGAAAGTGGTCTGAGGCTTATTGAGCATGTACGCAATTCGCCGGGAGCTCTGGCGAGCCTGCCGATCATTGTGTTGAGTGCGTGCGCGTTTGAAAGAGATAAAGAGTCGGCGCTTCACGCCGGCGCGTCTCTTTTCATACCGAAACCTTTTCGTCCGAGCGAAGTAGTACGAACGGTGCGGGAGCTGACCTTTTCGAATGCGCTTAGGAATGGCTAGCGCGGTGACCGCTCTGCTGAAGCGGTGCTCACACGAAGGAACGTGGCATGATGACATCTCCTCCCACTCCAAACACCGACCTTCTTGATACATCAGGCAAACCGCTTACCCCGGAGCAATTTCTCGAAAAGCTTCGCGGCGCTCTGAGACAAGACGGCGATTTTCCTGCCAACGCACGAATTGTCGGGGAACTGCGTACCCTTGCAAACGATCCCCGCACCACCGCGAACCAACTCACCGAGTTGATTCTGCGCGAACCAACCCTCGGTGCTCGAGTGCTCCATCTCGTGAACAGCTCGTTCTATCGCCGCAGCAAACCGGTCATGACGGTAAGCCAAGCGGTAATTCAGATCGGGATGAAAGCACTCATCGATCTGTGTGCTGGGCTGGTACTCCTCCAGAAATTCGTGGGGCCTGCTCGTCGGGGTGGACCGTTCGCTACCTGCCTGCAGCAGTCGGTGATTACCTCACTCCTCACGAGCTCTTTCGCCAAGACACTGGGGCCCCAGCGGCCCTCGACGACGGTCGAGGAAGGGGGCTACCTAGCTGGCCTCCTCGCCGAGATCGGTCCCCTCCTGGTGGCGTATTACTTTCCACAGGTCTACGACCGCGCGCTCAAGCGCGCTGAAGCGAAAGGGCTCTCGCTTAGCCAGAGCCTCTCGGAAATGATCGGCCTCTCGCGTACCGAGTTAAGCATCGAGGTGATTCGCGCACTGGAGCTACCCGACCTCTACGCTGAGGTCATCGCTGCAGCTGACAAGCCCCAACCGATGAGCAAAGAGCGGGGGCTCGTCGCCGAGCAACTTTCGATCCTCCGAACCGGCAACGCCCTGTTCGCGGCCAAAGCGATCTCCGAATCGATCGCCTCAAATCGTGGCGCGATGGATCTCGACAACCAGATCAGTAAGATTACCCGTGTGCTCGGCATCGAGGCGAAGACACTCGCGGTCACGGTCGGAGAGCTCCCCTCCGTATTTGCGAAGCACTGTGCCACCGTTGAAGTAAGCCTACCGACCCTCCCCGATTTCATCGGTCGATATGCCTCCCCCGACGCGGTGGCCGCCCAGCCTGATGGCAGCGCCAACGAGGATCGCTTTAACCGGTTTGTTGAAGAGATTCGGGAGGCCGTAGCCTCCCGTGAACCCCCTGCCTCGATTATCACGACGGTGATGGAGACGGTGGCTGGTGGACTCGACTTCGAGCGGGTGCTCCTCCTGCTGCTGAGCCCCGGTAAAAAAACCCTCGTCGGCCGGATGACGCTCGGCAATATAGCTAAATTCGATCCAAAGACGATGCAACGCTCGATCGAGGAAGGGGTCCGGGGCGGAACGCCGGATGGACTAGCGTTCGCAAAGGGGCGGCCGATCTACCGCGGGGATCCCCTGCTTCCCGATGGCTGGCCGCTTGTCGCCATCCCCGTAGGTCTCGGCACACGCTGTATCGGAGTTATTTACGCCGACCGAATCAACTCAAAGAGCGAGCTCACCCCACGGGATGAAGCGAGTATCGGACTCCTCGTTGATCTACTGGACCGCGCGCTGACAGGACGCGGGTAGCGATTTTCACCGCCCGGCTCACCCCGAGAAGCCACAAAGGTGAGAAACACTCCGCCGGGATACCAGCTAAGAACATCGTGCTGGAGAGCCGCGCCAGACCGGCCACACGGTGTTGCACCGAACTGCCGGGTGTACCATAGTAGACGCGATGTACGAGTGGATTCTCGCCCAAGACGGCGTTTATATTTATATCGCTCTCTTTTTTATGCTCATGGGCGGAGCCATCGGGTTACCTATCCCGGAGGATCTTCCCCTCATCTTCGGCGGAATATTGATTCAGCTCGGCAAGAGCAGTCCCGAGCTTATCTTCATCGTTTGCTATAGCGGTATCATCATCGGCGACGTGCTGATATACACATTCGGTCGGTGGCTCGGGCCCTCGGTATTTAAGCGGAAGGTATTCCAAACTCCCCGCGCCCGATATCGACTGAAACGCATACGGCTCAGCATGGAACGAAGTAGCGTGCCGATGATCTTTGTTGCGCGTCACCTCTTCTACCTCCGCACCCTCACCTTCCTTTCATGTGGGGCGTTGCGGATGCGATTCTCCACCTTCTTGGCAGCGGACGCAGTGGCAGCGCTAATCAGCGCCCCCCTCATGCTTGCACTCGGGTACTTCGCCTCAGAGCATTTCGAAACCGTCATCGAATGGCTTCACCAAGCCAAGATCTACTCGATCTTCATCGGCGTGATTATCGCTATCGTCGGGTTTGTGATGTACCGGCGCAGCTGTCGGAACGAAGATAAAGACATGGCCGCAGAAGAGAGCGCGTCGCCCAAGGAAAGTCATCCGGGGACCTGAGAGCTCAGCATACACGCTTTGTGGTTTTTTATCCTCGTGCTGACTACTTAGTGCAGACTATCGGTGACGGTATTTATCAAGAGGTCTCGCAGCGCTAATCCGAGCGAATGCCGGAGTGACGCAGCCCGTGACTCAATCGGACCGATCCGCGACTGAATAACCGTCTTATAAACCATCATCGAATCGGTCAATTCGAGCCCCGCATGAAAGAGTATCGTCTGACGGGCTTCGAACTGATGAATTATCTGCTCCACCGTAGGAAGCCACAGATACACCTCGCGCAACTCCCGCGGTGTCATGCCGTGAGGGTCGACGAGAATTGAGATAGCCGAGTCTTCCTTTCGGTCAGAGATCTCGTCTCCAATTTCGGGCTGCCAAATGAGTCCGGCAACCTCAAGATCATGGGCGATTTGAAGAAACGGTAGCGGCTTCATCATTCTTTCGTTATCGGCTCTCTCAACTATATTATCGGCGGAACAACCGAGAGCTTAAACCCTCGCGCTCCGGACCACATGGTTCAGAACCACATAGTTAAGATGCACCGACGCCGCTGAGGTATCCACGGAGGTTTTCATCGGGCGGTCGGAAACGGCACCGCGCCACCTGTGTATCATCAAGACCTTACCCACGAGAGCCTGCCCGCCTCGCGCCAGGTGATGAGTAAAAACGAACTCATGGAATTTCGGATTGCGGGGGTCTTCGCCGAACGATCGTTCTTTCTCCCCCCAGGAAGTTCAGCCGAGGGCCACCAGATCACGAATTCGGATCATCCTGCGATGGCGCTGGAGTTTTTGGCATCTCAGCTTCCGGTAAAGCGATCTGCCACACGACGAGAGCCGCAGCAAAGCCAAGAAACGCTACGGTAAAAACGATCTTAAAGGCGAGTACGAGGACAACGCCAACAACAAAAGCAGCCCCAGCAGCTCGCTCTGGATTAGCCTGTATCCAACTACGGGTATCGGCGTACGCCTCACGGGGAATGCGCTCCCATTCCTCGCGAGACTTTTTACGGATCGAACCGACAAATTTTTCGAGGATGTTCATATCTTCACACCGATACCCGTCGAACCGAAACCGCGCGACCTACGCCGGCTTTGGCGACCAAGAATTACACCAGCCTTTTGCGGCAACGAGACCGTCAGGAAAGAGGATGCACTTCCCCCACTCCCCTTCCATCCCTTCGGCTTTGAGCCCACCTTGCTGGTAGAACATGCAGTTGTCGCAGAACTGCTTTTCTCCCTCTGCCCCTTTACGCTTGGGGAATTTCACGAGATCGGTCTTCGTCGCATCGTGAACGTAACCAAGGGCAGTTGCTTGACTCCCCGCTGGGTCAACCGGCTTGGTTGGGAGCGCTTGCGCCAGAGCTGGAGAACCGTCAAGCGTCCGCGCGATAACAGGAATCGCTGACAGGACGAGTAAGCCACGCTTACAAAACTCACGCCGCGAGGTAGATTTTTTATCCATACGGAACTCCATCAAAAATAAGACCGCCGACAGTATACGGGGGACCGCTTCGAGGCGAAATAATATTGATCAAAACGCTCGAGGCAGCCCGGCTCCCGTTTGGCCTGACGAAACGCCGTTCGACAGCACCGCCCTACCAGTACTTCTCCAGATGGAGATTCCCCGGGGTCTTTTTCGAATGAACGGTATAGCCGCGCGAGGTCAAAAGCTTCTCCATCCCCTCGATCATCGCCGGATTACCGCAGAGGAAGACGTTATCGCGCACCGCATCGAGTGCTACGAGACCGTTCTCAAAGAGACTCTGGACGTGCCCTTTGGCCCCAGCCCATCCCGCATCACGACTCACCACTGGGTGGTAGGTGAGCCCCTTGCCCGAGGCGGCAAGACTCTCCAACTCCTCTCGGTATGCCAGATCGTGGGCGTGACGCACGCCGTGAACCACGGTGATATGCCGTCCACCGGTCCACGTTGCCGGAGTTCGCACCATCGACATAAACGGAGCAAGCCCAGTTCCGGTCGAAACGAGAACCAGATTGCGATCGCCGGGAACGTGCTCGAGGGTAAAAGTACCGGTAATCTTCGGGGCTAAAAACACCCGATCACCCTCTCGAGTCAGCGCTAACCGAGAGGTCAAGCCCCCATCGGGAACCACGGCTATATAAAACTCGAGGTAATCGCGCGTCAGGGGGCTCGAGCCGATAGAGTAAGCCCGCTTAATAATCTTGTCGGGCGCGTGGGCCTCCCGCTCCGGAGGGAAATTGCTCGGACGTTCGGCTGAGCCGAAGAGGCCCAAAGCCACGTATTGGCCCGGTCGAAAATCAGGTACCCCGCCATCTGGCTTGATCGACAAGATCATAAGCTCCGGGGTGACGTCGAGGCGTTTGACAATCGTGGCGTTTAGCATAGGACTATTTTATAACGTAGGTATTTTGATGGTTATCGCCCATGCGGGCCGCTGGTCGGTTATGAATCGCCCTGAATCTCCAGCCCCCTCATTCGTTCAGATGCATGCATGGGGCAGGGAAGAATCATTAAACGAAGAATCATTAAACGCGGCACGCGCGGGTTTGCGAAGCTTTGTTTTGCTAACCCTGCTGCGCCAGCATATAAAAACCCCGAAAGAGAATAAAGAGCCCCTATGGATGTTGTTCTTGTTAACCCACAGATCCCCCAAAATACGGGCTCGATAGCGCGCACGTGCGCCGCCACCCAAACCCCGCTACACCTCGTCGGGAAACTGGGATTCGATCTTTCCGAAAAAGCCGTGCGACGCGCCGGGCTCGACTATTGGCCCCATGTCCCGTTGACCCGACATCAATCGTGGGAGGAATACCTGGCGGCGCGATACCCGAAGAACGTGTGGCTTCTCTCCAAGTTCGGCGAGCGCGTCTACCATACCGCCCCATTTGAGGCGGACGATGCGATCGTCTTCGGAAGCGAGACCAAGGGGCTGGGCGAGGAGTTTCTCAGCCGGTACCCTGCCTCGCAGATTTTAAAGATCCCAATCGTATGCGAGCAGGTACGGAGCCTCAACCTCAGTAACGCCGTCAGCATCGTTCTCTACGAGGCCCGCCGTCAACTCAAGCTCGACGTACCACCAGAGTGACTTCCAGAGTGACTTCCGCGAATCCCGCCGCAGCTAGTTGACGGCTCTGGGGCCCGACAAAAAAAGTGCGCCACACGAAGATCGGCGTGTTCGACGACCACTCTTGTGTTCTAATCGCTTTATGAGTGTAGAAAAACGTCTCTCCAGGTGGTGCGCCGCGGGACTCATTACCGCCGAACAGACTGAACGGATCCGGATGTGGGAGCGAGAACAACCCTCCGCCGCCTGGGTCCTCTATGGGCTCGCAGGACTCGGTATCACTGTTCTCCTAACGGGAGTCATCAGTATCGTTGCCGCAAACTGGGACGACATTGCGCCTGCAACGAAGCTGAGCATCTATTTTCTCTCCTTGGGTCTTCTCGGTTGGGGAGTGGTGCAGCGCAACGGCACCCCTGGCGTCGTTCGGGAATCGCTTCTCGTCGGGTTCTCCCTTTATATACTCGCCGGGATCGGCTTAATCGGGCAGATCTATCACCTTACCAGCAACGGCTATGAGGGACTCTTCCTCTGGCTTGGATGCACGCTGCCCGCGACCCTCCTCGCTCAAAGGAGACTGCTCAACAGCCTATGGTGCGGCGGGCTTACCCTGGCGGTGTGGCTGTGGAGCCTCGCGCCTATTCATGCGCAGCCTGAAATAACCTTTGCATTCGGCTCCCTTCCCTGGCTCTTTCTCGTCGTTGGCTACCTCCTCTGGTCAACCCGGGAGGACTTTGCCAGCACGGCCCGACTCTGGGGGTTCGGGTTGCTCCTTGTAGGGCTTGCTCCGTTCGCGAATATCGCCTGGTCAGGCGGTCAGCTGTGGCCACACCCGAGCGAGATGGGTCTTGAGAAATGGCTGCCCGTGGTGAGCTTTTGCGCGGCGCTGGGAGCCGTTCTTCTCATGCGGAACACCCTCGGCCGCGCTTTGTCACG
>JBILDU010000017.1:0-37275 GCA_044352465.1 Bdellovibrionota bacterium
TCGTCCGGGGTGAGCACCGCACGTTGCTGGACCTGCTCCTGAGTCCCGTCGTTTCGGCTTGCGAAGAACTCGATTATTTTTTTGTTCGAGCCTTTTGAAGCGGTCTTAAACCGAATAGTCATCTGCCCAGTTTCTTTCGAGGCCCACTCCGCATCTTGAATGTCCAGCGGGGGCATTAAGATCTTCGTGCTGAAACCAGCCAGCACCGAGTCCGCGTCGTCACCGTAGTTGGCTTTTACCTGAGCGATCGACTGAATAGCCGCGACGATACTGACGTTTCGTGAACGCAGGGTGTTGAGCTTCACATGGATGTCGGGGAGGCGACCGAGGGAGCTTGCGAACTCGTCGATCACGAGCCCCACCGGTCGGGGGAGTGATACTCCGGGGCACTGCTCAGCTCGTTTCGTTAAGAATCGCAGGATCTCCACGATGATAACGTTCGCCATCGGCCGAAGCATCTCGATCTCGGATTCGCGCAGCTCGATGATAAAGAGGGTCGGCTCGGCGATGAGGCTCTCAAGATCGAGTTCGTTGGAGGCGGTGGTCGCACGAATCGCCGTGAGATCCCATGCGCTCAGTCGCATACCGAGCTCGGACATGATCGTATCAGCGTTCTGTGAGCCGGAGCGGGCGAGCTCAACGAAGGTGCGTGCTGTTCGGAGTGCATGGGGGTGGGCCTCGATCCAGTCGCACAGATTCTTCATACCCGATTGCACGAGCTCGTGAATACGGGGCATCGAGAGCTTTTCTTTCGGGTCGTTGAGCAACCCAACCATGATGGCGTTGAGAATGGAAAGCGCGTTGTTACGAAAAAACGGACTGTCCGACTTCGCTTGGGGCTGGTCAGTCGCCATGATAATCGTGTTGGCGATTAATTTAGCATCGGTATCGTCCTCGATCTTCGACAGGATGTTCCAACTGAGGCTCCGCGCGGTGTCGAGCGGATTGAACAACATGATCTTCTTCTTCGGATTGTATTTCGCCGTCATGGCCGCGAGCTTTCGCCACATCTCCGGCTTTGAGTCTAAGATTATCGTCGAGCGATGGGGGCACAGACAGTCGCTGTACAAGATCGGTAAGATCATGCGCGAGGTCTTACCACCACCGGTTTTGGCGATCGTGAGGATATGCCGATTACGGTCGTTTGAGGGAATGATGAGTTGCCCCTGTTTGACCGCGACTCCTTGGTTGCCGCGGAGCTCTGTCACATTTAAAACGGTCTCGTTTTTGCCTTTTGACTGGGTCCAAGCGACGATCTGTTCGTTACTTGCAAGGTCGCCAGAGCCAAGCTCGTTGGTTTTCGATCGCACCGGTCGAGCGACGCCGCTGCGCCGCAAAAAGCTCAACGGGTTCGGGATCGATACCCCTCCCGACTCAGTTGAACGCAGGAGGTTGAAGACAACGAACCCAAGATAGACGACGATCGAAACGAAGAGCCCCTCTTCCCACACCGAACGAAACTCGGCTGGCGCGACGAAGAAAGAGAAGAGCGGTTCAACCAGTGGAAGCGGGGTCATGCTTTTACTCGGTTCATCAAAGCTTCGTGAGGCCGAGATAATGCTCTCGATGGTCGACTCACGTTGAAAGTAGTGGAGAAAGGCACCGTAAAAGCCTGCCACACCGAGGATACCGGGGCTAACCATTTCACCCCGCTGAAGATACTGATAGCCAAGCAGTGCTGCTGACAAGAGGGCCAGGGCAACGCCGGCACCGGTCGGAAGGGAGTAAAATCCGAATAGAATTTCAAGAAAGAGCCTCTCGATTCCTTGCAGCATGCCTGTAACCTCCGAGGTGCCTCCGCATGGACGTATAACGCCTCATTTCGATGGCCTTGCCTCGATGTCCTCGCAACGTCGATGCCTCGATCGTAGCACGTTTTCGTCGCAGTTAGACTTTCCCATGTTATGGAGGAAGTTGGTGGGGGTGTCGCATAAAAGAGGGGCGTTTGAACACTTTGGAGGCGCCACAAATCCATTTATTTGGAGGGGTTAGCTGTTTAATGCCCGGCCTAAGCCGCGCACTTGCCGCGCAAGAACGTCTCGACCGCTGCCTTCAGAGCCGCCGGCTCGATCGGTTTGCGGACGATTCCGAGCGCACCCGCTTCGAGCAGTGCCTCGGTGACATGGGGGGGCGCTCCGCTAAAACCCACGATTTTCAGATGGGGTGCGCGACGTAAGATCCGCCGCAACACGCTTGCCCCGCTCGTGCCGGGCATCACGCCATCGAGCAGAACGAGTCGGAGGGTTGCCGCATGCTCCCGCACAGCGCGAACGGCGCTGGCGCCATCGACTGCCGTCAGAGTTTGAAATCCGTGCTCGCGGAGTATCGCCGCCATCGTCTCGAGCACCATACGATCGTCATCCACGAGGAGGACCTCAGGGGCAGACAGCTCGGCCGCGGGTGGGGGGGCTCCAGTCGGGGAATCCGAAAGTTGGGCCGAGCTCGGGAGGTCGATAGCGAGAAGATATCCGCCATCCTTCTCTTTGCCGAAGATTATCGCGCCATTAAATCGGGCTACGGCCCGTTGCAGCTCTGCCGCGTCAGTCGGGGAGATTTCAGCCGGAAGCTCGCTGCCGCCGGTCTCGCGCACCGCCAGCCGAACGAAAACGTTCCCGTCCTGTCCCGCGACTGGGCAGTCACTGGTCGTTATTGACCAGCTACCGTTTCGTGAACTGCGCGCCCACATCGCTCGTAGCGCGTGTTCAACGACATCGACAAGGGGCTCGTGGCGACCGAGAGCGGTGGTGTTGCTGCCGAAGGCGACCGATATCTTTAATCCCGAGGAGAAAAGATCTTTGACGCGGTTGGTGGCAGCGAGGGTGACGAGGTTGAGGTCCACCGGCACTGCGGTTACGTCGGAACCATCGTCGGAGGCGCATAGCTGTCGGGTGAGATCGCCGGCACGGCCGGCAACCTCGGTAATCGCGGCAGCGATCCGCGTGACTGCAGCAGGATCGTCGGCATATTCGCCCAACATCGACGCGTGGCCGATGATTCGCTGCAGTGCGTTGTTACAATGATGCGCGAGTCCGAGCGCCACGGTATGGAGCCCTGCTATTTTTTGGAGCTCCGCCACTCGTGCTTCGAGTGTCATTTGGGTCGTCACATCGGAGATGCGTCCCAGAATTCCCGCCGGAACGCCGTGCTCAAGAATCGGGACAAATTCGATCGCTGCGACCGAGGTTACGGCTCCGATACGCATCTCATGGCGGAAGATCTCTCCGCGAAGGAGCGCTTCGAGCGCCCGCTGGAGCTCCCGCCGAACGTCGTCGTGAGAGAACGCCTCAAGGAAAGGGGTGCCGGACGTGAATCGCTCCAGATGAAAGTTCGGATCCCCAAAATCGGTCGAGCGGTTGTCGCTGCACGCACGATGAAGATGCCCCAGTCGGAGATCGCGGTCGAGGGTGAAGACCGTGAAGGGCAGCGTCGCGACAATGCTGGCAGGTGAATCCAGCCGATTCGTGAGTCCGACCGACTCGGAGAGTTCGGTAGAGAGGTCGATAACGAACCCCTCGAAGAGCGATTCTCCCTCTCGACTTCGCAGTCCGCCCCGACAATGAAGCCATCGCACCTGATTTGTATCGGGGCGAATCCACCGATAGGTGGCTCGGTAACTGCCGTGTCCGTTGAGCGCACGCTCGAGATCGGCGAAGAGGCTGAAGCGATCATCGGGATGGACGTGACGCAAGAAAAGGTTGCCATCGCGGGTAATGGCGACGTCATGGACCCCGAGAACAGTCGCGGCGTTCGGACTCCAGGAGAGGAGCGATTGAGCGCGGGGAGAGTAAACAAAGACGAACATCTGCCCGTCTGAGGTCAGTCCGTCGATGATATGGTGGTCGGAGAGAAGAGGAGCAAGGGGCGGGAGCGCACGTTTTGGGGATAGCGGTTGGGATAGCGGCGAGGGGTCGTGAGTTTCGTCCCCCCTTTGAGGCCTCGAGTTGTTCGAGTTTTCACCCCACGAACTCAATTGCGGTGGCTCCCGAATCTACACATGAGCTTCCGTCTGAGGGGCGCGGTATCTCCCCGCGCAACCATGTCCAGACGGTCTCACCATAGCTCGAAAACCACCCCGGCGGTATCCTTTTTTAGGGCTGCGGAGCGTGCTCAAGAACCTCCCGGAAAAGAGCCTCGTACCGGTCCGTGATAACGTCCCATCGGTAGAGTGTCTCGGCTCGGGCGCGGGCATCGTGCCGATGTCGCTCGAGACTTGCCGGATTCCCGACAAGCTCGGCCAGGAGCTCCCCAAGACGGTTGAAATCGTTCACCGGATAGAACTCACCGGCATCTCCCAAGACCTCCCGGTTCTCCGGCGTTCCATTGGCGACGACGCAATTCCCATGCGCCATCGACTCAACGAGAGCGGGATGAGTGCCACCGACCTCGGTGGCTTGGATGTAAAGGAGACAGTTACTCTGGAGCTCGTGATAGGCGTCCCCGAACTGGTATCCGGTAAAAATAACATTTGGTCCAGCCGCGCTTTTGACGGCGGCGATGTATTCGCTGGCATACGGAGCGTCGCCCACGATAACGAGGGGCACCGCAAGATTTTGGGCTGAGTACGCCTGGACGACACCCAGGGCGTTATTCTCCGGCTCAAGCCGACTTACATACAGGATATATTGGCGTGGTCGTAAGTTAAATTTGGCGAGGGTCTCGCCTGGAGGCAAGGCGCGGGGAGCCGCACCGTAGGCGATGACACTTGATTCGGTGTTGAATCGCTCCCGATAGTAGTCGGCGATAACATGCGCATCCGACACAATCCGATCCGCAAATAACACCGAGCACCATTCTCCAAGGAGGTACCACATCCGGCCGAAGACGTTCCATTTACTACGGCGACGCTCAATACCATCGACGTTGATGACGAGGGGGAGCCCGCGGATTTTAACGAGGAAAGCAAAAGGGCTATTTGCGGCGTTGCACAGCAGCACGATATCGAATGCCCGACCGAACAGATTGAGAAAACTTGTGGCGGCGTGAAGGGGCGTTTCGGCGTATTTATGCATCACCGTAGGTGTTGTGACGATGGTGACACCCCGGTAGGTCATTTCCTCAACCGTCGCACCGAAGCGCCGTCGGGCGTAGACGGTCACCGCATGCCCCCGCTCGACGAGCCGGGTTGAAAGCTCCTCAGCAAACGTCTCAAATCCTCCGTATCGAGCCGGAATACCCCGGGTCCCCATGAGGGCTATGCGGAGAGGCTTTGATGACGAGGGAAGTGCCATATGGCGGGCGATATCTTAACTCAGATCAGTTTACGAAGGATGAAAAAGCGCGGCGAGCGAATAGTCCGAGTCCGTCTTCCACCTACATTTTCTTCAAACTCTCAGGCGGCGTTCTGCCCACTACCCCAGTGACATTAGGGCCTTAGCCTGGGCGCCGCTGTGCCCAACGTTCATACCGCCGGCGCTCCATTCGTACCAGAGCTGCCCCGGAGGAGCAACGCGTTATACCGATTACCTCCCTACCTCTGAGCCCAGTGTGGGGATGAATAGCCTCCCGAAGTGTGGCAAACTTACAGCGCATGATATTCGATAACCGGGATAGCGATGGCGTTTCGGGGGGCTACTCACCCCTGGGTGGTCCTTTGGGCGATCCCGATGGGCTCCTCGACTTAAACGCCTTTCAACCGGGGCCGCCGCTCGGGCCGCAGGAACTGATCTCGCGCGCCCGTACCCAAGGGGTGTTGCCCCAAAATATCGGTGCCGAAATCGAGGGCAATCCGGTTATCGAGCGTGCCGCGGTCTTATACCTCTCGCGCTACGACGATGTGGTACCTGTCACTGAATTCGAGGATCGTTTTACCGCGGTGGTCATTGAAGCTGCCCGGCTGTTCCGTGCCGACGAACGAGAATTGCTTGATTCTGCCGATACCAAGGTGCGCGATGTGGTGAACCGCACTCTCGACCTCCTCGATGGAGGGGTCCTCCGTCCTGCGGAAGCGGAAGAGGCTATCACGTGGCCCGACCACCTACCGAAGATCGAGCAGATCGCCTACGCACGACTTCTCGAGGGATTGTGAGCTCCCTCAGCCGAACGGTCGTTTCCTGGCAACTTTTGTCTTCTGCCGGGTGAGTTCCCTCACTTGCCGGAGCTCTCTCGGGCTAACGAGCGGCATGAAAAAACTGAGGGTGCTTGCCTCCATGGGCGATACTCAGATGGGCCATTCAGCTTAATACTCCGTCCAGAAAGTTTTTTCATCGGAGAACCAGCCCAGGGGTGGGAGCACTAGCGCCCGCGGTGCTCGCGCCAATAACCCTCGACATAGCTTACCGCGGCTTTGAGCGCTGGCTCTGAGATATCGTTTATCCGATTGAGCGAGAGGCCTCTCATTCCGCTGTCATTAAGTACGGCGCCCCGCCGAATCAACTCAGCGAGGCACTCCGCAATCACACCCCGTTGGACTTCGACTTTCGGTTCAACAAAATTTAAGACTCGTTGCCGATTAATGGTGTGGTTGCCCGCAAAGAGCGAATCGTGATGGTGAAACCCGTGTTTCAGTACGGCGAGAGCAAGAGCACCGTCGAGTCCCGTCTTCTCGAGGTCACCGATTATCTGCACTTCGCGCTGTTCGATGGTCGCGCTCTGCTGTAGAGCTGGAGCTCCGTTCGTCTTTTCGTTCCGCTCCGCTAAGATATCGGGAAGTAGCTTCGCGGGGGGGGCGATGTTCGAGAGTTTAATCGCGGAACGAAGTTGTTCGAGATATTGAGGGAATGCCCTACTATCGAGGGTTAAAATGCGGTGTTCGAGCTTCAGGAGGGTGGGCGCCAATTCTTCGTCCACGTGACTACGACAAGCCCGGGTTAACTGATTAAAACGGTCCAGTGCGACCTTCGGCCCGACCTGTCGAGAGATTTCGTCAAGCGTTGCGTCAAATCTCTCCCCGCGACTTTCGAGGAGAAAGCCGAGCTTCGCGACTAAGTTGGTCCGCAAGGCTATCTCAGGGGTCGCGGCGATAGTCTCATGGAGCGGCTCCCGCTCGGTGTTGCTGATGCGGAGCCTTGCCATATCATCAAGCCGCTTCAGTTCACGGACAACGTGAGGATTCTCGGGGGTCATAGCGCGAGCGCTCATCGTCTCAATCAATGCCGGAATAGCTGCATCTCGCATGTCGGCCAAGATCGTGCGCAGCCCCTCCTCCTGAAAAGCCAAGAAGAGCGCGCTGGTATGGGTCACGTTGCCCTGCCGGTCCTTGACGATGCTCGGAATCAAGACATCGAGTTCGGGTTTGGCCAACGACTCCAGCGCGTCAGTGATATCGCTGGCCCCGGTCGCTTCGAGCTGGTCGGATTTAAAATGCCGTAGAACCGCCTTCTCCATCCCCGCCAAGGCGGAGTGAAAAAGTCGGAGCTTCTCAACGGTTCGATCGACGATACGGCTCTCACCCTCGCGGAGGTAGTTGACCCGGGCATTGAATGTATCGAGCACCCGATCTATCCCCGCATGCCACTCGTCGACATCCGTAATTGAGCTCGGGTCGTCTTTGACGACGATGAAGCCGACATCATCTTTGCCGCTCGTCGTCTTTCGTAGCACCATCGCGAGTGAGCAATCGGCTTGGCGGAGAAAGTCGATCGTCTCTCGATACGGTCCGAGTTGGGAGACTTCCTTGAGTGAATCGAGCAGCTGCTTCCCCGCATTGTTGACCGGCGTGAGTTCGCCGCGGATGGTGAGGACATCCTTGAGTGCACGGGTGTAACCGGTCGCGACGGCCAGAATGCGCAGTTCGTCGGGTGTCGGTACGGGAGCCTCCGTGGGGCGACGCTCCTGTAGCGCGCAGCGGCTGATTATTTCATCGGCGCTAGCGAGTATTGCATTGTGGGGACGTTCAGCCGACATACCCGGCTGAGCCTCGCGGTAAAGTCGGGCGAACTCGACTCCGATCTCCCGAGCGGCTTGACTCGAGAGACCCTCGGTTGAAGAGCCGACGGTCGGCTCACGATCTTTTTTAATACCGGTAGAGATTTCGCTCATGAGGGTGCTCCGCGAACGGCCGTCGACGGCTCACGCCTTAGCGGCGGAGGCGTCGAGAGCTCTGATTCTATCCGTTGATATGGCGGCGGCAGCAGCCCGCGTAGCTTTCGGCTTGCCTGGAAAATAGTGCGCTTATCTAGTTGATATCGTGGGGGGGCCGGAGAGCTTTATGGCGCGGGGCGTACTCAGTCTCTCTTGAGCAGCGCACTGACCTCGTGAAGTGTTCGACAAACAGGGTGGGGAGTCGTGGCGAGTCGGGCATGATCTTGGTGGCCGTGGCTCACAAGAATTACCGGGCATCCGAGCGCTCCACCGATCTCGGCGTCGTGATGGGTATCACCGACGATGAGGGCTTCGGCGGGGTCGATAGCTAGTTCGTGGAGAAGTCTTCGGGCGGTCTGCAGTTTCGATGTGCCGTCGTTTGTGGGATTGCCGAAGATTCCGCGGAAATGGGTCTCGATCTTGTAATGGGCCACGGTTTCCCTCAAGAGATCCTCCGGATAGGCGGAGAGGATAGCCTGCTTAAATCCCCGGGTCGTGAGTTCACCGAGCACCCCATGAGCGCCCTCGTGGAGGTCGCACTCAATCTTGCGCGCCTCGTACCGCTCCCCCCAGGCGGAGTGAATGACCGCATGGTCGAGTCGCTCCGGAGGAAACCCGAGGTGGTGGTAGTAGTCGGCTACCGGGAAGAGGAAATTCCGGCGGTGGTAGTGAATGTCGATCGAAGGGCCCCCGTGCGGGACGAGTACCTCATTGGTGACCTCGACGGTCAGCTCAACATCGTTCAGTAAGGTGCCGTTCCAGTCCCATAAGATATGCTTGATACTCGAAGTGCTGAAAGTATTCATGGAAATGACCCTAAAGAAATCCTCCTTATCCTGAGTGCGCGTGCCGCATCGCCTCATACTCGCGTTGCCGGCCTGGTGTCGCGCTGAGCGCTCCCGCCGAGCCCGTGGTTCCCCGTCACCTCTCTCGAGTGCCGGGGCTGCGCCCCCAGAGGGCCGTCCGAGTGCGACTTCGAGAGACAGCGCTCGATTTCATCTGTCTGCATCACCCAACTGAGTATGGGCGATGCAGGCTAAGCGCGCGACCGATTCATCGAGAGACACGCGAGCCTCAGCAGCCAGCACACCCCAAGGGAGAGACCGAAGGTGCACACAACGGTTGCTCCGGTTGGGAGATCCAGGACGTATGAGGCTGTAATTCCAGCACCACTCGTTAGCGCCCCGACGACCCAGCCAACGGCCAATTGGCCTCCGGTGGTCCGGGCGAGGAGCGCGCCACACACCGCGGGCACGATGAGGAATGAGAAGACGAGGAGCACCCCGGCCAACTCTGTTGAACTAGTTACCACGAATCCAAAGGTCGAGTAAAACAGCAGGTCCCACCATTTGACCTTGATCCCATGACGTTCCGCGCTGACCGGATCCCGCGAGATAAGGAAAAAGTAACGCCGCGCGAGGTAATGAACCAAGCCGACGGCGACATATATAACCGTTATTTTGATGAGCTCTCCGTCGTGAACAAAAAGGAGATGTCCGACGAGGAGTGACTTCAGCTCTTCACCCCCTTCGGGAGCGCGGCTAAGAATGAGAACAGCGAGCGCTGCTGCGATCACATAGACGATACCGATAAGCGCTTCCTGGGGAACGGGGGAGTCCTTCAGGCGGGTGAGGGTAAGTACGATGGCTCCCAGAAATGTTGCTCCGAGCGCACAGAGATATCCCTCGGGGGAATGGAGTCCGTATCCGAGGAGCATCCCAAACGTCGCACCACACGCCGCCACCTGAGCCAAAGCGAGGTCAACAAAGATGACTCCCCGCGCGACGACGTGAAGCCCAAGGTAGGCGTGCATGCCGCTGAGGATGAGACACGCCAAAAAGGGGCGATACATCAGCTCGATAAAATCCGTCATCGACGTAACGCTGCAACGATTGAGTGAATGTTAAAGTCGAGCATGGCGATGTAGCTCGATGCTTCAGGGAGTTCCCCAACATTCTGACAGATCCGAACAACTTTGGCACCGCTCTTCGTGGCGACCGCTTCGGCAGCGTCGGTCGGATGAAACGTTGCTTGAACGATGGCGGTGACCTCGGCCTCGCGAACATAAGCGACGATCGCTTCGATATGCTGAGGGGAGGGGGGAATCCCCGGTTTCGGCTCGAGGAATCGCTCGCTCGTCAGTTTCAGGAAGTCGGTGAGATAGACCCACTCGTTGTGATACGCGACGATAGCTCGTCCGCGGTATGGTGCGATGAGCTTTCGCCAACCGGCGATCGCTGCGGTAAGTTTTTCCGTAAAGGATTCGGTGCCGCGGCGGTAGGCTTCGCCGTTCGCCGGATCCAGGAGCGCGAGCTTCGCTCCGATGGCGTGGGCGATGGTTAGGCCGTTCTCGGGCGAGAGCCAATAGTGCGGATTGCCGTGAAGGTGGATGTCGCCGTGCGCCCGGGTCACCGCAGCGTTGGGGATCTCGAGCAACGTGATATTGTGTGACAGATCAAGTTCACGCTCTCCGCCCGGTCGGAGAGCTGGTTTGCCGGCTGCGTTGACCAGGGGCTCTCGCCACGCCTCAAGATCGAGTCCGCTGTGTATAAAAAGGTCAGCCCGCTTCAGTCGCAAAACATCGCTTGGCCGTGGCTCGATGAAATGAGGATTGAAGCGGGGAGATGCTATCGCTGTTGTCGTTACATGCGCCCCGCCGATCGCTTGGGCGATGTCCGCGTATGAGGCCAACGTCGTGACGACCCGCAGGGGCTCGGCGGTGGCACAGGTGCCACCGCCGAGCATCGCCCCGACCCCCGACATGCCCACCAAAAGGGCGCGTGTGACCGCGGTGAGTATTCGGCTTTTCCGAAAGAACGGGTGCATACGCTTCCTACTGGATCATGTGTTTGTGGACACCGATAGCGAAGGTGCCCTGGAGAAAGAACCGATTGTCATCAGTTCCGTCGGCCAGGTCGGCCCGTTGATACTGGAGCCGCCACCGGGCGAATTCGCTTTGGTAGAAGGTAATCATCGCGTTATACGCCTTATCGGCCGACTGCGCACTCGCCTCTTCGAGGAGGGTCGGCTCCACATAGTCGTACCGGGTTCCCACACCCCACCGATCCGCGAAGCGATAGTCCGCCAACGCGTAGAGGCCGTAGGGACTGTCGGCGTAAATCTCCTCGAGCCCGTCGTTGCCCGATGTTTCATCGCGTGATTGCAGATAGATCTCGCTCTGAAGCTTCAACTTATTACGGGGGGTCACATAGTGTATGAACGTTGCATCGATACCAAAAGCTTGGACCTCCGCGCTGCTGTCGTCGTCTTGCGAACCGAGCAGGTACGTTCCGCCGAGTTCAAACGATGAATCGTCCGAGATATCGAGGAAGTGAGCGAGGTGCCCATAGCCTGACGGACGCCGCCGGGTCTCTCCAAAAAGCTCACCGTCCTCGCCGACACCTCCCTCCATCACGCCGAGCGTGAGCTCTTGCGTAAAGGTGTCGCCCGAGAGTGGGGTAAAGACCGAGCCTTCAAGGCCGGTTCGAAAGAGGCCTTCGATTCCGAAGTAGCGTTGCACCACGAGTGGCTCATCGACCGTCTCGAGCGAATCGCGGTGTTGCGCCGTTGCTTTGCCCACCTTTTGCCGCATGCGCCCGATCCGAGCCAAGGTGTCGTAGGGAAGTCCCGAATAGGTGACCTTGGCCTCCTCGATATCGGGATCCTCGAAGTCAGAGAAGGTGAGCACCGTATCGAGCCGCGCATACGGGTCGATGTCGTGCCCGAAAACGACCTCGATCTCCCGCACACTCAATCGGTCGTTACCCTCCTCGTCCTCGGAGCTCCCCGTGCTTGAGGCCACGATGTCGGTAATGACACCGATATCGGGGAGAAACTGCGTTCGTGGGGTGGTTGGCTCCGAACCGGTGGGTCGAGTGGCCACCGTTGCGGAGGTTGTGCGGGAGCCGCTCGCCCCTGAGAGCCGATCTATCGTCGCTTGCTGAGTTTGGACTTGGGACTCGAGTCTTCGCACCAGAGCCTCGAGCTCAGCCAGACGTTGACCTTCGGGCGGCGTGGGGCCCGCGAAAGCGGTCGAAGAGAGGAGGAAAAGAGTGGTCGAGAGAGTCGAGATAAAATTTTTCATAACTAAAACTTCTTCTTTTATGCCGAGATTCTACGCCACCGCGCTGTGAGCGCGGGGGAGCTATCGAGGACTCTCCGAGGTTGTCACCGCGGAGAGAGAGCTGCAGCGGTAACTGGGCGGCGGGTCGCGAGCGGATGTCGGCGCTTCGGGCTCAACCCCGCACGAGCTGGGGGGAGCTGGGGGTGTGAATCGCGTCTCTCCGCGGGGTGGCGGAGCATTCACGGGGGCGCTCGTAAGCGCGTGCCCACTCGCTTGGAGTGCCAGGCACTCGGTGCACAGGCTGGCGCGTGAGCTATGCTCGGGGGGATGTCCCTCGTGGGTATGGGGGAAAAATCGAAGGCTTACCATCACGCCACATGCAGCGAGCGCCAGGGCCAAGAGCGACCGTCGCCAGAGGCGCATTATGGTGGTGCGGGGTGGTTCCATCGCCCGGACCTTAGTGCAACTTGGGTGCGTTTGCAAGTCGGTGGCGATTTGGGTCTCGTTTGAAGTGGTCGGCCAGTAAAGTAAGTGCTTTGATTTGCTCGGCTTTATGCGTTTTGCCGAGGGGGCAATGATGTCCCGTGTCGGGCCCGGTTCGGCGCGACGCTCAAAGTGAGTTGTAAACCCCGGTACGGTGTTTCAAGGCCGCCGCCGGTTATGCTTAGCCGCGCTGCTGTGATAGTATGCGCCGACTTCGTCGTTTTTCTATCCGTAATTGAGCTAAAAGCCCAACGCTCTTTCGAGCATGACGTGGGCTCACGAGGTAGTAATCGCCATGCAAGGAATCTCAGCTATCGTGCCCGTCTACAACGAGGAGGACAACGTTGTCCTTTCTTACAACGAGCTGACCGCGGTGCTCAGTTCGATGGGGTGTGAGTACGAGATTATCTACGTCGATGACGGCTCACGGGATAACTCATTGCCGCGGCTGCGGCAGATTGCAGCTCAAGATGCCCGGGTGCGGGTGGTTCAGTTTCGGCGCAATTTCGGTCAAACGGCCGCGATGGCGGCGGGGTTTGATCACTCCCGTTTCGATACCGTGGTGACCCTCGATGGTGACCTTCAGAACGATCCTCGGGAGATCCCAGCGATGGTGCGTAAGCTCGCCGAGGGATACGACCTGGTGGCTGGATGGCGTAAAGATCGGAAAGACAAGCTTTTAAGTCGGCGTCTCCCGAGCGTCATCGCCAATTGGCTCATCTCCAAGTCGACCAGCGTGCAGTTGCACGATTACGGCTGCACCTTGAAGGTCATGACCGGTGAGGTTGCCCGGGGTATAAAGCTATACGGCGAGATGCACCGCTTTATTCCGGCTCTCGCCGGTGAGATGGGGGCTCGAATAGCCGAGGTGCCGGTGAATCACCGGGCGCGTCGTTTCGGAACCTCGAAGTACGGCATATCCCGGACGTTGCGGGTAATCCTCGATCTGATAACGGTGAAGTTCCTCCTCGGATACTCCAAACGTCCGATCCATCTTTTCGGAACACTGGGTCTTCTCTCCGGTGGTTTCGGAGCGCTGCTTTTGGCGATACTCACCTACCAGCGGATGTTTCAAGATGTCCCGATGGGCAATCGTCCGTTGCTGGCGCTCGGTGTGATGCTCGTGATTATCGGACTTCAATTCCTTGTTTTTGGCCTTATCGGCGAGGTCCTGGCGCGGACGTACTACGAGTCGCAAGATAAGCGGATTTATGTGGTTCGCAAAGTTCACGAACTCGGTGGTTCGAACGAGCCGACCGACGCAACGGTGTGGCCGCGGAAGGTGGCGAATTAACGGAGGATGGTACCCGCGCCGACTCCTTTTCAGATAACGGTTCTCCGTGGTGGGTATTTCCTTTGACCAGAGCGCGGTTGATGCAGTGGGCGTTGAGCCCGCGCCGCGTCAGGTGGCTGCGCGTCCTTTTCGCATCTTATTCGACGGTCGTAAGCTCGGACACGGGGGCATCGGGGTGTATGCTGAGAACCTTATCGCTGGGCTTGTCGAGACACCGGGTGTCGCCGTTGCTGTGGCGGGCGATCCGGTAAAGATCGAGGCGTACCCGTGGGCGGAGGCGGTCACGATCGTTCCCACCCAGGCTACCCCGTACTCCCTCAATGAGATTTTTGTGCTTGGCGCGGAGCTCAACGCGGTCCCGTGTGATGTCTTTCACACTCCGCATTACGTTTTGCCGTTTGGACTTCAGATGCCCACCGTTGTCACGGTACACGACCTCATTCAGGTGACCCAGCCGGAGCGTTTTTACTACCCCGTGGTGGCTGGGGGGCTCATTCGCTCGGCGCTTCGTCGGGCGACGCGGGTTCTCACCGTGAGCGCTGCGAGTCAGCGAGAACTGTGTGCATTTGCTCGGACCGACAGGTTGTGTCGCAAGATTTCGATTATTCCCAACGCTGTCGATCCAACCTTTACCCGGCCCGTGGCCGAGTTGGGTATCGAGGGAAGTTTTAACCTGCCCTCACCGTATCTTCTTTCGGTTGTATCGATGGCGAAGCCCCATAAAGGGGTTGCGCCGCTGATCGAGGCGTTCGCCTGGGCGCGCGAGCGGAGTATCGCGGTATCGAAGGCGACTCTCGCCCTGGTAGGATACGGAGCAAACGGTGAGGTGATCCGCTCATTAGCGAGTCGGTACGGCTGTAGCGATGCGGTCCGTATCCTCGGGCGAGTGACCAAGCCCGAGCTCGCCGCGTTGTACGCCGGTGCACGCGGGGTGGTGTGTCCATCGCGGGCCGAGGGCTTTTGTCTCCCGGTGCTCGAGGCTCACGCCGCGGGGACTCCGGTCGTCGTAACTCCGGTACCAGCGATCCAGGAGCTCGTAACCTCGGCCGATGTGGTGTGTGATGACTTTTCAGTGGGAGCGCTTGGTCGAGGCATGATGACGTTTCTGGAGCGACCCGAGGTTACTTTCGGGGCGCGGGGTGAGGTTATTGCACAGTATAGCCGTCGCGCAGTCGCTGAGAGAGCTTTAGCCGTCTATCGCGAAGCGGCAACTCAGTTTCGGCGTGAGGCGGGTCGATGAAAGTAGCGTTGGTGCACGATTGGCTGACCGGACTTCGCGGTGGGGAGCGATGCCTCCAGGCGTTTCTAAAAATGTACCCCTCCGCTGATATATTCACGTTACTGCATGTACCGGGCGCTACCGCTCCAGAGATCGATGCGCGGGTCAAAAAAACCTCGTTCCTTCAAAGACTCCCCGGTGTGGCGCGTTACTACCGGGCGCTCTTACCGTTGTTTCCGCGGGCGGTGCGGTCGTTCGATCTGCGCGGGTACGATCTGGTTATCTCTCTCAGTCACGCGGCGGCGAAAAACGTAGTTGTTCCTGAGGGAACGCTTCATCTTTGCTACTGCTTTACGCCGATGCGGTATATCTGGGACCAGGTGAGAGTCTACTTCGGGAGACTCACTCCGTTGTTGTGGCCGATCATTCGGGCGCTCCGCTCGTGGGATCGGCGTGGAAGCAAGGGGGTCGATCGTTTTGTGGCGATCAGCGATTTCGTGGCGGCGCGGATTCGTTTCTTCTATAAGCGTTCCGCAGAGGTCGTCTACCCCCCGGTTGAGACGAGCTGGATCTCTCCGGCGCAGCCGGGGACTCGCGGAGAAGCTTTTCTCTACGCGGGGGCGCTCGTGCCGTACAAACGTCCGGACCTCGTCGTGGCGGCTTTTCGGGAGATCGATGCACCGCTCTGGGTCGTCGGTGGTGGACCTGAGGAGGCCAAACTCAGAGCAATCGCGGGGCCGAACGTAACGTTCATGGGACGGGTGTCGGACAGTGAGCTAGGGGAGTATCTCCGACGGTGTCGTGCGTTGATCTTTCCGGGCACCGAGGACTTCGGCATCCTACCGCTCGAATGTCTCGCTGCCGGTCGACCCGTCATCGGTCTCTACGATGGTGCCTTGCGGGAGACACTATCAGGGTTACGGCCGTGGGAGGAAAGTCGGGTTGATGGAACAGCTCCGACCGGGGTATTTATACCGAAGGGGCGGGGTGGCGAGGTTGCCGCGATCGTTGAAGCGGTCAAGATATTTTGTGCGCAGGAGGACCGGTTCTCCGTTGAGGCGTGTGTTGCCCAAGCCCGTTGTTTTACCCCCGACCGTTTCTACCAGTCGTGGCACCGCGTGGTGCAGCGGTGCGTTGCAGAGCAAGCCCGTAGTGCCGCGGGAGTGCCCTCACCGCAGCTAACACCGGTGGGCGATGAGGCGCAGGTGTAAGGAGAGGCTCTGACGGAGTCATGTTAAAGCAAAAACGGCATTTTTTTGAGCTCCTCTTCGTTGCGGCGGATCTCTTCGTGGTATCGCTGGCGTGGTGTTGCGCCTACTGGCTCCGTTTTCAGACCGACTTTATCCCGGTCGAGAAGGGGATTCCTCCCTTTTCGAACTATTTCTCGATGCTCCTGTTTATTTGGGTCATCTGGGCGTTCGTCTTTCGACGGGTAGGATTATATCGGCCGATGCGAGGAGTGCGGCGGGTACGCGAGATGATGTTGCTTTTTCAGGCCAACATCTTCGCCTTGCTGTTACTGATCGCGGTAACCTACCTCTTTCGGGAGAAGACGATGGAGTTCTCCCGTCTCGTCTTCGTGTACTTCGGAATCGGGGCGATCGTCTTCACGGTCATCGAACGTTTTTTCTTGCGCGGGCTTTTACGGGAGGTTCGTCGCCAGGGGTACAACCTGCGGTACATGTTGATCGTTGGAGCGGGTAAGCTGGCGGGGGATATCGCCACGCGGATTCGCCTCCGGCGCGAACTCGGTATCCAGCTCATCGGTTGTTTATCGAAGGACGGGGTTGATAAAAAAGGGCCACGCGGGGTTCCGATCGTGGGAGCCTACGGTGATCTCGGGGAGATGCTGAAGACCCGCGACATCGACCAGGTCATGGTGGCCCTCCCCCTGGAAGATAATCATCTTCTCCCCGATATCATGTCACGTATCGGTGACTCGCTCGTGGATATCAAAATCATCCCCGATCTCTACCAGTTCGTGAGTGTTGGTGGCGCGATTGAGGAGTTCGAGGGGCTCCCCGTCATTAGTCTTCAGGAGTCCCCGATCGATGGGATCAATCTGGTCACGAAGCGTATCCTTGATCTGACGCTCGCGTTGACGATAAGTATCGTCATTTCGCCGCTCCTCCTGCTTATCGCGATTCTGGTGAAAACGACCTCGCGCGGACCGATTTTTTATAAGCAAGAGCGGGTGAGCGTCGACGGGAGCTCCTTTTCTATCCTTAAATTTCGCACGATGTACACCGATGCTGAAACCCACGGCCCGGGTTGGACAACGAAGGGGGATAGTCGGGTGACCCCGCTCGGTCGGTTCTTGCGGAGCTGGAGCCTCGATGAGCTTCCACAGCTTTTGAACGTCCTGCGGGGCGATATGTCGATCGTGGGGCCCCGTCCGGAGCGCCCCGTTTTTATCAACGAATTCCGCCAGCGGATTCCCCGTTACATGCTGCGGCATAAGGTCCCCGCCGGGATGACTGGGTGGGCACAGGTCAATGGCTGGCGGGGGGATACGTCGATCGACAAGCGGATCGAATACGACCTTTATTATATCGAGAACTGGTCGCTCGCCCTCGACCTCAAGATATTGTTCATGACGATATTCAAGGGGTTCCGCGACCGAAATGCCTATTGAGGCGCCCCGACACGGCTTTGCCTTTTTGAGCTAAATTGTCTATACAACTTGGGAATCTCCTCCGAGTAGAGGCAGGAATTTTCAGTCCGCCGCCCTAGACGTTCGAGCGGCGCACCTTAGCGGAGTACCTACGATGAACATCACAGTAGTTGGATCGGGATATGTTGGCCTTGTGGCAGGCGCTTGCTTCGCCGAGACCGGAAACGATGTCGTCTGCGTCGATAATGACCCGAAGAAGATTGAGCGACTGAAAGCCGGGGAGATCCCGATTTATGAACCGGGCCTTGAAGACCTCGTTGAGCGCAACTCGCGCGAAGGTCGTCTTAAGTTTACCACCTCTCTACAAGAGGGAGTTGAGTCGGGACGGGTGATCTTTATCGCGGTCGGCACCCCTCAAGATGAGGATGGGTCCGCCGATCTTACTCACGTGCTGGCGGTGGCGAAGGGGATCGGCCAATTCATGAACGGCCCCAAAATAATCGTTGATAAGTCGACGGTCCCGGTTGGCACGGCGGAGCTGGTGCGCAAAGCGATTGCCCAAGAGACGAAGCATGAGTTCGAGGTCGTCAGTAATCCCGAGTTTTTGAAAGAGGGCGCCGCGATAGACGATTTTATGAAACCGGATCGGGTCGTTGTCGGTGTGCCGAGTGAGAAGTCGGGGGCGGTGATGCGTGAGCTCTACGCACCGTTCGTGCGCACCAATAATCCGATTCTCGTCATGGACGTGCCCTCGGCCGAGATGACGAAATACGCTGCCAACGCGATGCTCGCCACTCGTATCTCGTTTATGAATGAGATCGCCAATCTGTGTGAACGGGTGGGCGCCGATGTGGATTCGGTGCGTGTCGGTATCGGTACCGATTCGAGAATCGGAATGAGTTTCCTTTTTCCGGGTATCGGCTACGGTGGTTCGTGCTTTCCGAAGGACGTCCAGGCACTTATTCGCACGGCCAAGAACTACGGCCTTACCTTTGAGGTTGCTCAAGCGGTTGAGGTAGTGAACAAAAAGCAAAAGTCGGTGATGAGTGCGCGAATACGGAGCCACTTCGGCGATGCTGGTGTCAAAGGTAAGAAATTTGCTTTGTGGGGACTCGCCTTCAAGCCGAAGACCGATGATACCCGCGAAGCTCCAGCGTTGACCGTGTGTGAGGAGCTCCTCGCATTAGGGGCAACGATTCAGGCGTTCGACCCCGAAGCCAACGAGACTTTTAAGGCGCGAATCGGCGAGCCAGCCGGCTTAACCTACACCACCAACAACTACGCCGCGTTGGAGGGCGCTGACGCACTCCTCATCTGCACTGAGTGGAACGAGTTCCGTCGCCCGAGCTTCGAGCGGATGAAGAAGGCCCTCAAACACCCGCTGGTATTCGATGGGCGAAATATCTTCTCCCGGGCGGAGATGGAGAAGGAAGGCTTTACCTATTACTCAGTCGGCCGCCCAACGGTCGGCGCTTAATCGTTTCGGGGGAAAGGTTCCATGGCGCGAATTATCGTTACGGGTGGCGCAGGCTTCATCGGTTCACACCTGGTTGATGTGCTGCTCGCTCAGAAACACGAGGTTCTCTGCGTCGACAATTTCTTTACCGGGCGCAAAGAAAATATCGCGAAACATCTCCAAAACCCCCGTTTTGAATTGATTCGGCACGATGTGATCGAGCCCGTGCTGCTCGAAGCTGATGAAGTTTATCATCTCGCCTGCCCAGCCTCTCCGGTGCACTACCAACATAACCCGGTCAAAACGATTAAAACGAACGTTCTCGGAACGATTAATCTTTTAGGTTTAGCGAAGCGCGTTGGGGCAAAGTTTTTGCTTGCTTCTACCTCGGAGGTATACGGAGACCCGCTCGTGCATCCGCAAGTCGAAAGTTATTGGGGGAATGTGAATCCCATCGGACCCCGCGCGTGCTACGACGAGGGTAAACGGGTGGCCGAAACCCTTGCGGTGAACTACCACGAACAGAACGGGGTTGATGCCAAGATCATTCGCATCTTCAACACGTACGGACCCCGGATGCTTTTTGATGATGGACGGGTCGTCTCGAACTTTATCGTTCAGGCACTGAAAGGGGAGCCCATCACCGTCTACGGAAAAGGCGACCAGACCCGTTCGTTCTGTTACGTGGATGATCTGGTGCGGGGCATTATCGCCACGATGGAGCGCCCAGGATTTGTCGGTCCGGTGAACCTGGGTAACCCAAATGAGATGACGATTGTCGAGCTTGCTACGTTGATCCTCGAACTCACCGGTTCGAAATCCAAGCTTGTCTACGAGCCCCTTCCAAAAGACGATCCGGTTCGACGGAAGCCAGACATCTCGCTGGCTGAACGGGAGCTCCACTGGAAGCCTACCTATGATGTGCGGGCAGGGCTCACGAAGACTATCGCTGATTTCGAAGCACGGCTGCGCACGGAGGGGTAGTTCTGTATGGCCAAGGTTATCGTTACCGGCGGCGCCGGTTTTATCGGTTCGCATATCGTGGATCTCCTTCTCGCGCGGGGCCACGCGGTTGAAGTCATCGACGATCTCTCCTCGGGGCGGGTCGCCAATCTTCCGGCTGCGGTCAAACTGCATCAGCTGGATATTCGCTCCGTTGAGGCTCGACGCGTTGTCGAGCAGATGAAGCCGGATGGGATCATTCACGCGGCCGCCCAGATGTCGGTACGAATGAGTATGGAAGATCCGACCTTCGATACCTCGGTGAACGTCTCTGGACTCGTTAATATCCTCGACGCGCTCTCACGCTCGCGGAGTAGCGCGGCTGCGGCACCTTTCTTCGTCTTTCTCTCGACGGGTGGAGCGATTTACGGTGAACAAGAAAGCTTCCCCGCGACCGAGGCGCACCGCCTCCAACCCGCCAGTGTTTACGGTCTCTCCAAGCGAGTCGGTGAGCTCTACCTCGATTTTTGGGCGCGCGAACTCAACCTGCCTTTCGCCGCATTACGTCTCGGTAACGTGTACGGACCGCGGCAGAACCCCCACGGCGAAGCTGGGGTCGTGGCGATCTTCAATCAGAAGCTTCTGCGCGGAGAGACCCCAACGATTAACGGCTCGGGGGAGCAGACCCGCGATTTCGTCTATGTGAGCGATGTCGCTCGCGCGGTCGTCACTGCGTTCGAGAAGCGGGTGAGCGGGATATTCAATGTGGGCACCGGAAAAGAGACCTCGGTCAACGCGCTCTATGCCCTAATCGGTGACGCGGTGGGGCATCGCCCGAGCCCGCAGCGGGTTGCGGCGAAGGCGGGGGAGCAGATGCGAAGCGTTATCGACGCGAGTGCGGCGGATAGAGCGCTCGACTGGCGGCCAGAGGTTTCGCTGGAACGTGGTCTAGAATCCACAACGGCGTGGTTTCGCTCGGCGAACGGCTAAATTGCAGCGCGGGCCCTCGGAGGGCTATTGAGACGGGGCCCCGTGGGTTTGTTTCGTGTTCTGAATAAAACAGCGCTGGTGCGCGGATTGACTTCACCCGACCTTCTGTTTACGATCCTCTTCTAGTCAAAGTTCCGGTTATTTCGGCGGGTTGAGTCCGCCGGTACCTTTCCGTTTCGGATGTATGAAAAAGCAGTGGAACGATAACGGTGCGCGGCTGGTGAGCCGCGCGGGGCGCGATGGCGATACGATCGTCCGAGTACGAGCGGTGTCGTTTGGTGGCGATAGCTTCACTGTCATCGGGGGGCCGTGTGCGGTTGAGTCGGCCGATCAGATTAATCGATGTGCCGAGCTCAACGCTTCGTTGGGCGTTCATATGTTGCGGGGCGGTTGTTTCAAGCCCCGTACCTCGCCGTACACTTTTGCGGGGCTCGGTGCCGAGGGAGTTCGGCTCCTCGCTGAAGCGGGGGGGCGGTTCGGCCTGCCCGTGGTGACCGAAGTCGGGTCGCAGGAGGAGATCGATCTGGTGCTTGAGGCTACCGATATGTTGCAGATCGGTTCGCGCAACATGTCGAATTTTAATCTACTCAAACTCGTCGGTCGAACCCGCAAGCCGGTCTTGTTAAAGCGTGGTATGAGCGCGACGGTCGATGAGTTTCTGTTGGCCGCTGAACATATCATGGCGGCGGGAAACGAGAATGTGGTGCTCTGCGAGCGCGGCATCCGTACGTTTGAGACCTCGACACGCGCCACACTCGATATCAGTGCGGTCCCGGTATTACGTGAGCGAACCCACCTGCCGATCATCGTGGACCCCTCGCATGCCGCCGGGATTCGCTCCCTTGTCGCGCCCCTCTCCCGAGCGGCGAAGGCCGTGGGCGCTCACGGAATCATCGTTGAGTACCACCCCGATCCTGATCAAGCACTGAGCGATGGTCCTCAATCGCTCAGCTTCCCACAGTTTGAGGCGCTCGCGCGGGAGCTCCTTTGATGTCGTCTGATCGCATCTACAAGGTTCCCGTTATCAGCAACAGTAATGGGTATCGCTCCTCCTACACGGTTACCATCGGTGCCGGGCTCCTTGGACGGCTGAGCGAACTCATCATGTTCGAAAAGTTTTCGAGCGTTGGTCTTATCGTCGATGAGACGGTGAAGGATCTGTGGCTCGAACCGGTCATCGATTCGGTCTGTCGGCCGGTTACCGTTTTTGCAATACCACAAGGAGAGGATCAGAAATCGATTGAGATGACTCAACTACTGTGGCGTGAGTTCAGCGCCACGAAGCTCGACCGAGCGTCGATCATCTTGTGCCTCGGGGGCGGGGTTGTGACCGATCTCGGGGGGTTCGCTGCCGCAACGTTCATGCGGGGGATCGCCTGTGTCCACCTCCCGACGACGCTCCTTGGGCAGGTCGACGCCTCCGTCGGTGGAAAAGTCGGAATAAACTTCGATGGTCAGAAGAATCTCATCGGCGCTTTTGCCACGCCGCATGGAGTCATCGCCGATACAACGGTATTGGAGACACTGCCTGAGGTCGAGCGACGGAGTGGCTTGGCTGAGATGATTAAGCACGCGCTCGCGTTTGACCGCGACTACGCCGATGATCTGACCGACCTCGACCCGCGTCTGCCCTTGCCTGCCGAGACGGCGCGGCTGGTTGCCCGTTCGGTGGAGTTGAAAGCCGCGATCGTTGAGCGGGATGAGCGCGAGGTCGGAATTCGGCGACTCTTAAATCTTGGCCACACGGTGGGTCATGCGCTTGAATCGTTGAGTCATGAAACGGAGAAACCGCTGCGTCATGGCGAGGCGGTGGCAATCGGCCTCGTCGCCGAGGCCCGGATCGCGGAGCTCGTGGGGCTACTGTCAGCGCGGGACCGGGCGCAGGTAAAGACCTTGATCGGTCGATTCGAACTGCCGGTTCGGCTCGATTGGGCGGTGTCCTCGGAAAAGGTCATCGACCGCATACTGCAAGACAAGAAGGTCTACGGTGGTGTTGTGCGGTGGCCGCTTCTCAGCGCCATCGGTTCAGCGAAGCTCGATGTCGATGTGCCGCTCGATATCGTGCGCCAAGGTGTCGCCTATGTGGCCGGCTCTTAAGGTCATTCCGACCGCTCACCCCCTGAAAGGTGTCGTGGAGGTTCCCGGCTCAAAGAGTTCGGGGGCCCGTCTTCTCATCGCCGCTGCGCTCGCGGAGGGAGAGTCGCTCATTCGTGGCCTCCCCCGTAACGACGATATCGAGGTGCTCATCGCTGCTCTGGTGAATCTCGGGATCGGTGTCGCGAGCGACCGCGACTGCGTGAAGGTGACGGGCCAGGGGGGACGTTTCCGCGCTCCCGGAGGAACGATCGATATTCACCGTTCCGGAACCGCGCTACGGTTCCTTTTACCCCTCATCGCCATGGGCAGCGGTGCCCCGACAGTCCTGGACGGCGATTCCCGGCTGCGGGAACGTCCAGTCAAGCCCTTGGTCGAAGCGCTCTGCTCCCTCGGTTGTCTTATCGAAACTGAGGGCGCGGCGGCCCCGGTTGCGATTTCACCTGCGGGTATACCGGCGGGTGGTGCGGTCAGTCTCGATGCTACGGTGAGTAGCCAGTTTATCTCTGCGCTCCTTTTGGTGGGGCCACTTTTTCCGAACGGTCTTACCCTCAACCTCGTGGGTGCCCCTGTGTCGCGACCGTATCTCGAGCTTACGATCGAGCAGATGCGGCGGTGCGGGGTCGCGGTCGATAAGGTGAACGGCGAGGCGGGACTTTCTCTGCGGGTCTCCCCGCAAAAATATCGTGCGGCGGAATATGTTGTGCCCCCCGATGCCTCGACGGCGAGTTATTTTTGGGCCATCGGCGGAATCACCAACGGGGAGATCACCGTGCGGGGTCTCGATGTGGGGTCGCGTGAGCCTGACATGCAGGTGGCGATGGCGTTAGCGCAGATGGGGTGTGGGCTCGCCGGGGGGCGGGGGATCACCGTTGGGGGGCGGGGAAAGCTTCGCGCGATAACGGTTGACGGCGCACCTTTTCCCGACGGGGCCATCACGGTCGCAGGCGTCGCCGCATTTGCAGATGGGGAGACTCGAATCGGGGGGCTCCGGACGTTGCGCTTCAAAGAGTCGGACCGGCTCAGCGCGGTTGTCGAGTTGCTCACGACTCTCGGGGTGGGGACGCGTGTTGAGGATGACGCGCTGTTTATTCGTGGTGGTGTCCCCCACGGCGGGCGTATCAAAACCCACAACGATCACCGCTTGGCGATGATCGGCGGGGTCTTTGGGGCGCGGGTCGCGGGGGTTGAGATCGAAGCTCCCCATGTTGTTCGAAAATCGTGTCCCGAGTATTGGCGCTTGCTCGCCTCGTTAGGGGTTCGAACGGTCTGGGTGACGCCCCCCCTCGTCGCGCTTGTCGGTTTCATGGGTGCGGGGAAGACGACCGTTGGGACGCTTTTAGGGCGTGAGCTTGGGATTCCCGTACTGGAGCTGGATGAGATGATTCGGGAAAAAGCCCACGCCGATTCGATCGCTGCGCTCTTCGAACAGGAGGGCGAGGCGGGGTTCCGTGAACGCGAACACGTGGCGCTGCAAGAGGCTTTGAGCGTCCTTCGGGCAACGGGAGGGGTGATCTCGACCGGCGGTGGCGTCGTCGAGCGTTCAGATAACACGGCGCTCCTCAGCGCTCACGCAACGGTGGTTCATTTAAATGCCCAATTCGGTACGATCGCAGCTCGGCTGGGCAACGATGAGGCGCGTCCCCTGTGGCGGAATCGTGATGCGGCGCGCGCTCTTTTCGAATCTCGAGCTTCGCGCTACCGTGCGGTGGCGGACCTCACCGTCGACACCGACGCTCTTTCGGCGAGCGATGTGGCTCGCGTCGTGGGTGAGCTTTGGTGTGAAGGAGTAGGACTGTGATCACCGGTAATACAAAGGTGTGCGTTATCTTCGGCGACCCGGTCGCCCATACCCTCTCCCCGGCTTTTCACGCCGCCGGTTATCGGGCGCTGGGGATTGAGCATGACTATACATTTGTCGCCGCCCGGGTGACCGCTACCGACCTGCCGAAAGCGATTTCGGGAGCGCGAGCGATGAATCTCCACGCGATCACCTGCACGATGCCGCACAAGGAGGCGGTGGTGCGGCTCCTCGACGGGGTCGATGAAGCTGCTCAAAGCATCGGTGCGGTGAATTCGATTGTGAATCGGGCGGGGCGTTTTCTCGGGTATAATACTGACTGGTTGGGAATTCGAAATTCGCTGGAGCGTCGCCGCGCTCTCCGCGGAGCCAAGGTCGTCGTTCTGGGAGCAGGTGGGACGGCACGAGCGGCCGTGTTCGGACTCACGAATGCGGGGGCAGAGGTCACGATTTTGAATCGCTCCGTGGATCGGGCTGAGGCACTCGCGCTTGAGTTCGGGTGCGCGGGGGGCGACCTCAGTGCCGCTGAACCGCTGCAGCGAGCGGATATCGTTGTCCAAACGACCTCGGTCGGATTAAGCGATGAGTTGGCGAATCCCATCCCGGGGGCTCCTTTTCGCGCCGATCAGTTGGTGCTTGATGTGATCTATCGCCCCCAGATGACCTCGTTTCTTCGCGCGGCGCAGTCGGTGGGGGCCACGATAATTACTGGGGAGGAGGTCTTCATCGAGCAGGGGATCGCCCAGTTCGAGCTTTTTACCGGACTGACTCCACCCCGGGGGCCTCTTGAAGCTGTTTTGCGGAGCGCGCAGTGATCGGGGTCGATTCTCACCCGTTCTGCATCCCGTTGATCGTGGACTCCCTCGGAGAGATCGAGGCAACCTTAGAGAAACACGGCCACGAGACCCGCTACCTGGAGGTTTGGCTCGAGTACGTGCGGGACCGTACCCCGGAGAAAGTCGTGCAGCTTGCGCGCGCCAACCCCGGGCGATTTGTCTTCCATTTTCGGCGGTGTGAGCTGGCCCCGATCGAGACCTCCCTACAGGACCGGCTCGCCTTTTGGGAGGCGCTGCTTCCTCTCGATGTTTTTATCGACCTCGATGTGAATTCCCAACGAAGTGAGATCGACTTCGTGCGCACCCACGGTCGCCGGGCCACCGGTATCGCCTCGTATCATAACTACGCCGCAACGCCGTCGCTTCCCGAGCTCCGCGCCATTGCGCGGCGTCTCCACCTCGAGTGGCCCGATGCGGTCGTCAAACTCGCGACGTTTTGTACGTCGCCCGATGAGAGCGAGAGCCTCATTCGACTTGAGCGCGAGCTTACAGAGGAGACGATTTCTCACATCGTTGTTGGGATGGGTGAGTACGGCCGTGTGACTCGGATCGCGGGGGCGCGCGGCGGGAATCTCATGAATTTCACCCCGCTCACCTTAGAGGCTCGCTCAGCCGCCGGACAGATACCTCTTGGTGCCTTTCGGGAGGAGCTCGAGCGGGCCGAAACCGCGGCCAAGACCCCAGAGAGTTAGAGGGATAAAGAACCTATTGGACGGGGTGCGCCCCGCCGCGCTACCGTTGCGACATGAGTATCGATCGATTTTATTCGCTTGAAATTTTGGGTGCCCATGTAGGGGGGGAGGTTGTGCCTGCTTCCGCGCGGGGCATTTCGGTGAGCGCCGTGACTGCCTCGAGTGAAACCCCGCCGCCGCGAGCGCTCTTCGCCGCACTCAAAGGTGTCCGGGCCGACGGCCATGCCTTCGTTCAGCGGGCGATCTCGAACGGTTGTGTCGGGGCTCTGGTGAGCGATCCCGCCACTCTCGGCGATGCCCCCGGGTTGGTAGTAAAGGATACCCGCACAGCGTACGGAAAGATCGCTGCGTTCCTCGCTGGTTCCCCGTCAGAGCAGATGCGGGTTATCGGAATCACCGGGACCAACGGCAAGACCACGACTCATTGGCTCCTGTATCATGCGCTTAATTATTTGGGTACCCCATGTATCCGAATAGGTACCCTCGGAGTCGCCGCGGAGCGTGTGCTGAACCTCCCCGGTGGGCTGACGACTCCCGACCCGGAGCTCGTTCACACTGTGCTCAAGCAAGCGCTTCAAGCAAAGTGCAACACCGCGGTGTTTGAGGTCTCGTCCCACGCCCTCGATCAAGCGCGGGTCGATGCGGTGTGTTTTGATGTGGGAGTTTTTACAAACCTGACGCGCGATCACCTTGACTATCACGGCACGATGGAGGCGTATTTCGCGGCAAAAAAGAGGTTGTTTCATCTCGTGGCGGATTCGCCCAAGCGAACTCGGGGCGCGGTGATTAATCTCGATGATCCGGTGGGGCCGGGGCTTCAGCGTGAAGTTCTCGCGCTCTCCCTGAACGATTTCTCTTTTGGCTTCTCGCCGGATGCGCCGCTGCGTATCCGGAGCTTCTCGCAAACAATCGCGGGTAGCGAGGTGACCCTTGAGTGGCAGGGCAAGGTGGCGACGATTCGCTCCCGGTTTGTGGGGCGCCATAACGCCTCGAATCTGGCGGCTGCATGTGGGGCACTGCTCGCCCTGCATGCACCGCTTGATGTGGCTGCGCGCGCCCTTGAATCGGTGCCGGAGGTTCCGGGGCGCCTTGAGCGGGTGCCCGCGAGGGAGCTCGGAATATTTGTCGATTACGCTCATACCCCCGATGCGCTTGAGAAAGCGCTCCAAACCCTGCGCGAGGTTACCACGGGGAAGCTCTGGGTGGTTTTCGGGTGTGGTGGGGATCGTGACAAAGGGAAGCGCCCGCAAATGGGGCTTGTTGCCCAAAAGCTCGCCGACCGAGTGGTCGTTACCTCCGATAATCCTCGTTCCGAGGTGCCGGGGGTGATCATCGACGATATCCTTGCTTCTGGAATTACCCCTTTTCTCGTTGAGACCGATCGGCGCCGCGCTATCGTCGGGGCTGTTACCGGCGCCGCACCGGGGGACCTCATCCTCATCGCCGGGAAGGGGCATGAGGATTACCAGATCGTCGGTACCGAAAAACTTCATTTCTCCGATGTTGAAGAGGCCTTGAATGCGTTAAAGTTGCGGTATTAGGAGTGGCGATATTCTGTGATTGAGGTCGACTTTTTGCTGGGTTGCTGCGGCTCCGCGGGGTTACTTGGTGTGAGTCAGCAGAGAGCCGAAGCGCCCCTTTGAAATCAACTCTAGTTTTCGTCTGCTATGCCGCTGTCCCTCACCAAAGAAAAGCTCGCCGAGGTCGTTAGCGGAGCGCTCCTCTCGACAGCTGAGAAGATGTCTTTTCATGGGGTCGTCTACGACTCTCGGGAGGTGGCTGGGGGGGAGCTTTTTGTGGCGCTTCCCGGTGCTCAAGCGCATGGACATACGTTCCTCGACCAGGCTTTTGGTCGGGGAGCTTCTTTGGCGCTCGTCGAAGACCGTCAGCTACTCGCCGACTCTCCGCACAAAGAACGGCTCGTCTGCGTGCCCGATTCGTTGAAAGCTTTTTGGGCGCTCGCCAAGTGGTGGCGCGAAGAGCTGGCTATCCCGGTCCTCGGAGTAACCGGTTCAGTTGGAAAGACTACCGTCAAAGAGATCGCGGCCGCGATTCTACTCCGGTACAAGCGGGGGATCTACTCGCTCAAGTCACATAATAACCATGTGGGGGTTCCCTACACGATCTGTCGAGCCGATCGGACCCACGAGTGGGCGGTGCTTGAGATGGGGATGAACCATGCGGGGGAGCTCCGCGCTCTGACGGCCATAGCCCAGCCGAACGTGGCTCTCATCAACATCATCGCTCCGGCCCATATCGAGCATTTTGGGTCGCTTGAGGGGATCGCTCGAGCGAAGTTGGAGATAGCCGAGGGGTTACGGCCGGGGGGGGCGCTGGTGCTTAACGGGGACGATGAGGTGCTCCTTCCTGTTGCCGGTGAGCTGGGGAGACGGGGTGGGTCGACCTACTACTTCGGCTCGAAAGGCTCCCCCGATATGCTGGTTTCTGGAGTCACCTCGAAGGGGCTCGAGGGGCTGGTCTTTTCCCTATCCGGGAGTGAGCGGGTCGGGGGAGGGGCGACGGAGGCCTCAATGTCGATCTTAGGGCGCCATAATGCCCTCAACGGAGCGGCCGCGGCGCTCGGTGTTAAGCTTCTCTTCCCGGAGTTGACCCTTGGTGATATCGCTAAGGGGCTCGCCCAGTTCCAAGCGCCCCTTATGCGGCTCTCCATCAAGCTTTTAACCCACGAGCGGAAAGTTATCGACGACTCCTATAACGCGAATCCCCAGTCGATGCGGGCAGCGCTCGATATCGGTCGGGACCTCGTTGATTCGGGGCTTCGGGTGGGGCTGGTTTTGGGAGATATGTTGGAGTTGGGGGAGCGTTCCTCCGAGTACCACGCCGAGATAGGTGTCTACGCCGCCCGGATTAACCCAGTATTCTGTGTCACGGTTGGACCGTTGTCCCGGGCGCTCTTCGAGGCTGTGCACGGGGCCGGGATCCCCGCTTTTCAGGCTGAGTCGCCTGAGGCTGCAGCCCATATTGCGAGAAAGTTTGCATTTGATATTTTGATCGTGAAGGCATCCCGCGGAACCGGTCTCGATCGCACGGTCAAGACTCTTGTCGAGCGCGATGGTGTCCTCGGAGAGTAGGAGTTTACGCCCTCCGCAGAGATGCTCGTGATAGCCGTCTAGCGCTCCCCGCGTTTTTCCAGGTGCGTTTGTGCTTTATCATCTTTTGTTCCCTCTTCACGAGCACTACGGGTGGCTCAACGTGTTTCGTTACCAGACCTTTCGGGGAATGCTCGCGTTCCTGATCGCATTTGTTTTTGTCCTCGTTTTTCAGCCTATCTTTATCCGCTGGCTGCAAAATCGCGGGGTAAAAGGACAGCCGATCCGGGATGATGGTCCTAAAGATCATGAGGTTAAAAAGGGAACTCCCACGATGGGGGGGCTGGTCGTCATCGCCGGGATCGTGTGCGCTTCGGTGCTGTTGGTTGATCTGACAAATCCCTTTGTGTGGCTCACCCTCGGAATTCTCATCGCCTATGCGGTCGTTGGATTCGTCGATGATTGGCGCAAGATTACCCAGCAAAATACCAAGGGCCTCTCCAAACGGGAGAAGTTTTTCGCTCAGGTAGGGATCGCTGCCGTGGCGGGGGCGATCCTTACCTTTATGGGGTTTTCGACGGCCCTTACCGTACCGTTCTTGAAAGATCTCGGATTTAACCTCGGCATATTTTTCATCCCTTTCGTCGTCCTTGTCGTCGTGGGGAGCTCGAATGCAGTGAACCTGACCGACGGTCTCGATGGGCTCGCTATCGGGCCGGTCATGACAGTCTCGATTACCTACGCGATCTTTGCCTATCTCACCGGACATGCCGGGCTCGCTGACTATCTGGGGCTTATCCACATCGCCGGGATGGGGGAGGTGGCTATTATCCTCGCCGCCATCTTTGCCGCTGGACTGGGATTTCTTTGGTACAACACCTTTCCCGCCCAAGTTTTTATGGGAGATATCGGGGCGTTGGCGTTGGGCGGCGTCTTAGGATTTATCGCGATACTCACCAAGCATGAGCTCATCCTCGTTGTGGCTGGGGGGATATTTGTCCTCGAGGCTGTTTCGGTTATTCTCCAGGTGTATTCGTTTCGGATGACCGGTCGGCGGATATTTAAGATGGCTCCGATTCACCACCACTTTGAATTAAAGGGGTGGGCTGAGCCAAAAATCATCGTTCGATTTTGGATCATCTCGATCGTGCTCGCGCTTCTGTCGCTCACGACTCTGAAGCTGCGTTAACCGTGAGGGGATTTTCGCCGTGAGTAGTGCCATCGATATGCGGTCGAGGTTGACCGCGCTCGTTTCTAAAAAGCAAAAAGTCGTTGTTGTAGGCCTCGGCATCACGGGGGTCGACACGGCGAGTTTTCTCTTGTCGTTGGGTGTAACGGTGGTCTGTGTCGAGCGCACCACCGAGGCGGTGTACAAATCGAAATCGAAATACTTCGATCGGGTTGAGGATCTGCGCCGTCGGGGTGCGCGGGTCGTTTTTGGATGCGACGGCGAGGATGCGGCACCCCATCTCGTTGAGGTTGAGCTCGCTGTCCTCAGTCCTGGTGTGTCGCTCGAGTCCGCGATCGCGGGGGCACTCAAGGCGAGGGGGATCGCGATGGTGAGTGAGTTCGAGCTCGGCATCGAGTTGTCGCGTCAACCCGCGATTGTTGTTACCGGCAGTAACGGAAAAAGCACGACGGTAAGCCTTATCGAGGCGATGTTTAAAGCGGCCGGTTTGGCTGCGCGCCTTTGTGGCAATATCGGTACCCCCGTTATCGCCGGGGTCTCGAAGGAGGTAGTGCTCCGTGATATCTCCCCCCCGAAAGAGGTTCTCATCGTTGAGGCGTCGAGTTATCAGCTCGAGGCATGCTCCGTCATAAAGCCGAAGGTGGCGGTTCTGCTGAACCTCTCGGATAACCATCTGGAGCGGCACGGCACCTTGGAGCGTTATCTCGGTGCAAAAGCACGGGTCTTCGCCCAACAGGATAGCACTGACTATGCGGTGCTCAATGCTGACGATCCCCACGCGCGTTCTCTCATCGCGAAGATGAAGGGGCGCGTGGTTCTTTTTGGTGCCGATGAAGCGCGATTGAAAGGGCATGATCACGCTCGAATCGCTTTTGATCCAGCGAAGAGCTCCGATACTTTAAAGGTTGCGCTGCTGGGGGTGGTCTATGAATTCGACCTCTCTCAAACCGGGCTCCTCGGGCTGCATAATCGCTACGACATCGCTGCGGCGACGCTCGGAGCGCTCCTCCTGGGAGTCCCGGTAGAGGGGATTCAAAGGGCTATTCACGAATTCACCCCCTTGGAGCATCGCCTTGAAAGGGTTGAGGGTGTTTCTCGTGCGATCGTTGTGAACGACTCGAAGTCGACGACCGTTGCCGCGGCGGTGGCGGCGATCGAATCGATGCGCGAAGTCTATCCCGAGCGAAAGCTCACGGTGATGCTTGGGGGGCTCGCCAAGGCGGGCTCATGGGAGCCTGTCATCACGACGTTGAGGCGTCATGAAGCGTTTTTAAAGCCCGTTATCTGCTTTGGGCAGGATGCGAACATAATTTCAAGCCACTGTCGGGCTGGTGCGATCCCGTGCCACAGCGCGAAGACTCTCGCGGCGGGGGTTGCCCTGGCGCTTGAACAGTCCACACCTGACGACGTGGTGCTTTTGACCCCCGGGTGCGCAAGTTTCGATGAGTTCAGGGACTTTGAGGAGCGCGGGGAGCGATTTAAAGCGGTTGTCCAAACGTTCGCGTCGGACCGCTCCAGGGCTATTTGATTAGCCTGCCGGGGAGTCCTACACTACGAGCAGTCGTGTGGTGGGGAGAGCCTGTTGATGGATCCTGAATTTAATCCGGGGAGAGGGCCGAAGCCTGAAGACCTTCAAAGGCTTTTGGCTGAGGATTTTGGGCTTGAAGGGCGCCGTTTTCTCGAGCAAAACGAGAGCCCCGAGACCGTCCGAGCGCTGAGCCAGCTCCTGACTGAGGAGCTCCACGCCCGTTTCGTATCGACTGACAGGGTAAAGGGACTCCATCCGGCGATCTCTGAGGAGGTGGCGCAGGCTGAAGCCTATAGCCTGAGCAGGCAGCTCCTGTGGCAGAAGGTCGGCGGGATGCTGGACCAGAGTCGGCCGATTTCGCTGTCCGATATGGACCAGGTCTTTCGGGGGACCGCGATGGCTACCCGGGAGGCGTTGGTGACGATTTGTCTAGGGCTTGACCTCGGGGTGAGCACAGTTCTTGAAGAGGCCCGTGTTCGCGGGTGGCGGGGGTAGATCCCTTGGGGCACTCGGCGCTCCTCCCAAGGTCGAAACCGCCACCGCATGTGGCTAAAACCTCCCTGCCGTGTTCGTCATTTTCATGATTTAATCTCACGGTAACGTGCTTTCGCCTGAGGTGCGCCTTGAGTTTTACCGCTACCCTTCGAGTGCCTGAATCCCGCCGGGAGCTCAGAGCTCCGTTCATCGTTGATATGCCCATGGTCTTAACCACGGTGGGGCTCGTGCTCTTCAGCGTCATCATGGTCTACTCGACCACCGGGGTGCTCGCCCAGGAGAAGTTTGGCGACTCGCTGTTCTTTTTTAAGCGTCAAGCGGTGGCCGCGGGTATCGGGTTCGTTCTGATGCTCCTCTGTTCCCGGCTCGACATATCGATTCTGAAAAGGTTGTCACCGTACCTCTTCTTTGTTTGCGTTGGGCTTCTCATCCTCACCATGATCCCGGGAATCGGTGACCGTGCCGGGGGCGCGCAGCGATGGGTGCAACTACCGTTCATGCGTTTTCAGCCGGTTGAGTTTATCAAGATAATGTTCGTTATCTTCATCGCTGGTTACTACTCGCGCCACGAAGGGGAGGTGGGCAATTTTCTCCAGGGCATCGTAAAACCTTTTTTCCTTTTCGGGTTTCTGGCGGTTCCGCTACTCCTCCAGCCTGACTTTGGCAGCACCGCGGTGATCGCGCTCGTTACCTTTGGAATGGCGGTGGCGCTGGGAGTGAAGCTGCGCTGGATTCTTATCGGTCTCGTGGGTGCGGCGATAATAGCGGGGGCACTCGTCTATTTGTCGCCGTATCGAATGATGCGAATCCTTAGTTTCCTCTCCCCAATGGCAGATGCTTCAGGAAAAGGTTATCAACTCATCCAGTCCCTTATCGCGGTCGGTAGCGGTGAGATTACTGGTGTTGGGCTCGGCGGAAGTCAGCAGAAGCTCTTTTTCCTGCCCGCGGCGCATACTGATTTTATCTTCGCAGTGATCGCTGAGGAACTCGGATTTGTTGGTTGTCTCGCGGTTATCGCGGCCTTTCTGGTCTTCCTGTGGCGCGGTCTTGTGCTGGCAGGTAAACTCGCTGACGATACGTTCGAGTGCGCCCTGGCGGTAGGGCTTACCCTTCTTGTGGTAGTGCCGGCGTTCCTAAATATGGGGGTGGTGCTCGGTATCCTCCCCACGAAGGGAATGGTGCTGCCGCTCGTAGGGTATGGTGGGTCGAGTCTTATCGCCTCGCTCGTCGGTGTAGGGCTGCTCCTCGCATTGGCTCGTTCATTTCAAAGAAATGTCCGTTAACGAAACCTCAAAAGGCGGGGCTACAAAGTCACCCCGAATCCTTATCGCTGCGAGCGGTAGTGGTGGACACCTTTTTCCGGCGCTTCATATCGCTCGGGCGATCAAATCGGCGGCGCCCGACGCGCGGATCGAATTCGTTGGTTCGGGGCGGCCCCTGGAGGAAAAACTCATCGTTCAAAATGGATTCGTACGTCACGTCGTAAAGATTTCCGGAATTAAACAGCGGGGATTCCGCGGTTTAATCGATTTCTTCGCGGCGGTACCCCGGGCGTTTTCGCAACTGCGGGATATCTGTGCGGAGCTCAGTCCGACAGTCGTCGTGGGTGTCGGCGGCTATGTCAGTGTGCTCCCCGTGGTCTTTGCCAAGATTCGAGGGATACCAACCTGGATTCATGAGGCCGAATTGAAGCCGGGACTGGCGAATGCCTTTCTCGGTCTTTTCTCCGACCGGATCTCGGTGGCGTTTCAAGAAGCGAAGATCCTTCGTCGGCGTGCCGTTGTGTATACCGGGCACCCCATTCGTGGGGGGCTTGGGGAGGTTCGTCGCGAGGCTCCCCGTGATCGGTTGACACGGCTCCTTATCCTCGGGGGGTCCCAAGGAGCCCAGGGAATCGATAACGCGGTGGGCGCCCTTGCCCCGTTCCTACGCGATCGGGCGATCGAAGTTTGGCATCAATGTCGGCCCGAAAACGTAGCGCCCGTAGTAGCCGCATATCGTTCCCACGGCGTTGCCGCCCGGGTCGACAGCTTTATCGATGACATGAGTGGGGCACTGCAGTGGTGCGACGTTATCATTAGTCGCTCTGGGGCGAGCGCGGTTATGGAGCTCAGCGTCGTGAATATTCCCACCATCTTCGTCCCGTATCCTTTTGCCCAAGGTAACCACCAACTTGCGAATGCGCAGGTGCTCGCTGCCGCTGGAAAAGC
This sequence comes from Bdellovibrionota bacterium, assembly GCA_044352465.1. Lineage (GTDB taxonomy): Bacteria > Bdellovibrionota_C > UBA2361 > UBA2361 > UBA2361 > JBILDU01. The sequence continues at coordinate 34,976 of JBILDU010000017.1, forward strand.
TCTAGTCGTCGAGGAGGGGGAGGGGTTTCCGACTCGCCTCGAGGCCGCGTTGCGCCACCTTCTTGCCCCCGAAAACTATCGCCGGATGCTCGACACCCCCTATGAAGCCCGCTCGCTCGAAGCCGCCGATCGAATCGCTTCCGGCATCCTCGCTATCTCCAATCCCCCACCTCCAGGTCTCTGAGACTTGGAGGTCCGGCGGGGCTGATGGCGCGGTGTATCAATCCGAAAATATTGATAAAAACTTAGTGGGCGTGTTTTTCTCCGCGCAAGATTCGCTAGAAAAGTCCGGTGGGCCGATCAGAACGCTCGTTTTGTAGGGTAAAAAGTAGTTTAGCTGTGGTGGGGTGGGTAAAATTGAGGCTGGTCGGCGTAATTCAGATGTGAGCGCACCAGGTTTTCTAGTCTGTTTTAGTCCCTCGTTCTCGTTCGGTTTTTACCGCACATCCCCTTTATTTCTGACCATAACGCCAGGTGGGGTGGAGGAATCAAAAAACCTCAGCCCGTGTAGGAATTTTTGGTTGGTTTTCTATGTCCTCATCGCGTCTTGATACGCCAGTCGTGGCCACGCCTACCGGCGGTGAGCCGGCGACCGCGCCCGTGCAAAGCCAATCAACCGACCTCTCCACCCTTGGTATCAGCCGAGATTCGCTCAGCGCCGAGACAAAAACAGCTACTCCGAAAAATGCAGACTTCGATCCCTCCCTCAAGGTGACCGGCACCGATCTCGATGTCGAGCGTGCTGAGAACGCCAAGGCCGTCCTCGGACTCGATCTCGATAAAGTTGCGTCTGATTACAAAGCTGCGAACGAGGCGCTTGCGGCTCGTCACGAGGAGCTCCAGAACGCTGGTTTCGAGGATGCGGCGGCTCCAGCCGGAATTCCAAATCTGCTCCGCTCGGCGGGGGCCGGGGGCAGCTCGGTTCGCGCTCTGCAGCAACAAGAGCTCGCTCAAAGCGAAGCGATGCTCCTCGCGGGAAAATCGAAAAAGAAGACCGGAAACCGCGAGGTCGATGATTTTATCGAACTCCATCCGGAGCTCCTCCCCCTTGTGGCAAAGATTCAAGAGGAGCTCGCCGCAATCGAGCGGGCGCGCTCTGGTGGGAGTAATGGTCTTGAATCGAAGTCGAATCTCGAAGCTGCCCTTGATCGAGTTGCCACTCTCCTCGAGGGACAGCCGCTTGCCCCAGAGCTGCGGATGGGGAACCGGACCGCGCGAAATGCTCTCCTGGCTCTGGTAGGTGAATCGCTTCGGGATTCCTGTGAGGCTGCGCTCGATCGGTTCGCTCAATCCGCAGTAAGATCAGCTGAGGCGCGGCGGCTCGACGTTACGGAGCGCCGTTCCGAAAACGTGGCAGAGCGTGCCCGAGAGCTAGAAGAGATCGAAAAACAGGCTCAAAGAATCGGACGTGAAAGGGGAGCTATCCTCGCGGCTCCTCGCCCGCCCGCGGCCGAGGCTCTTCAGGAGCTCGAGCTGCAGCGGCGGGAGCTCGAGCGAAGAATTCAGGCTCTCTTGGGCGGGGCCGAACCGGGCCAAGCCCATCTAGCCGCGGTGCTGAAACAGAGCGAGGACGCGGCTCGGGCACAGGTTGTATCAGAACATATCTACGAGCTTGCAAGAGATGTCCGACTCCTCGAGGGACGACGGGGTCAAAGCGTTGCTCACCGCGCCGCGCTCGAGCGACTCGCCGAATATCGGGAGAGCCAAGGTGATCTGATCCAGCGAAATGCCGCGGTGCGTGACGCATTGACCCGACATGAGGAGAGAGCCGTCCTGGATGCGGTACGGCTTTTAAGAAACGCGGACGCTGCAGCGCTGAATCTCTATACCGCTGCGTGGGGATGGGGCACCGATGAGAAGTTGCTTCTCGCGACACTCAAGGGCCGGAGCGAATTCGAGCTCAAACTCCTGAAAGAAGTCTATCGTGAGCAGTACCAGCAGTCCATGGACGAGATGCTGGCAGCAGAGATTAATCGAACCGGCACTATCGAGAAGCAGATCTGGGCTGCAGCAAACGGAGACCCGAATCACCGTGGCGGCGAAGTTGTTGCGTTGTCAGCTACCGAGCTTTCCGCCGCGGCGCCTGAACGCTCGTCCGAGACGATCCGCGCAGCTTTGGTGTCATCTGACCAAGCCCAGCTTCTCGCAGTCGAGCTGCACGAGCGGATCGCTGTATCCGCCGATCCAGCCCTTGAGCTCGCACAGATACGGGAGCGCGCCGGAACTGCGGGGCTGTCTTTACAGGAGATCGAACAGGCCGGTGTTGCCCTCGGTTTCCAAGAGGTACTTCCGGCGATCGA
>JBILDU010000061.1:0-18501 GCA_044352465.1 Bdellovibrionota bacterium
AGTTTTTTCACTCCCGCGGAGTGAAAAACTAACTCAGGACTAGTGGTGAGCATAAATTCTATTACCTTGCAGGTGAAAGAATTTAATGGTCGAACCACTAGTACTCTAACCGGATAGTTTTTCACCTGAGAGCCGTCCCGCGGCGTCGGAGTGCGAACCCGCTCCCCATCTGAGGGTGGGCAGTGCGGCGTAGCCCACAAGCAGGGTTGTAAAAAGCTCACATTCATGGTTTTTTCACGCAATCGGAGCGCTTGGCGAGCTATTCGTTCCCATTTTTCGTTCCGTTTTGTGCGGGGGCCTGTGTTGGCGTCAGCCTTCGAGAGGCCCGTATTCACGAGGGAAACTGTGCGTTCTATAGTTGCTTGTCTGCTCGGAAGCGTTGTTTTTTTCACCGTTGTTGCCACTCAAGGTGCTCATGGTGCCGACGGTCTACGCGTTGGTCCTTGTCCAATGAGCTGTCGGACATTGGGAATCGATAAGCGGCATTGCCGTGACTGGCGCGAAGGGAATACCTGCTATGTGGAGGATACCCGCTACAGTAGCGGCAATCGCCCCTCCCGCCCGATCAGCCCCCCACCGACCCCAACATTCGCCCCGATACGCCCGCCGAGTTCCCTTTATCCCGATCGCCCGAGCCAATCGGGGCCAGGATATGAGGAGTGTCGGCGGATGAATCGGTTTGATATTTCGCGTCCCTATATCAACATCGCGCGGGTACGACCGACCGGGAACGTATTCGGCTCGAAGTATAAGGTGTTCGGCTCAGTTGAAGGGATGTGTCTCGTGGAGGCGGGCTATTTTGAGGGTGGACGTAAGGTCAGCAATATTCCGGTCGCCCCAACGCGTGATTTCAGGCGTTTTGAGTTCGAGGTGACTATTCGGGGAGACGAGTTCCCTGAGTTGCGGGCTTATACAATAAACGGCGACCGCGAGGTCCGTCAGCTCGATCGAAGTGACCTTGAGGGGGATTACCGCGACCGTCGGGAGGATGACCGGTACGACCGCTACGACCGCTGGGATTCGCGGCGCTGAGCGTCAACGATAATCCGTCCCGCGACCCGAACCGTGTGGTGGCGGTAACTGCCAGTGACGCAGGCGAGGGTGCCAAAGCGTAATTCGCCGAGAATCGCCGTATCGGGAGTAACCTCGAAATCAACGCCGTTGATTGCGTAGGCAGTGGCTTTGCCCGCGCTCAGTGGTCCAGTAAGGGAAAACCGTGGCCGTGCACCGGCCGGCGACGAGCCTTGGCGTAACGCGAGGTTACGACTGACCAGGATGCGATACAGGCCGAGAAGCGATTCGACGGGGTTGAGCGACTGCACGAAGATATCCTCTCTTTAAGAAGTTGGTGTGGCTAACCGTGTGAGTTGCACGAGTTATGCCATAGCTACAACGTCAGATTTCCGGGGGCGCTTGAGGTGGTTGTGCTGAAACTGAAGCCCTTACACCACCGCTCGCTGTTCAAAGCTAGCGAGAGTATTACCCATGACCCTTGCAATCTTTGCAGCGCTGCGCTCGGTTCAGGGGTGGTCGGGCATACGGAGACATGGAAGGATCGGCTTCGGTTGGCAGCGGTTAAGTGGGGAGGGGAATTCTCGATGGATGCCGTCATGGGGATTATAACGAGTCGGCGGATGCGGGTGGTTTTGCTCCTCGGCATCTCCTCAGGCTTACCACTGGCGCTGGTTGGGGGAACCCTTCAGGCGTGGATGAAAGCGGTGGGAGTTGACATAACGGTCATCGGGTTATTCGCCCTGACCGGCTGGCCCTACGCGGTCAAGTTCCTCTGGGCCCCGTTTCTTGACCGTTACACACCAGGGTTCGGGCCGCTCAGGGGGTTTGACCGACGACGAGCGTGGATGCTCCTCTCGCAGATCGGTTTGGTTGGGGTTTTACTTGGATTAAGTTTGGCTCGCCCGGAGGTTGACCCATGGACGGTCGCTGGGCTCGCCTTCCTCACCGCACTCTTTTCAGCAACCCAAGATATCGCTATCGATGCGTATCGAGCGGAGGTTCTTAAGCCTGAGGAGTACGGCTTAGGAGCAGCAAGCGCTATTCTGGGCTATCGCATCGGCATGATCGTTTCCGGTTCCTTTGGGCTCATTTTGGCTGATCTGTTGCCGTGGTCGACGGTCTATCAGGTGATGGCCGGAATAATGGCGCTGGGACTACTCGCCACCATCATCGCGCCCCCGCCCGACGCAACGCGCACCCGGGTACCCCAGACTTTGCAGCGGGCGATCGTGGATCCCTTTCGTGATTTCTTTCGCCGTCCGGGAGCGCTCGAGATAATCGCCTTTATCATTCTTTACAAAGTGGGGGATGTTGTCGCCGCCGCCCTGAGCACCCCCTTTATGCTCGATATCGGATTCTCGCGCACAGAGATAGGTGCGGTATCGAAGGGGTTTGGGTTGATGGCCACTATCGTTGGCGGCCTGGTGGGGGGCGGATTGATGTTGCGGCTCGGTCTCAGGCGCGCCCTTCTCTACTTCGGGATCTTGCAAGCGGTATCAACGCTCTGTTTCTATCTTCTCGCCGTGGTTGGTCGAAGCTCGGAGATGCTTATTGTCGCGATCGGTGTCGAGAATCTGTGTGGTGGCTTTGGGACGGCGGCGCTCACCGCTTTTCTTATGTCGCTCTGTCATCCGAGTTTTACAGCGACCCAATACGCCCTTCTTTCGAGTGTGACGGCGCTCACCCGGGTATTCGCTGGGGCGGTAACGGGGGCGATGCAGGTGGCGCTTGGATGGCAGTACTTTTTTCTTGTTGCCACGGTGCTCGCGCTCCCGGGGTTAGTGCTCGTGGGGCGCCGCTTCGATCGATGGGGTGTGAATGCCTCGCGGGAGTGACATGCCTTACGTCGCCGCCAGATTCGTTTGGCCCTCCGTAGTCAGGTCCCGCGACTTCGCGTGGGGCGTTTGCTCTGTCGCTATATTTTGTAAGATGCATTATTTTTAAGTTCTCTAAGCCTTTTGTGAGGATTTTTTATGCCGTCGTTCGACGTTGTCTCTGAAGCTAATATGCAAGAGGTGAAAAATGCTGTGGACCAGGTTCATCGAGAGATAACGACGCGCTTCGATTTCCGGGATTCGAAGTCGTCAATCGAACTTGAGGAGATGAACATTAAGCTGTTGGCTGATGACAAGATGAAGCTTGCGGCGATTCAAGATGTTCTGCGGCAGAAGCTGGCGAAGCGAAGCGTGAGCCTTAAAACGGTCGAATTTAAGGATCCTGAGCCGGCGGGCGGAGACATGATTCGTCAGCTCGTCGTGGTAAAGCAGGGGCTATCAGACGATGAGCTGAAGAAGATCAATAAAGCTATCAAGGCGAGCAAGCTTAAAGTTTCATCCCAAATTCAAGGCGTGCAGATCCGTGTGACCGGTAAAAAACGGGACGATCTGCAGCTGGCTATTGCGGCCCTCCGAAGTGAGTTTAAGGACCTTGAGCTTCAGTTCACCAATTTCCGCGAGTAGGGGCGTCGGTCCTCGTGGGGGCGTCCAAGGCCTGCCTTCCGGGGGGCAAGGGCTCATCGTGGTGGTGTCTCAGGGAGATTTCGGGCGGCCCCCGCAATTCGATAATTGCAATAATATCAGATATTTAAGTCTCGCCTAGAGATGCCGACGAGGTAATTATCGTGCCGGAGGGCTGGAAAATCTAGGGCGAACGTGTGTAGATTTAAACCCTCGATTTTCCCTTTAGGAGGTATGTATGAACGATGCAGCACTCGAGCAAGATGTCTTGGTAGTCGTCTCCAAGCTTAAGAATTATATCCGCGCTAGATCGGGGCTTAACACCTCGGGCAACGTCGCGAGCGTCCTCTCGGAGATCGTCCGTCGCGAGTGCGACCAGGCGATTGAGAAGGCTAAGTCCGATGGCCGTAAGACGGTCATGGATCGTGACTTCCCCGGTTCGGGAGAGGCGATGGCTTAAGGAGCCTCACCTTTTCGGGGGGGACCCCTCGGTAGTCAGCGGCCCTAAGGCTTCAATAGAAGCTTTAGGGCCGTTTCCTTGTGCGATTGATTCGAATTAGGCACGACGTCAGCTCCCTCGTCTCCCGTCCGGTAACTTTTTCACCTGCCAGAGGTTTCGGGGGCGGGACACGAGTACGGCGAGGATGGTCGCGCAGCTTGCCGCGGGCGAAGTCTCGACCGGCTCTTCTATGAAAGAACTTTCTGTTCTGATGGCGAGATACTCAGACCGACCAGAGCACGGAGCTAAACTCACACTAACTCCCGGCGAGGCAAAGGGGCTGGCCTATCAGGCTACTCTCTCTCCTCCCGCCTCGGGGGGTGGACCAGTCGGCAAGGGGGGTAGCCAACGCGTAACAATCGGCGATCCTCCTTGAGCGGTGGAAGATCGCGGAGCATCTCTTTTGGTAAGCCGAAAATTCTGACGGTTTCACGGATGCTCAGATTCAGATTTTCAAGCAGCGCAAAATTCTCCCGCGAGCGCTCCTCCGATGTGTAGTAACGGAACTCGGCGAGGGCCGTTTTCACTGCGTCGCGTGCGACCGGTTGAAGGTGGCGGCGTATTGTTTTGAAATCAACGCACTCGTCTGCAGTCAAGCAAGCTCCCGCTAGGTCGCGGCGTTTGAGCGCGGCCTCGATGCGATGCTCGACTATCGCCAGGAACGGGCTCGCCTTAAAGAAGTCGCTGAGCATAAACATTTCGCTTAACGCATAACCATCAGAGAGACTCCCTCCTGCGGTCACGTAACGGAGGATGCCAGCCTCGACATCTGAGCGGGTTCGAAAGATAACCTTGTCGGGTATTTGGACGCCGGTGTCGACCAGATTCACTAGTTTGCCGATATCATCCCGCTCAATGTGTGACACGATCGTCCGGGCGAGCGCGTCGCAATACTTATCTCGATGGAAGAAAAAGGCATCGAGCGTCGTCCCGAGCTCCATGGTCCCACTCAGTTGATTCGACTTAATCGCGGAGATGATCTCGAACTCGGCGAGAGGCTTGATTTCATCTCGCACCCTTCGCGAAATCGGGAGCTGCGCGCTGTTAAGTAGCTGCGCTGCTAGCTCGAGCCGTTGATCGATCAGCAATGTGGTCAGTGCATCGAGGTAGGCCTCATCTTGGACGGTCTGGGGAACCGATGGGTGCGCCTCGTGAAGAAAGCGGGCGATATGATTAATATACTGGGGTAACGCTTGGCGGGCAGCCAGAGTTACCTGCTCATGCGTCGGGCGGATGCCTTGAAGCTCAAGCTCCTCTCGAGCGAGTTGGGGAGACCCGGCTAGATAGTCTCGCACGAGTTGGCGAAAATGAGTGCCGCTATCGAAATGCGAGGTGCTGCTGAGGCTTGAGGAGAGGTGCGCCATAACCGGTACTCTAAACAAAACTTGGGTGGATTTGAACGCCGAAATTCAACAAATCGCTCCCCGTGAGCGAGATGGAAAAACACCTTCAAACCGCCCCGACGATTCCTCGTCGAGTCTTGAAAACCGGGTGCGCGGCCCCTTTTGCCTTTACAGGAGCTGTGCGTAATCGATGAGCGACTATACGATGTTCGGCTAAGGGGATTCGATGCGCGGGGATTGGCCCTGCCAAGATGTGGGTAAGGTGCTGATCTATATATGGAAAATATGAAGCTGCCCTTGACCATTTGAGGGGCGAGGAGTAGCCTGCGAGAATATGTACCGGATCGCGGCCTTCTATAAGTTCTCTCCCCTTACCGCTGAACGGGTGACGGAGTTAAAAAAGGGACTCGAGGGGGCCGCTGCCCGCACGGGAGTGCTGGGGCTCCTGCTGCTTGGCCCTGAGGGGTGCAATGCGACTGTGGCTGCACCGACCAAGGAGGGGCTGGCCGAATTCTTAGGTGCGGTGCGTGAATTTCCGGAGTTCGCGGATCTCGAACATAAGGAGAGCGAGTCGGTAAAGCGCCCGTTTCGCCGATTTAAGATAGACCTTCGGGCGGAGCTCATCACGATAAAGAAGTCGACGCCACCTCCCCCCACTGAGACCTATTTGAGCCCCCGTGAGTGGCATAATCGTTTATCGGAGGGTGGGGGGCGACTGCCGGTGGTACTCGATGTGCGTAACGACTACGAGACTGCACTCGGGGTCTTTAAGGGGGCGGTTACCTTACCGATCGATAAGTTCAGTCAGTTCCCCGAGGCTATCAACGCGGCGTCGATCCCTAAAGACAGTCCGGTTTTGATGTATTGCACCGGGGGGATTCGGTGTGAGAAAGCGATCGTTGAGTTACAGCAGCAAGGCTTTCAGGAGGTCTATCAGCTGCACGGCGGGATCTTAAAGTACATGGAGGAGTTCCCGGAGGGGCATTTCCAGGGGGAGTGCTTTGTCTTCGACCACCGGGTAGCGGTTGATACCCATTTGCAGCCAACGAAACGTTATGCGCTGTGTCCGCATTGCGGTGACCCCGCCGAGCGGCGGATCGTGTGCCGCGAGTGTGGTGTTGAAGCGATCGTATGCGACGCGTGTTTAACGAGCGCCGACAGGTACTCCTGCTCCAAAAATTGCGCTTATCACCAACGTCGTCATGCGGCGCGTCTTGAAGCTGGAGAGCAGTTCGATCCAAAGATTCGTGAGTTAAACGTGGGGAAGAAATGAAGACAGGAAGGTTTGTAGGACTCTTTGCGATGACCTATTTCCTTCTGATTGTGGTCTACGTTCTTTCCGCCACCGTAATGGCGCTCTACGATCAAGCCCCCGCAGCCGATCGACTTTTGGCTCTCGGGGGCATACTCGCTGACACTACTCTCTCAATCTTTCGGGATTCCACCCGCTGGCTTCTCGGGAGCGATGGGCTGTACAGTTTTATGCCGACCCTCGCCCTCATCAATAGCACTGATAGCTTTCGTTCCCTGGTGCCCCATGTGTTAGTCCAACTCATGACGTTCGGGTTTGTGGGGTCCTTCGCCGCTTCGAAAGGGTGCTCGCTGACGATGGCGCTGTTGCTCCCCGGATGCCTTCTCGGTTTGACCATGAGTCTCTTACAAGCGCGGTTGCTCCTCGTGAGCCAGTATAATCTGACGACCGTCTGTTTTGTGGTGGCGTGTCAGTTTATCGGAATTTTTCTGGGGTCGGTGGTGTATTCGACCCGACTTAGATGACCGGTACGATAGCATTCTCCGAGCGAACCATGAAGCTTTGGGCGACGCGGTAGGTGTCTGAGGTAAGATTTACCTGACGAGATATCATCGCCCCTGATGAGTCGATCAGATCCCCGAGGGGAATAGCTCTCATCGTATCGAAATCGCGTGTGACCATCACATCGGTTTGTCCCTCAAGTAACAGGGTGACCGCGCCATGCCCCAGGAATCGAGTGTATTCGATGTCGAACGATGTCGGCGCGTGGCAGCGCAGCTCGTAGCCGATATTTTTGGTAAGCACCTTAATATCAAGACCTGCCGCTGCGCAAAGCCCGCGCAGTGGTGGTGCGATAACCTCGCCGAGCTCAACGTGGGAGTAATTTATCCTTCCGAGTTCGTCGCGAGGGCATTGCTCGAGGAGCGGTGACGACGTTGGATCGAGAACGTCAAGGAGCCCTTCAGCCAGTAGGGCTACACCATATTCCTTGCCGTGTTTAGCCCGAGCAGCGATGCTTTGAAATATCATCGCCGCGACCGCCGCGGTACTTTGTCGGTTGCCCTTAAACTCCTCGGGAATAATCGTGAGCGTTGCTCCCGCGGCGACGCCAAGACCGAGGGCGAGAAAACCGGCTTTGCGCCCCATCGATGTGACGATGAACCATCGACGGCAGGTTCGCGCATCGGTGAGAAGAGTTTTGATGATCCCGGTGCCCACCTCGCGAGCGGTCTCAAACCCGAAGCTAGGATAATTTTGAGGGAGGGGGAGGTCATTGTCGATCGTCTTCGGTACGTGGACAACCTTGAGGCCGGGGATCTCTTGGGCGCAACGGTGTGATAGCCACGCCGAGCCTTCTCCCCCGATAACGACGAGGTGATCGATGCCGTGGGTAGCAAGTCCCGTCGTGAAGCTCTCGCGGGTAGCAAGGTCTTTAAATGGATTGAATCGCGAGGTCCCAAGAATCGAGCCCCCATCGTGCGCGGATGGAGTAACCTCATCCACCGCAAGGTCGATTACTGAGTTGGGGAGTCCGAGGGATATTCCTTTAAAGCCACGTCGGAGTCCCTTCACCCGTAAGCCGTGGTGATGGGCGGCGATCACAACGGCGGCGATAACAGAGTTAATGCCGGGGGCTGGCCCACCACTTACCACGATGCCGATAGTCCCCTTTTGGGCCTGATGTCTGGTCACGTTAATCCCAAAAAAATAAGCAAAATCAAATTGTTATCGTTTGCCTTCGAACTCGTGATCTTTTACAGTTACGAGCGTGCAACGATGGTATTAAATGCTTCCAAGATACCTTATGACCATCCGCAAGCGTAGGCTTGTTCGTGCGGCCTCGCCGTCCGGTCAGGGGGTCCCGCGGGATGCGAGAGGAAATAGTGGCACGAAATGAGGTGGGTATGAGGGGCGATTTGGCGCGGCAAAAGTCTCCGTTTTCTCGCCGTTTGATAAGGGTCTGTCTTGCGGCTTGGATAGTTGGGCAGGCGTATGTCGAGTTTGCCGCAGCCGCAGATGTGACTGGGGGATCTGCTTCGAGCGTGCACGACGTCCGTACGAACATGGCAACGGTAGCCCGCGCTTACCAGGAACTTCAGCCGTACCTTCTGTCACGCGAAAAGTTTGAGGCTCAGGAGAATGAGAAGGCGATCGCTGCGCTCTTGGAGACTCTGAGTGCAGGATTCCATCGAATCGAATCAGCTCCTCCTCGTCTTCGTCAAGAGCCGGGTTTCGCCGGCACGCTTACCTTGTTGAACGATCTGCTGGCGGATTCCCGGAATCGATTTAATGAGGGTAGTAAGGGGTACGTATTATGGCGACTCCGAAACTCGGTCGACTACTGTGTGACCTGTCACACTCGCCACGAGGTGAAAGTTGATTTTCTGGCTCCTGAACCGGAGCCAGCAGCGCTCAACAGCTATCAGCGGGCTGAGTTTCTGCTGGCAACGCGGCAATTTGATGCTGCCGCGGAGACATTCCTGAACTCGGTCCGAACCCCGCCGAATGGCCATCTTCGCATCGATGCGTTGCGTCGTTGGCTGCTGATCTCCACGCGGGTACATCCCGATCCGCGAAAGGCGTTAAGTGTCTTAACGACGTCGCGTCGCCAGGTCTCATTTTCGAAGCCGGAAGACGAGGAGTTGCAGGGCTGGGTCGAGTCGTTGCGCCGTTGGAATAACGAGAGTCGGCTTATCGAGGTAACGCCAATTCGGCGGGCTGAACACCTCATTCAACAGGCGCTCGCGCTCAAACAACCGCTCGTGGGACGAAATGGAACGGTGGAGCTTTTCCGGGCGACCGGAATATTGCATCAGGTGCTTGAAGATGGTCGGCCGGAAGCTACCGCTCTCCGCGCTCGGGCGCTCCGACTTTTAGGAGTTGCCTACAGCGAGATCCCTTTTCTTTTCGTAGCGGATCTCCCGACATTGTTTCTCGAAGAGTGTATCCGGGAGTTTCCGGGGGGTGAGGATGCGCGGAAAGCGTATCAACTTTATCAGCACCTGGTTACCTTGGAATACACCGGGAGTGGTGGCACCGGTGTGCCTCCCGATGTAGAGGCGACTCTCCGGGAGTTGTACGATTTGGCTTATAAGAGCCCAGGGGAGACCGAGTTCGCGGCCTCTCCGGGACGTCTTTAATGAGTGCATAGGATTGAGCTCGTTGTTGCGAGTGGTATGGCTCCGGAGTAAGGTTTTTAAATTGAGGCCCAATGATCTTCAGTCGAAAAGCTAAATACAAGCTCCCGAAGTTTCCAGGAAGTGTGATCCCGGCGTTTCGACAACTGTGCCGGGAGATTCCGGTCGATCAAGTTGACGCGGTGCGGGCGGAGGTTGAGCGGTGCATCGGAACCCTGCGGGAGCGGGCGCCTGAGCGGCCCAACCTCAACTTGCCGCTGGCGGAAGAGATTGCGGCGCGGTGTTTTGTGTTGCTCGATCGCTTCCCGGACTATGATGTCGAGAAGCGCAAGCTTGTTATGGGAGCCGTCTCTTACTTCGTTGTTGATGGTGATGGGGCCGAGGACGACTCCTTTGCGACGGGCTTCGATGATGACGCTCGGGTGATGAATTATGTCCTTCAGCAGGTAGGGATCGAGGACCAGTTTATCGATCTCCGTTAGTAGCTTTCGTTGCGCTATCTCCTCTTTCTGTGGCCATCCTAGTGGTTCGACCATTAAATTCTTTCACCTGCAAGGTAATAGAATTTATGCTCACCACTAGTCCTGAGTTAGTTTTTCACTCCGCGGGAGTGAAAAAACTTATTGGTCGAAGGACTAGCCGCGCTCATCTCCCGCCCGAGAAAGCTCCCGCAGGTAAAAAACTTTCTGAAAACGACACTAGCCCGCATTGCCCATACTCAAATGGGCAATGCGGTTTGAAAGCGAGGTGAGGCCGACACTGTGTCGGTGGCTGTCGTGCTTCGACAAGAAAGTTTTTTCACCTGAGAGCCGGTCCGGGGGCTGAGCAGGTCTGATACCAAGCTGTGAAACATGCAAGCGCATTTCATGATAGCACCCCAGACCATAGCATGTTATTGCTGAGGAGGTTCACTTCATGCCGGAGTGAAAACTAAATTCTACTCCGAATCAAAACTGGTGTGGTCGTATGTGGCGGTCCCGCGCTTCGTCTGTCTTCTTGTCGTTCGTCTTTGCTCTGATCGTCCACTCGTTGTTCCCCGGTAGCGGCGCCTGCGCGCCGACAGTAAAGGAGGGGGAGGGAGGTGCAGTACGAGCGATCGCTCAGGAGGCGTGGCTGTATGCTTATGCGCCGTTACAAGGTTATCAGACCCTCTACAACCAGGCGTTGAACAAAGACTTCCCCGGGTACGTAGGCGGGTTCAACCGTTTTCGACACTATTCGCGGCTCTCGACCCCTACCGACACCGATATCGTAACGCCAAACAACGACACGCCCTACTCATGGGCGTGGCTCGATCTCCGTGCTGAACCGATCGTCCTCTCGCTCCCCGCCGTACCCGCACCCCGGTATTACGTGAACCAGTGGTTTGATTTGTATACCCACAACTTTGCCTACACCGGGGTTCGCGCGACCGGGCGGGGCGCGGGCAACTACCTCTTCGCCGGTCCAAACTGGAAGGGTACCGTGCCGCCCAACATCACCGCGGTCTTCCGGGCTGAAACCGAGATTGTGGGCACCCTCACCCGAACCCAGTTAGACGGCGAGGACGATCGTGCCGCGATGCAAAAGATTCAAGCGCAGTATCTTCTTACTCCGTTGTCGGCGTTCCTCGGCGATCCACCGCCACCACCTTTACCCCCGATCACCCTTCCTGCGTGGGATAAGACGGTGGGAGAGGGAATCGGATTTATCGGGTATCTGAACGCGCTCCTCCCCTATATGCCAACCGTGCCCTCTGAAAATGAGGCCTTCGCGCGTTTCGCTACCATCGGCATCGGCGCGGGTAAGCCGTTCGATGCAGCGGCGTTACCACCCGATATGCGGGCCGCCATCGAAGCCGGCGTGGCTGACGCTACCAAGCTGCTTCAGGACACCGCCCTCGTGCAAAAAGACTCGAAGCAACTCTTTGGAACCCGCAGCAAGCTCGGAGAAAATTACATTATGCGCCGTTCCCTCGGAGCGATGCTCGGGATTTACGGAAACTCTAAAGAGGAAGCGATCTACGGGAGCCAACAGACCGATCCCGCTGGCAAGGTGCTCGATGGAAACAAGCGGTGGGTACTCCGCTTCGAAGCGGGGCAGCTTCCGCCGGTAGATATTTTTTGGTCGATCACCATGTATAGACTTCCGGAGCGATTCCTCGTCGAGAATAGGCTGAACAGATATTCGCTGGGCGACCGGTCACCGAGCCTAAAACCCGGGGCTGATGGTTCGCTTGAGATCTATCTGCAGAGCGAGGAGCCGAGCCCCGAGAAGATCGGCAACTGGCTCCCCACTCCACCGGGGCCCTTTTTCTTTGTAGCCCGCTTTTACGGACCCCAAGCTCCCCTCATTAACGGTACGTGGACCTTACCTTTGTTAAAGGAGATCCGATGAAAAATAACTACTTCTCCCTCCTCCATGTAGTCTTTACGGCTGGGGTGCTCGCGCACACGCTTCTGGACACGAAGCCGGCTTCGGCTCAAACCGTCGACACAAGGATCGGGAAGCTCCAACTTGAGAACGGTTACCCGTCGGCCGAGGCGGTCGAAAAGCTCTACACCGAGATGGATTTCCAGCGCGCAACGCAGATCTATCTATGGGGGCTTCCTGCTGTCGGCTTCTACGGACTACGGCAGGCACACCGAAGAAACTTCGGCGCTCAAGACGGCGAGGTCGTGTTGTACCAAACTCCGAAAGATAAGGCCGGGATGTTGACCCCGAACCTTACGACACTGTACGCCTTCACCTTTTGGAACATGGCCGAGCAGGGTCCTCTCGTGGTGGAAGTCCCAGCTGGCGCCACCGCCGGTGGTGTGGACGACATCTGGCAACGCCCTGTCATCGACACCGGCCAAACCGGCCCCGATAAGGGCCAAGGGGGAAAGTATTTGATCCTGCCCCCTGGTGCGCCCGACTTGAATCCACCGGGGTATTTTGTCGCTCGATCCGCCACGAATCAAATCTGGTTCGGGACGCGGGGGCTCTCCTCCGAGATCGCCGACGCCGAGGTGACCGTGCGGAAACACCGCATCTATGGATGGAACGATCGCGCCACCCCTAGAACCACGAAGTACATCCCGGTCGGTGGACGCGCGTGGGCCTCGTGGCAACCAAACGACATCTCGTATTTCGAGCAGCTGAAGGAGATCTTAGACCCGGAGCCGCTGGAGCGCCACAACGGATATTTCGCTGCGATGCTCCGCTCACTCGGGATCGAAAGGGGAAAACCCTTTGAGCCAGATGAGAAACGTCGAAAGGTGCTTGGAGAAGCCGCTGTGACCGGGGAATTGATGGCGCGAGCGAATGCGTTTGCCAAACGCTACCCCGACTCGACGGTCTTTGCCGGCACTCACTGGGAGTACGCCAATATGGTCGAACTCGATCAACAGACGAAAGACTTCTCTCAGCTCGACGAACGCGCCTCATGGTTTTACGAGGCGATCGGCAATACCCTCGGCATGCAAGGACGAGTTGTTGGGTTCGGTCAGGTGTATCTTGAAACCGCGCGGGACAGATCTGGCAAATGGCTCGATGGTGCCAAGAGCTACCGACTCCGCGTTCCGCCGAATGCCCCGGTGAAGCAGTTCTGGTCCGTCACGTTGTATGAGAATGTGACACGCGCACCGCTCCAATCGCCGGGGGGCACCGCGGATATCTCCTCGCGTAAGTCCGGCCTTGAGATCAATCCGGATGGTTCGGTCGATCTATTCTTTGGTCCGCGTAAACCATCTGGCTCACCGACGAACTTCGTTCAGACAGTCCCGGGTAAGGGCTGGTTCGTGTATTTCCGACTCTACGCCCCGACAGAGCCGTACTTTAATAAGACGTGGGCGCTGCCCGATATCGAGGAGATTCGCTAAAAGTGATGTCGTCGATGACGTCCAGAAGCGGAAGCTTGTTATGGGAGCCGTTTCTTACTTCGTTGTTGATGGTGATGGGGCTGAGGACGACTCCTTTGCGACGGGCTTCGATGATGACGCTCGCGTGATGAATTATGTCCTTCAGCAAGTAGGGGTCGAGGATCAGTTTATCGTTCTCCGCTAGAGGTTGTCCGAATCTGATCTTCCCCTGCTTTGATTGACTGCCTCAGCGGTAGGCGTGTTCCGTCCGATCCCTCAGTCGCCTGATAAGTGGTACGCGACAGATGCACCCTGAGTCACCTGACCCTACGAAATACTCGTATATTCTGGGCCTGTTAGAGGATTTTCCTAACGTTTTTTTTTTTTTGAACGATGCAGTTCTTACACGGGCGGAGGCGGGAGTGTATGAAAGCAGCAAAAATCGTATTTCTCATCCTTTTGGCGACGTCTCTGCAAAGTCTTGCCTACGCACAGTCGGGCGCACCGGAGATGCTGAATACTCCTCAGATGTTCAACCTCATTCAAAGTGATGATCAGACCGACCCGTCGGGCGGTTCGGGTGGCCAAGACTTATGTGTCAGCCCAAAATTATCTAAAGATGGGTGTTACCAAGTGCCCACCATGTCTTTGGAGAAACTCTCTAGCGCGTTTCCGCTTGCAGGTTTGTCGCGGCCTCCATTTCTGTTGCCCAGCATACCCTCTGACCCTTACTCCCGCGGCCCCTGCGCTCCCTTGAATGAGGATTTTTGCGAGGCACTACGGCGTATGCCGTTGCATGACGTCGAGTGTAAGGCCCTTTGGCTACCGAGACATACTATTCCACTGTTTTGCTTCTCGAATGCAGCGGCCGAGAGAACCTGTTGTCTCCATGAGCCTCAGACTGGCTTTGCGGTTTGCAGTCCTTATGAAGATTGGTTCGAATCTGATGGTAGTCTGACCGAGAGGTTTGGAGTGATTTATCAATGGTTATGCCTGAAATATTACGGCAACTGCGAAGAGGACTGTAAGACCGCGGCGGGCTTCAGGGTCCTCTACCCTCTTTGCAACGATCCACAGCGTGGGCGGGGGGGATCCTGCCGCGGTCAGGGGGAAACAAACGAATGTATCGGTGTGAATATGCCACCTCAGGATTCTGGAAGCATCCACCCGTTAACATGCGAATGCACAATCGCAGGCTGCGTTTGGTCTTGAGCTAACCGGCCGAAAACTAATCCATCGGATGGCATTGTATTTAGGCCGTCCGTGGGTGGCCCTTGCACGGTCTAGCCAGAGCGCGCAGCTTCGTGAATGTGGGTATGAAGTTAAGCCTCCAAGGGCCCCGAGACGTGATTGGACGACAGATACACTAATCGTTCCCTTCGTCAGGTCGGGTGTGATTCCGCGAAGCGCCGGCTTCCTCGTCTTCCCCCGTACCTTTTGGCGCCAGAGGCAGAAGTTCTTGTTGTTGAGACGCCGCTCGTTATCTTTAATCTCCTGCGCATGTCGCCTACTTTCAAAACCGAATGGGTTTCGGGCGCCAGGTGAATCAAGTGGGTGGTAAAGAAACAGGCGAGGCCCAGCGTCCCAAAGGTCGCTGGAGCCCCGCCTGTTTTCCTAGGAGCTCTCCCTCGAGGGGAGAGCCTCTACAGTGCGATTCCGCCCTTACCCGTTGGCTGACGCCGCTGGGGTCTTCTTCAAGATGCGGTCGATGATCATCTGGAAGTGGGACTGCGGATAGGCACCTTTCACTGCGACGCCGTTCACGAAAAAGCCGGGGGTTCCTTGGATCCCGTTCTTCTCCGCAATCGCCATGTCGGCCTTGACCGCGGCTTCAGCTGCTTCCGAGTTCATGTCTTTCTTGAACTTGTCCATATCGAGACCGAGCTTTTTGGCGGTGGCCTCATAGAAATCCGCGCCAAGGCTCTTTTGGTTCTCAAACAGGGCGTCGTGCATCTCCCAGAACTTCCCTTGCTGCTGTGCTGCATATGAGGCCTTCGCCGCAGGCATCGCCTCGGGGTGGAAGGGGAGCGGGAGGTGCTTAAAAACGAGCTTGATGTCGTTTGGGTTCGCCTTCATGAGGTCGCTCATCGTTGAATTCCCTTTGGTACAGAATGGGCACTGAAAGTCAGAGAACTCAACGATTGTAATCTTGGCGTTCGCCGGACCTTTCACCGGGCTTTTGCCGATATCGACCGAGACAGGGTTCTTAAACTGCTCCTCGAGCTGGGCCTTGGCCATCTCATCTTGCTTCTTGCGGGCATCTTCTTGGCGCTTCTTGACGTAGTTCTCCATAGCCTTACCAACCATATTTTGGCCGGCTTCAGAGTTGAGATACTTCTCCATCTGGGTCTCAAACGTTTTATCGGAGACCTCTGCGATGGCTACCCCAGCACCGAGCAGGAGAATGGTGCCCAACGCAACAACACGATTTACCATAGATTATCCGTTTATTTAGAGTTATACCGCCGGACCGTGAGAGAACCTTCAAATCAAGAAACGTCGTCAGAAAACCGAAAGACCGACGCCTTGCAGCACTTTTTTTGTAAGTACCGCCAAGGTTCGATCTGTAGGTTGTCCCTGCGCCGGTAAAAAAGCTTTGGCTTCACTCGGACGGCGAGATACCCAAAGATATTCAATCAGTCATTTGAAGAGCAAGCACTTTTCCGCTCACAGGCCCTTCCGTCCGAGGGGGGTGGATACTATGCTATCGAGGGCTTACCCACTTTTTAATTGAAGGAGACCACTGTATGCGGGGAAGTTTATTAGCGTTATTGCCTGCGTTTGCGATGGTAGCGGGTCCGGCGGGAGCGGCTGCGACACCCCTCACGGCGACGATCGAGACCTCAAAGGGGACCATTGAAATCGCCCTGACCCCGGACAAGACCCCGGTAACGGTCGCGAATTTCGTAAATCTCGCGACGCGGGGGTACTACGACGGTTTAACCTTTCACCGCGTTATCCCCGATTTCATGGTCCAGGGCGGTGATCCCGAGGGGTCCGGCCGCGGGGGACCTGGCTATACTTTTAAGGATGAATTCGACCCCTCCTTGCGCCATTCGGGACCCGGAGTTTTGTCGATGGCGAACGCTGGCCCGGGCACGAATGGAAGCCAATTCTTCATCACCCATGTTGCAACCCCGTGGCTTGATGGGAAGCATTCGGTTTTTGGGAAGGTGACGAAGGGTCAAGATGTTGTCGATGCTATCCAGCAGGGGGACAAGATCTCAAAAGTCACGATCGTTGGAGACTCAGCCGCAGCGCTGCAGGGAGCGGGCGACTCAGTGAACCAGTGGAATGCGATTTTAGATAAGCGCTATCCGCGGAAGTGATCCATTGGCCCCGTTGTCAGTCTCACCTGACTTCGACTTGCAACGGGGCCATCCTCGAGCACCCGAACTTGGATAGCGCCACGATACCGTCTCGACATGGTATCGGTCTCCATGTGGAGTCCCGATTGGAAAAGGTCCGCATCCAGAGAGCTCGAAATCGCAGAGAAATGTGACCTCCGCTTCGCGCTTCAAGAGAGCCTACGCGCGGGGCCGTGAGGAGCGATTCCGCCTTTATCAAAAAGCTGCTCGGATCGCCTTTGGCAAATGAGATATCGAATGACTAAGCCCGGGCGATTTTCAAAGGTTCCCCAGCTTCTTTTGAGTTTTGGGGTCAGTGTAGCTCTGGTGGTCTGGCTCGCCTACAGTATCGATTGGGCGCAGGTTTGGGACGCTCTCGGGCACGTCCGGTACGGCCTTATTATACCGTTAACTGGGCTTTTGATAGCCCATTTTGTCATCCGAGCTATACGGTGGAATTTCTTATTGCCACCTCCCGCTCAAGGAACGAGGGTTCCTCTCATGACGCGGTTTGACGCTATTCTCGTCGGCGCATTCGCTACTTTTATCTTGCCTCTCCGAGCGGGGGAGCTCGTAAGGCCCCTGATGCTTTCGCGGCAGACCTCGTACCCTTTCGGAGTCACGTTCGCATCGGTCGTTATCGAACGTTTTTTTGACCTATCGATGGTGCTTGTTTCGTTTGGGCTCATGTTGCCGCACATCCCCGGTGTCCCGAGTTGGGTTGAGCACGGCGCCTTTCTGCTGACCGTCCTCGCAGGCGCGCTCCTCGTTTTCTTGATCGTTGGGGGACTTTTTCCTGAGCCTTTGGGAGCGCTGATCGAGCGGTGTGGTGCACCTCTCCCCACCCGTTTGGGTCAGCCGCTCCTTCGCTTCGCCCGGGGTCTGCTTGCGGCGACCGCGGTTTTGCGAAGTCCGACACGTTTAGTTGCGATCGTATGCTTGAGCGCACTGGTATGGATCTCAAGCTATCTGCTCTCGTGGGGCTATCTGTGGCTTTTCGGTATCGAGGGTTCGGTTTCATTCGCTGTCGCGATAGGGGTCATTATCGCACTTGCGGTGGCTGCGCCGAGCGCGCCTGGTTTCATCGGGGTTTATCAAACTGCGTGCCTCGCTGCTTTCGCATTATTCGCCTATTCTGAAGAGACCGCGATCGCGTATTCTCTCGTTTCGCATGCGCACCAGTACGTAGCCTTCGTCGCGTACGGGATCTGGGTTATGTTCAAGTACAACCTCTCATTCCGGGAGCTGCGTGGGGGCTCGTCGACCTCACGGGCTTAAGATACCTCTTCCTGGCAAGCTATTTGCTCATTATTCGTGGGTGCGGTAGGGCGCCTACCGGTGCGGCAGCTGTTGCCGCCTTGTTTGAGCGTGCGGTTAATAGCTAACGCCCTGAAAAAGCGGGCGTCGTAGCCGGGCCGGGAGGACGTCAGCGGCCCGCAGTGGGGTATATTTTGCCGTTACGGCAGAGGCAGGAACGATGCGACTCGAAACAGCGATGCTTGCGGGGCGGGAAGGGATCAACGCGCATGGTCAGGCCATCTCGGTCATCGGAGATAACATTTCAAATGCGAACACGACAGGGTATAAGACCTCGCGAGTAGAGTTCGTTGACCTTCTCGGCGATGTGCATCG
>JBILDU010000060.1:0-18738 GCA_044352465.1 Bdellovibrionota bacterium
AACCACTGGAATGGTGACGGCTGGTTCGGGGGTCGCGATTTCGCGGGTCCGTCAGATCCATGATACCGGAGTGATTGAGCCTACCGGTCGTTCGCTTGATGTCGGTATCGCTGGTAACGGTTTCTTCGTCCTGGGTGACCCGAATGCACCGACTTTTACCCGTGCGGGAAACTTTCGTATTAACGGCAACGGGAACCTCGCGAGCGCCGATGGAGCCGAGGTTTTAGGAACGGTTGGTGAGGGGGGTGCTCTGACACCTCTTAATATGCTGAACGTTGCAACTGCTGGTGCTCCAACAACCGCGGCGGGACTATTCGGTAATCTTGATAGCGGTGCACCGATTTCCGCGGCGGTCCCAGCAAATCCAGCCACCTTCGCCGAGGTTAATCAGAATGCAACGTTTGTGATGCCAAATCTCACGGTTTTTGACTCGTTGGGTGCTGCCCATACCGTGAGTGTCGCTTTTTATAAAACGGGGGTGAATGCCTTCACCGCTCAGGCATACATCGATGGTGGTGAGGTCGGTGGTGTTGCAGGCGCTCCAGTGAAACTTGGAGGGGACGCCACACTCACTTTTTCCCCGACCGGCAAAATCGAGCCAGCCAATAAAGCGGCAGCTTCGATAGTTGCGGCACCCGCCTACGGGAACGGCTCCGCTCCAGGTAATTTTACGATCGATCTTTCAGGATTTAGTCAGGTTGCGACCACCTCTCAATTATCGAGTGTCACCCAAGACGGTCTCGGTACCGGTGATATCGTCGACTATGAATTTCTCGCTGATGGCACGGTCTCCGCGGTTCTGGGCTCCGGCCGAAACGTCGCGATCGGGCGGATTCAACTCGCCTCTTTCCCCAACGTTGATGGGCTAAATCGAATCGGCAATGGCAAGTTTGAGGCTGGTGAGGACACCGGGACCATGCAACTCGGTATCCCCGGAAGCAGTGGGTACGGAACGATTCAAGGAAAAACTCTCGAGCGATCAACCGTTGATATCAGCGACCAATTCGTCAATTTGGTGGTCTATCAAAGGGGCTATCAGGCAAATTCTCAGGCGATGAGTACCGCGAATAATCTCCTCCGAGACACCATCGCGCTTATAAGGTAGTCGGGCAACTCCCCCGACGGTGACTCTGCCTTGAGAGTGGGAGAGAGGATTCTCGGCGTGGGAGGCCCCTGGCCGACGAGGAAGATCCAGCATCCCGTCGGGATGTTTACCCTTCAGCGGCGTTTTCGCACGAGGGTATGCTTGGATGGTAGCTTGCGTGCCGGAGTGGGGCGGAGGCACCCTCTCACACAACGTTCCAGCGCCCTGCTACGTCGGCTCGTATTCATCAGGTCATTCTTTCACGCGCCTGCTCCGTTATGCCCCGATCAGATCGCGGTAAAGGCTCGCCGCTCGGGCCCGACTCTCGGTGAGGGGCGCTATTTCAGCGGCGCTTTGGTGCATAAATCGTCCGATCGTATCTTCGCAACGTAATGCCGCGGCGAGTTCGAGATCAGGGGTTCCGCCGAAAGCGATCAGTTCACGATCTTTGAGGAGACGGTAGATACTCCGAGTGATCGTGCGGGCGTGCTGATTCTCCGTCTCAGTGAGTAAGCGGGGCGCAAGACGAGATATCGAGCGAGTTGGATCGATCGCTGGTTGAAACCCGCGATTGCGGAGTTCGTTCGAGAGAACGATGTGCCCATCGAGAAGACTCTTTACCTCTTCAATGAGAGCGTCATCTTCGCCGTCTCGTGGTGCCAGCACGGTGTATAAGGCGGTGATCGAGCCGATGGAGTCGTTGCCGGCTCTTTCGAAGAGCCGAGGTAGCTCGGTGTATATCGAGGGCGTCAGTCCTTGGCGGACGGGGAGCTCTCCGCGAGCGAGCCCGAGATCGCGAACAGCACGGGCGTAACGAGTGAGTGAGTCTATGAGGAGGAGGACTCGCTTGCCTTGCGAGCGATAGAACTCGGCGATGCGAGTAGCGGTGAGTGGAGCGAATACTCGGCGTAGTGGCGTCTCGTCGCTTGTTGATACGACCAAGATTGAGCGGCGGCGTCCCGTGGTACCGAGGGAGCCATCGATAAACTCGTTGACCTCTCTGCCGCGCTCACCGATAAGCCCAATCACGGCAACATCGACTGCGGCGCGCTCTGCAATCATTCCGAGAAGGGTAGATTTCCCCACCCCGGCTTCGGCGATAAGGGCGAGGCGTTGCCCGTATCCGATAGGGGTGAGGGTATCGATGGGGCGAATACCGGTTAAGAGCGCTTCAGAGATCGGTCGCCGTGTGAGTGGGTGAGGTGGTGTGGCTGTGATCTCAAGAACCTGACCAGCTGCTCGCTGCGGAGCGCACCCCGAATTGGGGGTGAGCTCCTCTCCGATCCCATCAAATAATCGGCCCAAGGTGATGTTCGCCCCGTTGAGGGTAACCGGCCGGCCAGAGTTAACGATCGGAGCACCGATTGATAGTCCCGATGGGTGGTCGAACGGTGCTAAAGACGCCAGTGTGCCGGTGAAGCCGATGACAAGGCAGCGAAGGGGCGCCGCGCCCCATACGGTGCAGAGATCTCCGATTGCGGCTTGGGGTAGCTCGGCTTGAAGAATGGTCCCGGTTGCTCTGACAAGGCGCCCCTCACATATCGCGCGGGAGTTGGTTCTCTCTGCAGGTGTGCACTGGCGAGCGAGCAAGGGTTACTCCGAGACTGGTTTGAAGAGAGTTGATATATCTTTAAGCAGCCGCTCGTGGACGCGTGAAAGCTGGTCGCGCCATGTGAGGTGAATCTTCCCGCCAACGGTTTCAATGGTCGCGTCGCCGCAGGCTATGAAGGGATCCGGGAGAATCGTGATGGGGGTGCCGTGGGGCTCTCTTGTCAATGAGCGCCGTAGGCCGTCAACCTCAGATGGCGCGACATATATTCGTGGTGCGTGTTGCTGAAGGAGCTCGTGGAGAGCACGTTTCACCCTTTGGTTTAGGAGGAGAGAGTTCGGGATAAGGTCAGCTTCGATTATCTCGGCAGCGATCGCGACGGCGAGCTCGACGCATTCCTCCTGTGCGGTGGTAACAACCTCTGCGAACGTTTTGTGGGTAGCGAGGATAGCGGCTATTTCCCGTTCTCCGAGTTGCCTACCGCTCTCGAATCCCCGTCTCCTGGCACGGGTGCGAAGCTTACGCATTCGGTGCGCTAGTCGGCGGCGAGTGACGTGAAGCGCGGTAAGCTCTTGTGCAAGTTTGGCTTCAGCTTCGGCTACGGCGAGTCGGCACGATAAACTCGCTTCTTTGACGAGTCCGATGTAGCGAGTCTGTATCATCCTTATCTCCGGAGATGAAATACGCCTGCATTCAAAGACTAACCTGATGGTGGAGAGCTCGTACCCCGTCCGACAAGTTCGTTCGCCTCGTGCAACGTTCGGGTTCACTGAGGGTTATCGGGCGCCGTGGATAGAAGTTGCCGATGCTCTGCCGAAATTTTTTGGGCGCTTGAATGCGGAGCTGACCCATCTCGCCCGATTTTTGTTTGGGTTAGCCTCTCGGCTGCCGGAGGCGACGTGCTAGTTTTTGTAGGAGGAGGAGCCCCTCTTCGAACTCCTGCATCCGCAGGAGCGCTGCCGCCAAAAGGTAGGTTGCCCCGCCTATGAGCGTCCCGAGCCCTATCGCGGCAGGGCTAGGGAGTTGCGCGATTCCTGCGGCGATTAAAGCAACCCCCATAGCCCCAGAGGCGAGGAACGTCTTGGCGGTGGTTACGACAAACGGCGACCATTCAATCGAAACGTTGCGGCGACGGAGAATGAACAGGAGTATCGCGAAGCCGCCGGTCGCTGCGACGCTCGAGGCAAGTCCAAGGCCAGCGTGCCCCAGGGCGAGAGTGAAGCCCCCTCGATGTAGTACGTCCTGGATTTGGAGGATAATACTGGTCATCCCGGCTGAGTGCGCCACGACGGGTGGTCCCATGAAGTTAATCGCGAGGAGTATCCCAAAAAGAACCGTACCGATACTTACGAGTGTTGGGGTACGGGTGTCTTTCTGTGCGATGAAACCGCGCATGATCATCGAGTGGCAACTCACCCCCCATAGTCCGAGCGCGAGTGTTTGAACCGCTTGCGCGGTGCGTACCGTGGACTCCGCCGAGAAAGCGCCCCGTTCGAACATTAAACGGATTAAGGGTTCGGCTAAGATAAAGGTACCAAGGGAAAGGGGAATGATCACAAAGCTGGTATAGCGGAGCGAGTCAACGAGGCTTCGTCCAAAAGATTCGCGGTCCCCGGACGCCTGAGCTGCCGCTAGGGTGGGCAGGATCACCGACGCGAGTGATACCGTGAAAACCCCGATGGGAAGCTGTGTGAGCCGATCGGCGTAGAAAAGCCACGAGACGCTTCCCTCAGGTAACAACGAGGCTAGAAGGGTATTGAAGAAGATCGATATCTGATAGACCGCTGCGCCGAGCGTCGCCGGTAGTAATAACCAGAGTACTCTCCGGGTAACTGGAGTGATGAGGGTGCGCGTCGGGGCGAGGCGAAACCCAGCCCGGTGCAACGCCGGGATTTGGGTCACTACTTGGATGACTCCTCCGACGAGGACGGAAGCGGCGAGGATAATCGCGGCAGAAGTGTCGATAAAAAAGTTGGCGAGAACCGCTCCGAGAATGAGGATGAGATTCATCCATACCTGGGCCCACGCGGCGGCACCAAATATCTTGGCGCTATTGAGCGCGCCGTTGATGAGGCTGACGAGGCTGACCCAGATAATAAATGGAAACATGATCTGGGTCAGGAGGACACACAGGCGTAGTTTTTCCGGTGTGCTGGTGAAACCTGGGGCGAAGAGCAGTACGACCGGTTCAGCTAAAACGATCCCGAGGAGTGCGAGAAGCGCTGTTATAACGAGAAGGAGGGTGCCTACCGCGCTCAGCGCTCTCTGAGCTTGGGGCATTCCTGCGCGTAGCTCGTCAGCAAACACGGGAACAAACGCAGATGTGAGAGCACCCTCGGCGACGAAGCTGCGGAGGAGGTTGGGTATTCGGAAGGCGACAAAAAAGGCATCGGCGATAAATCCGGCACCGAAGAGGCGTGCCACCAGAACATCACGGATAAATCCAAGGAGGCGACTGAGGAGGGTGAGCGCACTCACGATACCGGTGCCGCGTACGATTGAGCGGGAATGCGGGTTGCCGGTGTTCGGTTCGGAGGGTTTATTCATTTGGCCACCGTTTCGAGCGACTGGACACTATCAGGGTTGCTCGTACCGTTGCTAGTGCCGCGAGGCTGCTATGGTGAAAAAACTTTTTCAGAGCGGCACTCGGAGCGTCTTCCCGGGTCCTCTTGGGTTTCGGCTCCAGTCCGATAGTATGAGAGAACGTGGCGGTCGGTACCGGAGAACTCGTTTAAAAAATGCCGATACCTCTATTTCCAGTCACGCCAATCTTTCGAAAGGTTCCCAGCGCTTCCGTTAAGCCCTGCCCCAAACCTCGCCGTAGGGAGACCACGAGAGGCTCCTCCTGGAGAGGGAGTCGCGGGCTTTGGGAGGAGTGTTCCGTCAGTGGATGCACACTCTTCCTACGAGGCATTTCTTACCCGTCTCGTCCAACGCAAGCAATTTTATAACCTGTTGATATGATTGATTCTTATGGGTGATTGGCTGATGGATCAGGACTTGCTTTTAACTGTTGAGCCGTGAGCCGGTAGGCGCAAGGAAAAGAACCGCGATGACCAAGATAGACTCCTATAAATTAAAAAAAGCTGAATCTATTCAGTCGGTTCAGCCGATCTCAGAGGCTGCCGCGGTCGGTTCAGCGGAGGGCAGCTTACTCGAGGAGTTCTCGCAGATCCTGGATAAAATTGCCCAGCACCTCGCCAGCGGGGACAAAGATACCGAAACGATGGATCTTTTGGCGGTTGAACAGGCTGCGGAGAGGATTCAAGCAGGTCTCTCGCAACAGCAGTCCTCAAGGGTCGAGTCGTTAGACGTTGAGAAGGGGGCGGAGCCTCTTACTACGGAAGACGAAAAAGACGGGGGCTCGGGTGAGCGATTCGCGCTTTCAACGGAGGATCTCGGTGAAGAAAACAACTCACAAGATGCTCTCGAAGAGCAAACGGTGGGCGACCCGGAACTAAGTGATTTAACCACCGGCGGAGCCAAGAAGTCGGATGATTCCTCCAAGGCTCAGCAGTCAGATCGGGCTGGTCTTAAGAGCTCTGGTGAGCAGATCGATGCCGCAGCGGTGAGCGAGAACGTTGCGGTTGAGGGGGAGTCGCAGGCATTAAGCTCAGACAACACCGCCCTTCCTGAGCCTACGGAGTCCTCCCCCTTCACGCCATCAGTGAAGGTCCCGCAGAGCGACACTATAACGACGCCGTCGAGTGAAGCTGCCAAGAAAGCTGCCGATTCGAAAGTCGTCATCGGCAGTGGCGAGACCATTGCTTCCCCTGCTTCGGCGAGCCCAGTGGTGCCAGGTGCTGAGGCTCAGGTGAATTTATCGGCATCGCCGTTGAGTGCAGAGGTCATCCGCGAGGTGTCAGCGCGAAATGACCTGTCGATGAAGCCCACAGTACAGGATAAAGCGATCCCTTTTAGCGCCTTTATGCTTCAAGGTGCCGGAGCTATGGGCGGAGGGCTTGCCCGCGATGTCGTGGCGCAGTCGATTTTGCGTCCTTCACTTGAGCTCGCTTCTGGACGTCAGGTGGGCGAAGTTTCCAGCGCTAATCGGGGTGGCTCATCCAGCGGCTCATTCCAAGGAGATGCTGCCCTTCTCAAAAACTCATCGGGCGGGGTCAAGAGCGATCTTCCCGCCCGCGAGATGAAGACTCTCAGTCGTGTGATGGCGCTGCGTACCCTTGAAAAGGTAGAGCGGGCTATGGAGGAGGTGGCGCGCTCAAAGGACGGGAAGACGATCACGTTGCACCTTGAGCCGGTTACCCTTGGCAAGGTGAAAGTTGATGTTTCCCTGCGGGAGGGCAACCTCCATGCGCGGCTCTCTGCCGAGGCAGTGGAGGTTCAGCATCTTCTTCGTGAACACGCGCACGAGCTCCAGTCGATTCTTCGTAAAATGGGGCTCAACGTCGATTCAGTTGCAGTTTCAGTCTCCGCAGAGGGGGGGATGTTTGAGAGCAACGCGGAGCTTTTTGACCAACAGCAGTTCTCCCGCGGCTCGGGGGAATCGCGTGACAACGAGGTCGTAATACCCGTCGATGCTTCGACTGAGTCGACGGTGCAAAAAGCGGTCGCTGAGGATCATTGGGTAGCATAACGGGAATTCTATGACGAACGGAACGACTCTAACCCCACAGTTGAGCGGTCTCGATACTGCGCTCACCCAGAGCAGTGCGAACACGACTGCAAAGAAAAAAAAGAACGATGAGATCGGAAAGAATGAGTTTCTCAATCTGCTGGTCACCCAACTCAAGAACCAAGATCCGCTCGACCCGATGAAGAGTGAGGAGTTCGCAGTGAATCTCGCCCAGTTCAGTCAACTCGAGCAGCTCGTCTCAATCAATGACAAGATCGGCGCTTCCGCGGGAACGGATGTCGCTTCGATGGCCGGCTACTTGGGGCAAGAGGTCTATGTGAAGTCCGATAAGATCGAGGTTGAGAGCGGTAAGGGGGGTCTCTTGAAGTTCAATCTACGCGGAGATGCCGATGTTGAGATCGAGCTATTGAAAGGCAATGGAACGGTCGCACAGCGGGTCCAGGTGGGTTCACTCTCCGGTGGGCAGCAGGCGGTGAACCTCGCGGATTTGACCGTCTCTAACGGCGAGTATGGATACCGGATCGTTGCGCAGGGGGCGAGCGGCCCGGCCTATAACCCAGCCGCCCAGGTCGGTGGTGTTGTTACCGGATTCGTGCCTGGCCCGACACCCCGACTCATGCTCGGTAATCGTGAAGTAGCGCCGGCTGATATCGTTGAGGTGCGTGTGCCGAAGGCTGCATAGCTGTTCCGCCAGTAGTGCCCCGATTCACGGAGGAATCGGGTGATAGGTGAGGTAAATCGCGGGGGTAGGGATGCCCCACGACGGTTTGGGACGAAGTAGGTTACAATAAAGAACAGGAGAGACGACAGTGCCAAGTATCATCAACGGACTATTCGCTGGACGTTCAGGTATTGCAAGTCACGGTACCGCTATCTCGGTTGTCGGCGATAACATTTCGAACTCGAGCACGATCGGCTTTAAGGCAGCTCGGGCGGAATTCGAAGACCTCATCGCGGGTGGTCAAACAGCGGGGCGAGTCGTCGGGAGCGGATCCTCGGTATCCGCGGTTAGCCCGATCTTTGAGCAGGGGACCCTCGAGCTTACCAGTCGTCCCCTCGATCTCGCGATCGACGGTAACGGGTATTTCGCCTTGGCGAATGGTGCTGAGCGATTCTATACGCGCGCGGGTAACTTTAAGATCGATTCGGCTGGATTTGTCGTGAATCCGAACGGGCTTGCAGTGCTAGGATTCCCGGCTGGTGGCACCGGTGCGCTTGAGCCGATTAACGTCAACACCATCGCACAAGATAGCGTGGCGACAACTGAGGTCACCTTGTCAGGTAACCTTGATGCGGCGGCTTCGGTGCTTTCGGGTGGTGCCGCCGCTATTCCAGTTGTTTCGCCGGTTGGGCAGACGGTCTCCACGACGACGTACGCTCAGCTTAATGAGGTTGCTGACTTTTCCAACACGGTACAGATCTTCGATTCTCTCGGAGCTAAACACTCTCTGACGTTCTTCTTCTTCCACACCAGTCCCACACAGTATGTGGTGCGTGGGTATGTCAATAGTGAGGAGGTCGACCCAACCGGCACAGCAACCGGGCTCCCCCGCCTCGTTGGTTCCGCTGACCTAAACTTTAACGGTGACGGAACTCGGGCTAACCCACCAGCCGCAGGCACCGGAGATTTCAATAACGTCACGGTCAATTGGACCGGCGCAGCGGCGGATTCAACTCTGAGCGTCACATTCTCTCCGTACACTCAATTCTCGGCCAGTTCGAACGTTCTCTCCGTGACTCAAGACGGGCAAGGTATCGGTACGGTCACGAGCTTGAGCATTGGTAAGGACGGTCAGGTAAGCGCACTCCTCGATAACGGTCAGAGTGCTAACATCGGGACGATCGGGCTCGCGAATTTCGCGAACCCAGAGGGGCTTGTACGGACCGGTAAGAATCTGCTCCAGCAGTCCCGTGACTCAGGTGAGCCGATCGTCGGACGTCCGACCACCGGTACCTTTGGAGCGGTGCAATCCGGCTCCGTCGAGTTATCGACCGTTGATATCGCGAATGAGTTCGTGAAACTGATTACGTTGCAGCGGGGATTCCAAGCAAACTCACGGATTATCACGACGATTAACCAGCTTCTGAACGATATCATCCAGCTCGCCTAACGGTGAGCGTTGAGGGGGGACGTGAGTTTCTTTGAAATGGACTCACCCTCTATGCTGGTTGTGTCCGGCTTGGCCGGCGCGGCGCCGGTGGAGCGATCTGCTCCACCGGCGTTTTCATTTGGAATCGATAGGCGCGTGCCCCTTTCAGTCAGTTTTTTGATGGCGGCACTATCCTCGATATGGCTATAAGCGCTCTCAGATTCATGACACTCCTCGAAATGCTGACGGGCGCCCCGATGTATGATAGTGTCCTCACCGATTATTGATCGCCGCGGGATAGGGATGTGCGTCATGCTCTGTCCGCGGAGGAGTGCGTAAGCGCGATTATATTTCGAGCGTGAGGTGATGAATTATTCCGATCAGCAGCTCATCGATGGCGTGGCCGCGGGAGATCTCCGTGTTGTGGCGCGGTTAATTACGCTCGCTGAAAACGGAGTTCCGCGTGCCCGAGCGGTGCAGCGAGCGCTCTTCCCGCGAACCGGCAAGGCGCATGTCGTTGGGATTACCGGAGCTCCGGGAGCTGGGAAATCGACCCTCGTTGACCAACTCGCCCGAACTTGGCGAGAGCGAGGTAAGAAAGTTGCCATCCTAGCGATCGACCCAACCAGCCCGTTCTCGGGGGGGGCTATCCTGGGGGATCGCATTCGAATGAGCCATACCTCCGAAGACTCGAGTATCTTTATCCGGAGTATGGCGACACGTGGTTCGCTTGGGGGGTTGTCTAAGGCGACCCTCGACTCAATCCAGATTCTCGATGCTGCAGGCTTCGACCTGATCTTAGTCGAGACGGTTGGTGTGGGGCAGGCGGAGGTTGATATCGTACGCACCGCCGATACGTGTTTGGTGGTGCTCGTTCCCGGGATGGGGGATAGCGTCCAGATCATTAAAGCGGGAATTTTGGAGATCGCCGATCTCTTTGTGATCAACAAGGCCGATCGGGATGGGGCCGATTTACTCCACAAAGATCTACGTATTC
This sequence comes from Bdellovibrionota bacterium, assembly GCA_044352465.1. Lineage (GTDB taxonomy): Bacteria > Bdellovibrionota_C > UBA2361 > UBA2361 > UBA2361 > JBILDU01. The sequence continues at coordinate 10,315 of JBILDU010000060.1, forward strand.
TCCTCTCGCTGGCGGATCACACTCCCGAGCGATGGGAGCCACTCATTACCCGAACGGTAGCGACAACCGGGGAGGGCGCGAGCGATGTCGTTGATGGTGTGCAACGGCATATCGCGTGGGTGCGGAATTCCGCGATGGGTCAGAAAAAACGCCTGGAGATTTTGGAGCATAATATCGTCCAGCTTCTGACTGAGGTGGCCGTTGAGCGTGCACTTGGTCCCAAACGAACGTTATTGAAAGAGCTGGTGGCGCAATGCTACGAGCGCAAGATCGACCCTTTTACCGCGGTTGAGCAGTTGCTCCGTTCGTAGTAGCGGAGGCTGAGGTTATTTGGGGCCGCTCGAGCAGCGTGCCGATGTCATAAAGCTCGTTTCGCTCGCCAAGAGATATAGGCGGGTAATTGTCGTCTCTGGTGATTTCTCTGCGAGAGGATGTTTCGCCTGGGTCTTTGTGTCCCTCTTCCGCGCGTCTCTTCCTCGCCGATACACGCGCTTAAAAAGCAGTGGTGACCCGCCAAGAGGGATTCGCGCGTGACCGCGTTTTTCGGAAAAGGTGGACGCTGACCTTGATGAGGGGATAGCCTCTATAGGGCGGTTTTATGAAGTTTGGAGATAGTCGTCGCCCTTTCTCACCCGAGTTTGAGCTCTTTGGCGACGATCCCGGCCATTATCTCGCTGGTGCCACCACCGATAGGCATCAAGCGTAAATCGCGCCACCATCGCTCGGGAGAAAACTCGGTCGTATATCCGTATCCGCCGTGTATCTGAATCGCCTGGTCGCAGAGCCACAACGCGTCCTCGCAGACGAGGCGCTTGGCTGCGGATACCTCTGCGCGGCAGGGGCGCCCTGAATTCAGGAGCTCGAGGGCGTGGCGGCATAGCGCTTCCCCGAGCACGATACGGGTGTACATCCCCTCAAGCATCGCGTTAATCGAGTCGAAGTCGCCGATCGCTTTTCCGAAGGCTCGTCGGTCTCGGGAGTATCTCACCGTGTCATGGTAGCAGGCGCGCATTCCACCAAGGGTGGTCAGTACGAGCATCATGCGCTCCCAGTTGAGGTTGTTGGAGGCTTGAATCCAGCCATCGCCGACATTACCGATGACACACCCTTCGTCGACCACGACGTTCTCGAAGGTCATCTCGGCGGTGTCTGAGGAGCGCCATCCGAGTTTATCGAGTTTTTTGTTTATCTTGAATCCGGGCGAGCGGGTGTCGACGAGGAAAGTGGTAAATCCATTGTAGCCCGCCTCGAAATCGGTACGGGTTAGAACGAGGATGAAGTGGGCACGTGCGCCATTGGTGATAAAGGTCTTTGAGCCGTTGATGATCCATCGCGAGCCGTCCTTAACCGCTTTGGTGCGTAAACTCGCAAGGTCACTACCAGCTCCCGGCTCGGTAAATGCGTAAGCTCCGATCGCTTCGCCGGTAACGGCTTTTGGAAGCCATGTTTGTTTAAGGGCGGGGCTGCCGTATTTTTCGAGGCTATGGCTTACGACGAGGGAGTGCATATTGACGCCAACGGTCATGCCAACAGCGGGAAGTTCTCCGAACGCCTCGCACCAGGCGCCGGCGAGCTTGTAGTCCCCGCCGATTCCACCGTACTCCTCAGGGATGAGGATTCCGAGGAACCCTTGTTCGCCGAGAATGCGGTACACCTCATCGGGATAGTTTCCCGCATTCTCCCACGCGTTGATGTGCGGACGAATCTTCTCGTCGAGCACGCGCCGGACACTTTGGATAAAGTTTTGGTGTTCTGCGTCGTACGATGCACCCATATCTCGCACGTCCTAAAAGTGGGGGTGATAGCCCTTTGTTTGTTGCAGGATATGGATTTTCCATAAAAGAATCAATACCTTCGGGGGTGGGGCAAACGCCAATTGTACTCCCAACTTGAGTCTCAAGGGGTTCGCTCAACCACATGCTGTGGTATAGACGAGGTCGTAGGCCGTCCCCCGAGTGAAGAGAGTTTTATAAGACAGAGTAAGCCGATGAACGAGACAGTCGCCCATATACCTACCCGGGAACAGATCGTCGAGGCGCTCAAAACGGTCGAAGATCCCGAACTCTTTCTTGATATCTGGTTTCTTGGGCTGGTCTACTCGATCGATATCGCCCCTGAGGGTGTCACTATTGAGATGACCTTTACGAGCCCACTCTGTCCGGCCGGGCCGATGCTTGTGGATCAGGTGAAGACAAAGGTGGGGGCGGTGCCGGGTGTCCAAAAGGTTGAGGTGAAGATCGTCTTTACGCCGCCGTGGGTTCCTTCCGATGAGGTGAAAGGGCTATTGGGGATGATGTAGGGGGTTAATTCGATGGCGTTCAAGCTCAACACCGACCAAACAGCTCTGCGGGAGACCCTGCGCGATTTCTTGACTGAATCGATAACGTCTGAGTATCGCCGTTCCCGGGCTGAGGGGGATCTCGAGTCGGACCCGAAGCTTTGGCGAGGGTTCCAAGATTTGGGGCTTTTCGAACTTTTCGGTGCCGATGGAGGAACCGGGGTCGCTGAACTCGCGTTGGTTGCTCAGGAGCTCGGGCGTGCGGTTGCTCCAGAGGCTCTCGTTGATGCTCTCGTCGCGGGCCCGTATCTGTTCAATCATTTTTTGACTGAGGAGATGCGCGGTTCGGTGCGGGCGCACTTTGGTGAGGATTTCGTTGTTGGCGTTTCAGGGGGTGACCTGCGCGTTGGCTTTGCGCTCGACGGAGCGAATCCGGCCGCGTCCTTAACTGAGTGTCGGAGCGGAGAGATCGTCCGCCTTGACGGAACGGTTCAGCTTGTGAGCGCACCCGGCGACCTGGATGGGCTGATTGTTCGGGGCCATGCCGGACTATTGCTCTGCGACCTCAGAGCGAGCCAGGAGCAACAGGTCGTGCTGACTCGGCGTGCACTCATGGACGGAACGATCAAAGCGGGCGACCTCGAACTCCGTAACGTGCGGGCGCTCCAGCTCGGCGCATGTGCCACTTTTCTCGCCATCGTGCGCGTCCTCCGCGCTGCGGAGATGAGTGGCGCGGTAGCTCGAGCAATTGAGATGACCGTGGATTATGTGAAGACCCGCCAACAGTTCGGTGTTCCGGTGGGCGGGTTTCAGGCGGTCCAGCACCGGCTTGCCGACATGCACGCAAACGGTGAGGCGTTGCGTGCCCTTGTTGCATTCGCTGCCTGGTCAGCCGACCGCTCTCCCGATCAGCTCTCGCTTGCATCCCCGGCCGCATTGCGGTTCGCGTGTGATGTAAGCGTCGAGATCGTCGAGGGGGCGATTCAACTCCATGGTGGTATCGGGTTCACCTGGGAATACGACTTGCACTATTTTCTGCGGCGAGTGAAAGCGCTACAAGCTCTCTGGCAGCCGTCGGGGACTGACTATATCGAACTTATCGAAGCGGCCCGCCTGGGGTGATTCTCGGACAAGCGTCGTGACGACCGCGACTGTCGTCACACTCAAACAATTGAAACTATTTGTTGCACTCAGAGCGTGTCTCAATCAGCTCACAAAAGATATGAACGATCGTAATGTGAGCCTCTTGAATTCGCTCGGTCGCCTTTGATGGCACGATGAGGGGCAGATCACAGAGGGGCGCTAATTTTCCACCATCTTTTCCCAACATCCCGATAGTTTTTGTCCCTCGTATCTTCGCGGCGTTGACCGCAGCGATGATATTGGCTGAATTCCCCGACGTCGAGAAGCCGACCAAGGTATCGTTGGGCCCACAAAAAGTTTCGACCTGGCGGGCGAAAGCTGTCTCAAACGCGTAGTCGTTGCTCCAACAGGTCAGAACACTAGCGTCGTGGAGATGCATCGCCTTGATGCCGGGTCGTTCCCGTTTGAAACGAGCGACCAGCTCTTCGGTAAAGTGCATCGCATCGCAGGTCGAGCCGCCATTGCCGCATGAGAAAATAGTTCCCCCAGAGTCGATCGTCCGTACCAGTTGCTGCGCGGCTCGTTCGACGGCGCCAAGAAAATGGGCATCTCCGGCTAGAGTGGCTTTCAGGGACGAGGAATCGGAGAGTAGTTCAGCGATCGTTTTTTGCATGGTTCGAAATATAGCTTACCCAGCCGACGAGGAGCAAACAAAAAGGCGCGGAGCTTAGGCGACGACGTTGCTTCGGGCGATGTGACGACACCATTCGGGCAGCGCGGAGGAGGCTTCGCCTACCATCGCAGTTACCGCCCGTTGAGAGTAGCCCCGTTCTTCCAGAAGAACCTCAAGCTTGGGGAGCATGGTTTCAATGAACGCGTGCGCAGCCGTGCTCTCACAGGTCACATTCATCAAAATCTCTCCAGGACGATGGGCGATAGCAACTCGGACTGCACCGAGTGCTGCGAGTGGGAGAGTCAGATCCACCCGCTCAAATAAGCGGTCTGGCTCGGCCTGATCGCCATGCTCCTCGCGTTCGATGCTGGGGGCGGGGGGATGGAAAGCGAACTCGAATTTGGTGAGGAGTCCGTGCACGACGGCGGGAAGAAATATCGCGATTGGCTCTCCTACCGATTGGGCCAGGGGCGCGAGGTGCCGCAGGATCTCTTGACCACTGGTGACGCGCTCGATTTCCCGGGTGACATCCGCTGAGGTAACAAGGAGCTTGGCCGCTTCGGTCCGAGACTGCGCTGAGCGAGCGAGTGAGTCGAGCCGTTGCTCAGCCTGGCTGAGGGCCGCTTCGATCTGTTGACGCTCCTGAGGCCCACTGACGGTGCGATTTAATTCCCCCAGGAGCTGGCGAATCGTTGTGCTGAGGCTTTGCTGAATTGACGAATCACCCCGCGAGAATTCCGGTAGCAATGCCCCCAGGGTACGCAGAAAAATGAGCAGCGGGGTATTACTATCGGCTCCTGGCAGAGGTCGTCGAATGAGCTCGGCAAACGAGTGCGAACGTCCGGCCGCAATCGCGAGTGCATGTGTCGGTGTGGAGGCAGGATCCGCGGGGAGTCGCTTTGCCTCGTCCGGCCCGGTGCTATCGCCGAAAGTAAGCCGTTGCGGGTCAAGTCGCAGCTTGGCGATCTCGCTGCGAATCGTATCGATCGCCTTCAGTGCGAGCGGTAATTCGCGTGCCTCGCTGAGCGCTGCCTCAAGTCCCGTCACTGCGTTCGTGCTAGCCGCAACAGCATTAATGACGGTGCCGAGAGCTCGGTCACCGCGCTGTCCGGAAGGGATGAAGGCCTCCCGCAGCGCCTGCATTACTTTGGTAGAGTCTCGTAGAATCGGCTCATCGAGGACCTGCAGTTGGTCGAGTGTCGTCGTGAGTCTCGAGTGGAGCTCTCGGAGCGGAACCTCCGATGTGGCGGCTTGCCCGACCGACCGATGGAGCGCACTCAGACTCTGTCCGAGATTACGATCGACTGCGCGAAACGCTTCTTTAAGGTCGGTGAGATCCTCTGGGGAGAGAAACGCCCGAAAGGCTTCATCGAGAAGGGTCGATGGTCTTTGCGCCAGAGGTTTGGGATCAAGTGAGACCACCCTGAGAATGTATGCGGGGCTACTCCGGGCTACCAGAAGCTCGACGGTGGCGTTGTGCTCCAGCTCGGCTGGAATCGTTGCGGCGACGAAGCTCCCGTTAAGAAGAAAACCCTGGCGCTCCCCCGGCTCGCGCTGAATCGTTACGGTTACTATCGTGCCCGGGGTGAGACTCGCAGTAACGCTTGGATCGAGGGCTGCACCGCCTGGCTGGATGCGGAGAGTCGGCAAGTAGCTGTCAGATACGCGTGAGGTTGACATCGTATAGTGACGGTACAGATTTAAAATCGCTTCGCGGGGAACGCTGAGCCGGTTCAGTGTCCCCCGCGAGAGCCGCCGCTCCCCTGCTAAAAAACTGGTGACTCGGGGGAGTTGTGGGGAGCCAATGTTACGTATAGTATCGGCGGGATTGAGTTTTAAGTTAACGAGGAGTTTCCATGGCTTATTCACTCGCAGTCCATGTTATCGGGGTTGTTTTTTGGCTTGGTGGGCTTCTGGTGCTGACTCGTCTGTTGAAGATGGTGCTCCTCGAGGCCTCTTTGGGTGAGGAGTCTCGAAGAGAAGTGGCAAAGATGCTCAAGCGCGGTTATTTCGGGTTCGTTGTGGCCGGCGTGGTGTTAAGTCTTGGAAGTGGCATTTATCAGTTGCTCGAGCGGGGATTCGGGTACTACATGGCGCAGGGATGGTTCCACGGTAAGCTGACTCTCGTCCTCATCCTGTTGGTTGTCACGGTCATCTTCGGTGCTCAGGTTAAGGGTGCTGCGGCGGGTCGTGCAGTGAAACCGGGCGTTGTAGGAATGCTCCACGGTATAACGAGTGGTGCGCTTGTGGTGATAGCTTTTCTGACGCTCGTTGGTCGGGGTGTCTAGTTAAGAGAGCTGGCGAATTGGGACTGGATAAACGGAGAGCGAGTCATGACTGAGGTAGTTCGAGAGCGTGGCATATTCAAAGAGTATGTTTTGTGGCTCCTGAAAATGGCCACGGTTATCGCAATCTTCATGTTTGCGATCCCGGCATTTATCGCTGCGGTGATGTTTGCGAGCGACCCCAGTCTCGTTGAAGCCCCGCTCGGTGGCAAAAATCACGTTGCGGTGGTTGAGATGACGGGTGCTATCGAGAGCTCGAAAGAGGTTCTTGAGGAGCTCTACAAGCATGTGAGTGATGATAAGATTAAAGGCATCGTGCTCCGAATCGATTCTCCCGGTGGTGCGGTTGCTCCGTCCCAGGAAATTTATAGGGCGGTTGCACGGCTCAAAGAAAAGAAGCCGATAGTTGCCTCCATGGGGTCGCTTGCCGCGTCGGGTGGGCTTTACGCTGCCTTGGGCGCCTCGAAGGTATACGCCGAGCCCGGAACCATAACCGGCTCGATCGGTGTCATCATGACGGTTCCGAATTTCACCCACATCGCACAGCGATTTGGCTTCGATATGGTCACGATCAAAAGTGGTAAGCTCAAAGATATCGGCAACTCCTTTCGGGAGATGACGCCAGAGGAGCGGCAACTACTTGAGAGCCAACTGGCTGAGGTGCATGGGCAATTCATCGATGCCGTCGCCGAGGGTCGTAAGCTTGAGGTAGAGAAAGTACGGGCCTTTGCGGACGGTCGAGTGATCATGGGCTCGGAGGCGAAGAGGGTTGGACTTGTCGATGAATACGGTGATGTCTACGACGCAGCTCGGGCGGTATTCGACCTCCGTGGGGAGCCGCTGAAGAGTGACGAAGATCCCAAACTCATTTACTCGAAGGATAAGTTTGAAGAATTTCGTGAGCTGCTGAAGACCGCAGCACGCCTCCCGAACCTTCTTTCCGCGACAGCGGAGCTGCGATTCGAGATGCGGTGACGGCGAGCCGTTGCGGTCGTTTTTTCCGCGATGGCTTTAAAAATATTTCCATCGCCGCGGCAACGATTGCCCGTCGAGACCGAATACATTATGCCTTTGGAGGTGCGAGGCCTCTTGCACCGCTCATCTCGCGGGGGATATGAGCGTGGCGAGAACGGCTACGCCGACACCGTAGCGCAGGTATCTGGCTTTGGTCGTAATTACGGCAAACTTAGTCGTGCTGTCACGACGGCGAGCTTAGTCGAGTCGTGACCTTTGGCGCGAGCTCGTCGAAGCCAGCCGAACGGAGCCCGAGGGTCGACCCGAAAAAAGCGCTGGTACCCCACCTCCGCACTGGCTCTGATATGAAAAGACTTAGAGCCTGCGGGAGTCGCCCTGCAGAGGGCGCATTTTCTTTCATACATTTAAAAGGTGAACTATGGGATCAGGAAGCATCGTTGCCTCACACAGCCCCGTGTATCAGGTTCGAGGCGCCGAATTCGATGAGCGAGCGGGCGATCTCTTTTGCCGCGCGAACGCTTTTATGCGTGGACTACCCCCGCGGTCAGCACCAACTAATACGCCAGAGTTCCCGGAAGGTCGGAGTTGGGCGGCTTTCGAGCGTGCCCGCGTTCAGGTCGGCGCTGTCCTCCAGGCTGCGTGTCGTGACTCTGCTCAGGGTGCGGTTGGGGTCGAGACCGTCAAGGTGATTAGCGGGTCGGTAGCCGAGGAGATTACTCGCCGTTCGGTGTTGAGCGCTACCGTGGTGGCTCTCGGAGGGGCATTGGTGAGCGGGGGGAGTCTGCTCGCTATTGGAGCGGTCGGGGCGTTTGGTTATATGACCCTTCCGACGGTGGCTCGGTGGGCTGCGGAGGAACTCACCGTCTCCGCCGAGAGGCTTGGTAAAGCTACCGGATCTGAGTTGCGCCGTTGGTTTGATGGGGCACGTGCGCCGTGATTATTCGGCATCTCCCGGCAGGCCGTCGGACCTCGGTATAAACCTGGGCTGTCAAAGAGGGGCCGGGGGGAAAAGGGGGGAGAGCACTTCGAGAAAGCTTCACTCGAATATTCGATAGAAGGTTCCATGCACGGAGCATCTTTTCGAAGATGCTTTCCCCCGGTCTGACGATGAATTGCCGTTTACGTCTGTC
>JBILDU010000166.1:0-3442 GCA_044352465.1 Bdellovibrionota bacterium
ACTCCGCCGACAGGCTTGATCTCGGCCTTGAGGCGAACCTTGGCCTCACGGACAAAACCCTCCGTATCACGGCCGCGCACGTTAATGAGAATGGCTAATCGCCGACGCGCATCCTCGCGGGTGATGACACCGAGCCGCTCGACGGACCTGACATCAGCGACCTTCGAAAGTGCGACGGTCGTACCGGATCCATCCTCGGCCGAAACCGGCAAGTCTCCGATCTGAGCCAGAGACGACTGCTCGGCGCCAGGAAGACGAACGATTACATCCAGCGGTCGACCGGCAGACGGAATCTGACCGGCCTTGGCGCCGCCAAGAGCGACCGAGACGACCTCATTAAGTTCGTCGGCATGAAGGTTGCGACGGACCAGTTGGTCGCGCCGTGGGACAATATCCACCGAGGGCAACATGCCCAAGGCCTCGAACTCAACATCCCCTCCACCGGGAATTTTGCGTAGCACTGCTACCGCTTGGGTAGCGACCGACTCCATGTCGGTGAGTTGGTCTCCGAAGATCTTGAGGGAAAGGTCGGAGCGAGCGCCGGCCATGATCTCATTAAAGCGCAACTGAATCGGCTGGGAAAACATCGCAGTCTGGCCCGGAACAGTCCGCTCCAGCACACTGGACATGAGCTCGACCAACCTCGCCTTGCTGACGATGGACCCCCCCTCACGCCGCCAGGTTTCACGCGGCTTAAGGGTAACATAGGTGTCGGCGACGTTTGGCCCCATTGGGTCGCTGGCAATCTCAGCGGTGCCGATACGAGCGAAGGTATGGTCAATCTCCGGAAAACGCTCACGCAGCAAGGCCTCGGATTTCTTCTGCAGTTCGACCGACGACCCTAAGTCAAGGCTAGCCGCCCGGACGAACTGGATGCTAATCGAGCCTTCGTCCAACTGAGGAATGAAATCCGCGCCGAGCCGGGTGAAACCGACCGCGGCCGCCAGAGCGGCCAGTAGGGTCACCAGTATAGCGACACCCCGGTGCGCAAAGCACCAGGCCAACGCTTTCGCAAAGACTCCGCGCAGGCGACGAACCAGCCCACCCTCCTCGCCATGACCGGAGGGACGCAGGCCGAAAGAGGCCAGCGCAGGTATGACCGTGAGCGCGACGAGCGCGGAAGCAGTGAGAGCGACGACCACAGCTCCGGCCATGGGCTTGAACATCTTCCCTTCGATACCTTCAAGGGCAAAGATGGGGACGTAGACGAGCGTGATGACGGCCACCCCAAGGAACATCGGGCCAGCGACCTCGCTGGCGGCGGCGGACAATTCATGAGTACGCTCCTCCTCGGAAAGGGAACGCCCCAACGAGAGCGAGCGGTCGTCCATCCGGCGCAGGAAGTTCTCCACCATCACGACTGACCCGTCGACGATTAGGCCGAAATCGATCGCCCCCAGACTCATGAGGTTGGCGCTGGCCTTGGTCGCGGCCATGCCCGTGAGCAGGAATAGGAATGAAAGCGGGATCGCCAAGGCGACCAGCAAGGCCGCACGCCAATGCCCGAGCAGCAGTAGGAGCAGGACGACGACGATGGCGGCGCCTTCGAAGAGGTTGGTCTCAACGGTACGGATGGTCGCGCCGACGAGATCGGAGCGGTCGTAAAGCACGCGAATGCGAACACCCTCGGGTAAATGATCACCGATGACGCGCAGTTTCTCGACCGCACGACGGGAGACTTCACGGGAATTCTCCCCGGCGAGCATGATGGCAGCGCCAACGACCGCCTCCCGTCCGTCGACGGTGGCCGCTCCCATGCGCGACGCGCTGCCAACCGATACCTTGGCGACGTCGCCCACAGTCACGGCCGGGCCGAGACCGGCGGGACGCAACGCGATGCCAGCGATATCCTGAGCGGTGCGCACGCGAGTATCAGCGCGCACAGTAAAGGCCTCGCCGCCGAGCGAGATGACGCCGCCGCCAGCGTTCTCGGTATTCTTGCGGACGGCACTCAGTAGTTCAGGTATCGGCAAAGCCACCTTCGCCATCTTGGCTAGGTCTGGCTCAATCAACATCTGCCTCTCGTGTCCGCCAATGACGTTGACATCAGCTAGGCCCGAAGTGGATCGCAGGGCAGGACGGACACGCGTGTCATGCAGCAGACGCAGCTCACGCAGTCGGGCGGCTTCATCGCTCGGTGCCTTGGTTTTATCCGCATATTCCAGGGTGTAGTAGACAATCTCGCCGAGCCCCGTACTAATCGGCGCCATAACCGGGACCACGCCTGGAGGCAGGTTACCGGAAGCCTGCCCGATGCGTTCCGTCACCAGCTGGCGGGCACGGAAGATGTCCGTTCCATCCTCGAAGATTAGCGTTACCTGCGACAGGCCAGTTTTTGAAAGCGAGCGAAACTCAACGAGCCCAGGTAGACCCGATAGCTCAGACTCGAGCGGAATAGTCACCCGGGATTCAGCCTCGTCGGCAGCAAGGGCTGGCAATGCGGTGTTGATCTGCACCTGCGGCCCCGTGATGTCGGGCATCGCGTCAATCGGCACGCGGGATGCAGACCAGACACCCAGGAGACTTAGCAGTAGCGCGCATGTCAGAACAGCGCCTCGACGACGGATGGACCAGAGTGCAAGCGCGGCGACCATCTCAGTGACCGTCGGCGCAGCCGACGCCTCCCTTGACAGACTGAAGTTCCGCCATCCAAAGATAGTTGCCACCCGCGACGGCGATGACATCCCCCTCGAGCAGACCGTCCGCGACCTCGACGGCCTCACCCGAGACGGCGCCAAGCCTAATCGCTGTACGCAACCAACGCTGTCCATTGCGGACAAATACGTGTTGGCCCTCGGCGGTATCCACCACGGCCGACATGGGAATCCAGACGGCGACACCCTTAGTTTGAGCCTCGGCAGCACGCAGCCCGATGAACTGCGTGGCCTCGGCGGTGAGCAGGAGTCCCTGCCCTTTCTTGAAATCGGCGGCCTTCAGTGCTGAAGACTCTTCCGACGGAGCGGACTTGCCGCAACCGACCAGTAGTCCAACGGATAAAATCAGAATCAAATTCTTCATCGGATTGAAACGGGGCTAAAGGGCGTGCCGCTCAGTTCGCGCAGGCGGAAGCCCGCCTCGACGGCCTGCTCCTGGAGCAGCAGGGCCGAATCGACGGCCTCAAGGTAACTGGCTTGCGCATCCATGAACAACTGCAGCGAGAGGGCACCCGCCCGATAGTGCGACTCCGCGAGGCGAGCCGCCTCTGCGAACCGCACCGCCGGATCATCCTGATAAGTTCGCAGCTGATCGAGCTTGGATGCATAGGAAAACCAGGTCTGGCCGAGGTCGCGTTCAACGTTGCGCCAAGCCGCGGAGATAGCTGCTTTTGACTGCCGCTTGCGCTCGTTGGCCGTACGCTCGGCAGAACCAGAACGCCCACTCACCGGAAGCGGGATATCGAAGCGAAGGCCCACGATGGTCTCACGTCCGCCAGCGCGGTCCT
>JBILDU010000018.1:0-36709 GCA_044352465.1 Bdellovibrionota bacterium
TTACCCCGCTCGATGGTGCACTCGACACCCTGCAAGAGGACATCCTTGTCGCCGTTACTGAGCACCCTCTTCAGACCCTCGAGGTAGGTGGTGGCGTGAATTCGGAGTACGGCCTCCACATCTTCGGTGAGGGCCTCGACCGAGCGCTCTTTAAAGATGGCCGAACCGTGTCACTCCGAGTGGACACCTACTACGACAAAGCTGCCGCTGAGGTGAGTAAAGGGATTGCGAGCCTCCGCTACGCCGATCCGTATTTCCTCCGTTCGAGTTACAGCTTGACCGAGGATCTTCGCTTCCAGCGCCTCGATCAGACCACCCAAGAATTCAACCTTGATCGCGTTTCCTTCTCATCCTCACTGTATCGTTCATGGGAAGGTGGAATTACCCACGTCTTCGGACACACCCTCCTGTCGGAAAATCTCGATGACGTTTCACCCGGAGCGATTGTCGGTGACTTTGACGAGGGTTCGGTACGCCTAGGCTACCTCTCGGGATTATTGACTTTGGATAACCGTGATAGCCCCCTTGATCCCCGCGCGGGAAATACCCTGTCCCTCGACTACAAAATCGCGAGTCCGTTCTTGGGCTCAGAGGCTGACTTTTTCAATATGGGAGGGCGTTTCACTCTGATCCAGCCCCTTCCGTTTGAGCGCTTCTCCCTCGCATTCGCGAGCCGCGTGGAGACTGGGTGGACTTATGGGGATACGGATGAGGTACCGATAAGTCAGCGTTTTTACCTCGGTGGACGAAACTCGATCAGAGGATTCAGAGAAAACTCCTTGGGACCCCGCGGGGCTGACGGTGCCGTTATCGGCGGAGACCTCCTTGTCGGGAATAACCTCGAGGCACGCTACCTCATGACGGATAGTTCAGCAGTTCACCTCTTCTTTGATGCTGGCACAGTTTATCTCAGGGACCTCGGCGTTTCTGGGGATGATATGCGTTACAGCACCGGTATCGGATTTCGATTTCTTTCCCCGCTCGGACCGATCGGCTTCGACATCGGCCATCCACTTGATGAGCGTAGCGGCGAACCGTCACTCCGGTTTCATTTTTCCATCGGCTCGAATTTCTAGAAGATCCAGAAGCACCCGCCGCCTCCGCTTCTCCGCTGAACCGGGGCTACTCCCACCCACGCCCCAAGCCGAGCGGCCCACTCGCCGAAACTAGTCAGATGGAGTCGATAGAAATATCACCGACCACCCCGAAAAACCGTGCTATTAGATACACGTCCGCGCTGCGAGTCGGAAGTCGCGAAACTGATATAAGCAGAGCCCCTAGCGCCCAAAAGCGTTCGCGAGCTTCGGCATCGAGGGAGGAAACAACCCGGGAGGATACGGCACACTCACCTCTCCCATCTTCCACCGCTTTCGAACATCCCGCGCTTTCTCCATGAGCGCCCTAAAGAATTCGATGAATTCAACACGCACTCGGCGCTTCTCCGAAAGGCACCACATCCGCCGCCCTCTGCGTAACGGACGGTAAAAAAGATCAAAAACCTGCCCCACCAGCCGCTCTCGTCCTAGCACCGACTTATTCTCCCGGTCCCGGCGCTCCGCAGCCCGACTCTCCAGGAGCCGAATTCGCACGAGAAGCCGGTCATTAATCCGCTTCTGCTCCTCAGGTGTCCTGTATCCAAACGCCTCCAACCACGCATTCGGCTCGAGAGTAAATCTTTTAAATTCATTTGACTGGGCCAATATATCTGCGGAGCGCTTCGTATACCCGCGCATGTTTTGAGCATCTTTCGGCAGGAGCGAGAAGTGATAACGCCGGACCCGCTTCCACCGCCTGGTGTGAATCCCACTCTGAAATATCCGCCAGGAGGAGAATCCAGGGTATCGGTCGATCGAGGTCTCTAGGTTGTCTTTAGCTGGATTGGAATAGAGGTAGGCTATCGCTATCAGCGCTCGCAAGGGGGTAAGCACGATGGGACTATCGTACCCCTCGCACCATACGGTCCGTTTCTTACGTCCGAGGAGCCGATTGAGCATATGGGCAGACTCAGTCTTGAAGCACCGTATAAATGCGTCGACGTCATCGGGGTTTATCACCACCAAAATCATGTGAACATGAGTCGCCTCTACTACGAAGTGGCAGAGCCTCACGGGGTGAAGCTCTATCGCCCGGCCGAGGCAGCTTTGGAGAATCGCCTCGCACAAGGGGTTAGCGAGGAGTAACAGCCCCTCCTCTACACTGAATGTGCAGAAAAGCACACTCCCGTGGGGATGGTACTTCATCTTTTTTCTAGACTTATATTTCGCCATGCTCAGTTAATCGAAAAGTATCCGAGAAAGTTGCGTGCTGCCGCGGAAAAAGAGCAGTTCCGGCAAAGCGAAGTAGGTACCACCGATTCAGCAAGAAAAATGAAGGCTGAACGGCCGCTATGTGTAGCCCCGGTACACGATGCAGGAGAAAAAGAAGTAGCCCCGGTGCAGGGGAAGAGTAGCCCCGGTGCAGGGGAAGAGAGAGTAGCCCCGGTGCAGGGGAAAGAGTAGCCCCGGTGCAGGGGAAGAGAGTAGCCCCGGTGCGGGGGGAAAGAGACGTCGTCTCGAAAAAGATCGTCCGGTTTACTTTTTTTATGTCAGGAAAATCAAGGGGTTGGGTGCTAGTTTGTTATTTTTGGGTCCTCCACGATTGAGGTCGCATCATAAACCACAAGGCTGGTGAACTCACCGTGGTGAGGCACCGTAACGGAGTTGTGAATTGTTTCGAAGGATCCCGGAGGGAACCGGTATCCGGAGCAGAGGTTCTGTTATGATCACTGTCATCGTCATCGAAAACGGCGCAAGTCAGTCGAGTCTCCAAAAGACGGTCGGCGCAGTTGCGGCATCCCCTTCGGATAACATAATCGTTATCGGCTCACGACCGGAGGGCCTCGAAAGTGCCCACGTCGAGTTCATCTCGCCGAACGGCGAGTCCATGAGCGATATGTTACGGAATGGTGTCACCCGCGCTAAACACGAGCGAATCTTATTCGTCGATGCTCGCAGCCGAATCGACTCACGTCAGCTCATCGCGCTCATGAACAGCACCAACGGACGGCTTGGTGCAGTGGCTTACGCCTCACTTGAAATATCGGGTGAATGCGTCAGCATGCCGGAGATGGCGGTTGAGACCCTTGTCTCGACTCTCACCACCCAGACCAGCTGGCCCACCATCTTTGTCACCATGAAAACCGCCTTCGCCCAACGATTTCTGATAAATAGCACCGGAGCTACCCTTGGCGACGTGCTCGCTGAAGCGATGATTCAGGCGACGATCGAGGGTGAAGAGGTCGAACGCCTCAACTCTCAGGTCGAGATATCGTCATTTGATATCGCGAGCACCAACTGCGAGCTCACCAATGAACGTACCGCCGCGCTGCTGAAGCTCACAGTCAACAACTGTAATATCGAGGACCTCTTTCCTCAGCACGCGTGGAAAGAGCACCAAGAGGAAAGCGCCGCCGCGGCCTACCACTCCTTGGCTGCGCTCTTCATTCGGTTTGGCGATTCCGAGTCAGCGCTCGAGTGCTTGAAGTTAAGCGATCAGCTTGAGGACAGCC
Organism: Bdellovibrionota bacterium; assembly: GCA_044352465.1. Classification (GTDB taxonomy): domain Bacteria; phylum Bdellovibrionota_C; class UBA2361; order UBA2361; family UBA2361; genus JBILDU01. The sequence continues at coordinate 3,548 of JBILDU010000018.1, forward strand.
CGCGCTCTCTTGCCCTTAAAGGCATCATCGCTTTTGACCGCGGCGAAACCCTCGGCGCGGTGGCCAACCTCGTGTCGAGCTTGCAGCAATACGAGCTCCGCAAGAAGAGTGACGGGAGCCATTACCTCTCGTTTGCGCCGAACAACCTTGAGCGTATCAACTCGAACCTCAACGCCGGTCTCCAAGCTCTGAACAAAAGGAATAACGAGGCCGCGCTGGAGCACTTCGCCGAGGCGGTAAACGACTTCGACACGTTCTACACAGAGCACGGGGTAAAGATCACGAAGTAAAGGATCACTCACCAAACCACTCCGGCCCTACCCGCGGCAATCGCCGTTGGTGGGGCCAGAGCGTTTTGGGCGCCTCAGAGCAACGATTCCGTAGCACCGAGAGAGTGACATAACCCGCTGAAACTGCTATACCATTCAGTGAAAAACACCGCGATGTTCTCGCTCTAAAAAGCGAAAATGCCGCGCCAAAAAGCGGAAGCGCTACGCGTGGAGAGAACTCCCCAAACCGGCCCCCTTTCATCGCCCCCCCCGACTCAAGGGGGTTGGTCTCACCTGTGCATCGGTCTCGGTATCGCCACGGTATGGCTGGGGGTGCTGGGGGCACCACTACGGATCTGGTCGAACTCCGGTACGAGCTTTATCCCCTCCGGCACGGTCGCGCTCATCGTCGCGCTGATCCTCTGTCTCGGTGGGATCGTCCTCGCTCGGGCGAAGCCGGCAGCGCTCGTTCCGGGCGCGATGTCCGGAGCAGTGGCTCTCGCGGCTCTATTTCTCTCGGATTGGCTCACGCGCCCCTACAGTCTCTTTCCTGGACCATCGATACGGGGGGAGGTCGTTCTCCTCGGGGCTGTGTGTTGGTGGCTCTTACGTCGCCAGGCGATGCGAGTTATTAATCTCTATGCGCTCATCGCCCCCGTCGTTCTTGCCGCAACTTTTTTGGAGGTCGCGGCTGGTCGAACGATATTTTCGGACGATCATCCCGTTTTTCTTTTCCGCCTTATATCGCTCAAAGAAAACTTTCCCCTGATTCCTTTTTACAATCCCCTTTGGAACGGCGGGATCGACGCGCGAGATTTTTTTGCCACGGGGGCGCTCAATGTCTTTATCCCCTTCTGGCCGTTGATTCGGTTCTTTGATGTAACAACGATCTATAACTATATTGTTATCGGTATATTGTTTTTTCTTGGCCCCGCGGCAACCTACCTGGCGGTACGCCTTGAAAGACTCCCCTCACCTGCTGCAGCTATCGCGGTTATACTACATCTCTCGATGAGCCTCCTGTGGTATCGATGGGGACTCAAATACGGGACGATGGGTTTTGTGACAGCGGCGTCGCTCGCCCCGCTGAACGTTATCCTGGCAGCTCATATACTGTCTGCCGAACGTGAACTTTCGCGCCGCCTCATCATCCTCGCGATTTTTACCTTCTCCCTGATGGTATGTTGGAGCCTTGCGGGACTAGTACTCCTCCCCGCGATTATCGGGGGGATGGTGTTTATCCGTCGGGTTTGGCGAAAAAGAGGGATTCCTTTCCTGGTCATCGCTCTCCTGATGATAAATGTTCCGTGGATGGTGCTCTTTTGGTCAGTTTCGAACGTTGGAAATTTCGTTCAAGCCGAAAAGAAGAATGTAGTCGTTCATACCGCGGAGAAGGAAACGAGCGCCTCTGCAACTCCCCGACCAGTCGAACCGCGCGCCTTTCGGCATCAAGCTAAAGGCTTCGATGTCAAAGAGAGCCTCAAGGTAATGCGCGAGAGCGCCATCTCCATGAACCCGCTCATTCTTGCCTTCGCCGTTCCCGGGCTTTTCCTCCTCACTCGCTCCACTCGAACGCTTCTGTTTTTTACCGGTGGCTGGCTCGTCTTCTTGGGAAGCGTCTGCGTCCCCCTGAAGCCCCAACTTGAGCTCGATCGAATGCTGCTGGTCTTGGGGCTTCTGGGAACTATTCCCGCAAGCGTTGCTCTCGTCGCACTTTTTGAGCGGGCCGGAGGAGTGCCGCGAGGAATTCTGCCTCGCGCAGTTGGCGCGCTCGCCGGAGGGTTTCTTCTCACGAGCCCATTCCTCGTAAGCAGCATCTTACGCAACCGAACCCTTGAGCACTATTTCTTTGCAGAGCCGATCGTTGCTGCGATGGCTACGGCTATTGAACGTTATGGTGGGGCCGGACGGGTACTCTACTCCGGGTTTGTCCTTCACGAACTGAGTGACGGACATCTCGCTCCACTCGTCTATTCAAGTGGCAAACCTCTCATCGCCTCGAGCTATGCCCACGACAAGTGGCGCTACGAACAGGTATTCCCGAAATATTTTATCGAACGCAAGGATGAGGGTATTCGCCGCTACCTCGACCTCTATAACGTCACGGCGGTCTTTGCGCATGAACGAATGTGGCGTGAATACTTTAAAGCTCGCCCCACCGAGTACGTCGAGGTTTGGCGGGAAGGACGCTTTACCCTCTTCCAAAGACAACAAGGCTCGACAAGCTACTTCCTTGAGGGGGCGGGGGAAGTTGTGACACAACGGAGCAACGCAGTCGTATTTCGTCTGACCACTCCCGATGCAGTGATGAAGTTTAACTACTTCCCCTTCGTTGAGGTATCAGGCTGCTCAGTCAGCCCCGCAGAGGTCGACGGCGGCATTCGATTTATCAAGCTCTCCGGATGTCCGCTCGGAACCGAATTGACGCTCAAGAGCGTTGGGCCATTAACCAGATTGGTTCACCATGAATAGGAAGAACATTTTTTTCCTCGGCCTGATGGGGTTTCTCCTCCTCCTTGCCGTCAAGTTCGGGTTAAGCGCGCGCACCGAATTTTTCTCCCCCATCGCATTTCCTCTCAGCAGTCTTCGTAGCGACACACCGTGGTTTCCGACCGTTCATCTTGGCAACAACGCCGCGATACCGTGGCGATTCGACCCGTTTATTGCTCGACTGGCGCTCCTCTGTCCTGCCCCCGAGACAGCACTGTACGGCTTCATGATCCTTTTTTATGGGCTCGGGGTCGCGACACTGTCCCTTCTTGTGGCTCCGACCACTGGACTTCGCTCGGCTGGTCTTTCTGCAACGATCGCCAGTGCTCTCCTTATGCACCTCTTTGGAAAGGACATCATCGTTCTCGGAGCTTTGGTATGGTGGCCGTGGGTGACGCTGGCTGGCTTTCAAGCGCTGAAGGCGCCAGCCGGCCGAGTATTCCCTTTTTTGATAATCCTCTTTTTCTTCGCTCTCCGAGCTACCAAAAGTGGGAGCATTCTCGCTCCCTATATTATCGGCAGCGCCATCGTGCTGGCTTTTGGTATGGCTCGGGGCAAGGGCATCGCGGCGTCAATCCCGAGCCTTCTCACACCGCTCGTGGCATTTCTTCCTCTTGCCCTTATCTCCACTTTTAACCCAGTTCAACCACTCCCCGACTACCCAGTGGGTGCACGGGTTGTTCCCCCTGAGTCCGCATTCGGATTTGTTCGCGCCCTTGCGGGATTTGAGCGCGAGTTACCGGTCATCGATTACGCCGCAGTTGCGGCAGGATACAAGGGTTTGAGTATCACCCTCCTCTTCACCGCCGTATGGGGTTGGATCCTCACCCGGCGACAACGGCCCGTCACCGGTGTCCTCACACCCCTACTCTCCCTCGCGATTGCACTTGCCGCAAGCGCCGCGTGGGACACCCAAAGTGGACAATGGGGGCTCATCTCCCCCCTTCGTAGTCTTGGTCGAATCGTTCCGGAGCTCGGGCTCGCCCCACTAGTGCCACTAACGACCGCAATCGTGGTAACCCTCCTCATCATAGCGATGACCGTCGCCCAAAGGATAACGCCATTCATTGTCCTTGCGGTGATTATCCTCGGCGTCAACTTTCGCAGTGACCATCTCACCTGGTCGCTTCGTACCCCCCCGGGGACTGTGCACGGGGTCCCGCGCGACAGGGCGGAGCGAGCAACCTCGATCGTCGCTACGGCGGCTGACCCAGCGCAAACTCCGCTCACCAAGAACCTCCTCTCCCCGTCTGCCGGTGTTGTGATGCGAGAGGGTATCGAAGGGGCCTTTACTCGAGCGATCGGAGCTCGCGCTGATTTTCAGTCAGTGGTCGCGTTACTCGAGCGAATCGAGGTATCACATGGACACGAGCGAATCAGCGCATTACACGACGGTGATAAGAAGACCCGCTGGTCCCCGCAACGGGGAGTTCAACACGGGGATGAATGGCTCCGAATTTACTTTAAGACCCCTCTAGCGGTGGAGGAAATCGAGCTTGACCCGGGCGCTTTTGTGACCGACTCGCCGGGAGGATTACGTATCCTCGACTGCTCGAACGGCTCGCGCTCAGAGCTCGCTTCGATCCCACGGTGGCTCGGCCCACTGCGGAAAAGTGCCGGCGGGTTTTTATACTACGGCGATGCGCGCACGGTGCAAGTCCGACTTCAAGATTCTACCACGGTGAGCTGCCTTGAGGTACAGCAGACGAAGGCTGGTCGGCCAACCGACTGGTCTATCGCCGAGCTTCGTATTCTGAGAGCCCAAAGCGAATCAAATAATTAATTCGCCCGCGCCGGCGCTCGAATCTTAGGCCCCTCAGTGCTCCAGACTATTCGTTCACCGCAATCTTCTTCTCACGCGGCAGGGATTCCACCTTCGTCGAGAGATCGGGGTTCGCAGAGACTGTCGTGGCGATATTGTCGAGCACGCCATTAATAAACATCGGCGAATCAGGTGTACCGTAACGCTTGGCGATCTCAATCGCCTCGTTGATAGAGACGCTCACGGGAATATCGCTCGCGAATAGAATCTCGAAAGTCGCGCTCCGCAGAATGTTCCGGTCAACCCGAGGCATGCGCGTGACGCTCCAGTGAGTCGATGCGGCTGAAATATGGCGATCAATCAGAGCGAGATGAGCACTGACCCCTTGAATAATCGACCGGGCAAACTCAACGTTTTCGCGCGCACTTGCGTCAACAACACTCAGCGCCTCAGGATTGTAGACAGCGAAATACAACGCCATCGCGGCGTCACTCCAGTCACCCAAGGTGTCACACTGATACAACGCCTGGAGGGCAGCTTCCCGAGCTTTACGGCGCGAGTTCATAGTTTCAACTTCCCTACTTCCCGTCCTAAACTCACCATCTCGATCACCGCCATCGCGGCATCGCATCCCTTATTACCTGCTTTCGTGCCCGCGCGCTCGATCGCCTGCTCAATCGTGTCGGTCGTTAAGACACCGAACGCGACCGGAATTCCAAACTCCATCTGGACATTCGCAATCCCTTTGGCAGTCTCGGCACATACCAAGTCGTAGTGCGAGGTCGCGCCCCGAATGACCGCTCCGAGCGCTACGATCCCGTCGAAACGGCCGGTCTCCGCGAGCTTTCTACATGCCAACGGGATCTCAAAACTTCCGGGGACACGGACCATCGTAATATCCTCGCTCTTGCCACCATGTCTCACGATGGTATCAGTGGCACCACTCACAAGATGCTCAACAACAAAACTGTTAAAGCGCGCCGCCACCACGGCGATCCGCATCCCCGCAGCGCTTAACTGTCCCTCGATCGATTTGACCATGACGACCTCCTTATTGGTGTTTGTGGAGCCGGCCTCCAGCCCACTCCGCTTCTCTGAAACCCACCGCCGGATAGGTCACTCTTAGCCACTCGAGGCGCCTTACAGAAAGTTATAGGCGGTTAGGGGCAGCTCGTGACCTACTTCCTCAGCGTCGATGCCTCGCCCGGTTTTTAAGGTGTTTTTCACAACCGTGCATCGAAGCAACCCGGGGGGAGACGAGCCCATTTATCCAAGCAAAACAACAACGTACGCAACATAAGCGCACGAGATGCTTTAAAAGGAGTGGCCGTATCCCTCCAGCTCAAGCTTCTCGCACAGCCCTAAGGCCTTCTTTTTACACGCCTTTTGCCGTATCCAGCGAGAAGCCACCCATCGAAACCACGCTCCGGTTCACGAAAGAACGCTCCACACCTGTGGCGGACGGAGCTCGTCGGTTTCACCCAACGATTTCGAGGGGATCGGCATGATTACCAGGATCAACCGCTAAAATCAAACCAAATTCTCCCCTAACCTCGAGCCATTTCGGGCCCACATTACAACCAGTGCCCCATCTTACGGCGTTTCGTTTCAAGGTAGCTCCTCGAATACTCGTCTTCGGGGACCACGAGCGGCACCCGTTCGGTCACCTCGATCCCGAAGGTTGAGAGTTGTTTGAATTTCTGCGGATTATTCGTGAGGAGGCGTATCTTTTTCAAACCGAAACCGGCCAAGATCTTCGCCGCCACGGCGAAATCACGACTATCAGCAGCGAAACCGAGGTCGAGATTCGCATCAACCGTATCACGCCCCCGATCTTGCAGTTCGTACGCCCGGAGCTTGTTGGCCAGACCTATCCCACGCCCTTCTTGGCGGAGGTAGAGAACGATACCCGCACCTTCCGCAACGATCCGGCTCATCGCGTGATCGAGCTGCGCCCCGCAATCGCACCGCCGACTGCCGAAAACATCCCCGGTGAGACACTCAGAGTGGATCCGCACGAGTGGTCCCATGGCAGGATCGAAGCTCTCCAGCTGCCCCCGCACGAGGGCAAGATGCTCCTTCCCATCCACATCGTCTTGAAAAACGTGGGTCGTGAAAGCGCCGTAGTCGGTCTCAAGATCACGTCGCGAAACCTCTCGCACCAAGACCTCGTCGTTCACCCGGTAACGCAAGATCTCCTCGATTGAGGTAATCAACAAACCGTGACGATCGGCGAATTCCTGGAGTAACGCTCCGCGAGCCATCGTACCATCCGGATTCAAGATCTCACAGATAATCCCCGACGGAGTAAGCCCGGCGATGCGGGCGAGGTCGTACGATCCCTCCGTCTGTCCCGGTCGACCGATCACTCCGGCTGGATTCGCCACCAAGGGAAAGACATGCCCAGGGCTGACAAAATCATCTTTAGTCGCCCCCCGATCGATGATCTGACGCATGGTGAGTGCGCGAGCTTGCGCTGAGATACCCTCGCCACCGACGGATCGATGGTCGACACTCACGGCGAACGGGGTATTAAAGGGCGAGTTATTATTAATCACTTGTAGGGGTAGTTGGAGCTTTTCTGCAAGCTCCGGAGCGATCGTCACACAGATAAGCCCCCGTGCCTCACGCATCATGAAGTTCACCATCTCCGGCGTAACGCATTCGGTGGCGACCGTGACATCGCCCTCATTCTCACGATCGGCGTCATCAACGATGATGACCATCTCGCCCGCGCGAAAGCGTTTTACCACTTCATCAAATGGAGCAATCGTAAAGCTCACCACTACTCCTTCCCACCGTACCCATGCGACGCCAGGAATGCACGCGACATGCCCCCTTGGGCTCGCTCACCTTTGAGCGCAGCGTTGACATAACGCGATAACATATCGACCTCAAAATTAGCCTCCTCACCGACCTGAAGCGCTTCAAGCGTCGTTACCGCCGAGGTGTGAGGGATCACGTACACCGAGAAACTGCGTTCGTCGAGCTCGCCAACGGTGAGCGATACCCCCGAGAGGGATACTGAGCCTTTCGATACGACCATATGTCGGAACTCTGCCGGCAATGACCACACCAGCCGATCGCAGGTCCCCTCGCTCTTCCGCGCAAGAAGCTCGATGCGGGCATCAACGTGCCCAAAAACAAAATGCCCGTGGAGACGATCGCCGAGAGCGAGCGAGCGTTCCAGATTGACCTTATCACCGGCTTTTCTCTTCCCGAGAGTGCTCCGACGAATCGTCTCCGACGCTAGATCGAACGAGAGCGCCCCTCGCCCATCGTGATGAACAACGGTCAGACAAACGCCGTCGATGCAGATAGAATCTCCCAGCTTCGTCTTCGCGTGATCGAGCTTACTCTGCACCACGAGCCGCGCCTCATGGGCGCTCTCCCGATACGACACAATAACTGCCGCTTCCTCAACTATCCCTGAAAACACGTCCCCCTCACCCCTTTAACCGTTTTCATACATGGACTCCGCTCGCCTGACTTTTAAGTCTTCGGGGCAGCCGCAGGTTGCATGTCAACCGGCGCAGCACTCCCTGCTCCAACGGCCCCCCCCGGCGACCCTACTTGCACGTTGCTCCACACCGCCTTCCCGCTGACCGCCCCGCGGGGGCGAGGCTCGAAGCGGTTTCGGACGCCAGCTCAAAAAAGAGTGTTGAGGTCCGCCGATTAAACGTCTGAACCGACCGCACTTTTAAAATCCGGGCGTAACACCGCAGCTCCGCCATCTTTCGGTGCATCCTCCAAGCTTTGGAGTGTATCAACGAACTGACTCACGTCTGAGAACTCACGATCGACCGAGGCGAAACGAACGTAGGCGATCTGGTCGAGCGCTTTCAACGCCTCCATGAGAAAGTCTCCGATCTGCCGACTCGGTATCTCCTTGAGACACAACTCACTCACGCGGCGCTCTATCGCATCGACCGTCGTGTCGATAGCCGCCATGCTCACCGGCCGCTTCTCACACGCCCGCACCAGTCCCGCCCGCAGCTTATTGCGATCAAACGGCTCACGGCGATCATCTTTTTTTATCACCATCGGCAGCGACAACTCGATCCGCTCGTAGGTCGTAAACCGCACCCCACACTCCTGACACTCACGCCGCCGCCGAATAGCGTCTTCATCGCCACGCGAGTCGATAACAGCGGAATGATCGGACCCACATTTGGGGCAACGCATAAAGACCTCCGTTACTGCACCAGACGGTGCTTGTAGAGGGGAAACTGAGACGCTAAGGAAATCACATCATCACGCACCGATCGAAGCTTTACCTGATCCTCACGGGCCTCAATCGCTCGCAAGATCAGTGCACCCACCTGCTCCATCTCCTTCACCCCCATCCCCCGGGTAGTGAGCGCCGGAGTGCCAAAGCGAATACCGCTACACACCGTCGGCGGCTGTTTATCGTACGGGATAGTATTCTTATTGACCGTTATCCCTACCGCATCGAGACAAGCTTCCCCAACCTTGCCGGTCATCTCAGCGGGAGTGAGGTCGACTAACAGAAGATGTGAGTCAGTCCCCCCGGAGACGACCTTTAAACCACCCTTCACCAAAGCTGCACACACGGCCCGGGCGTTATCGATGACCTGCTGGGCGTACACCTTAAAGCTCGGATCCAGCGCCTCCTTGAAGGCGACCGCCTTTGCCGCGATGGTATGCATGTGCGGACCACCTTGAAGCCCCGGGAAAACCGCCTTGTTGAGCCCTTTCTCGAACGCGGCTTGAGCCATAATCATCCCTGAACGGGGCCCCCGTAAGGTCTTATGAGTCGTCGTGGTAACGATATGCGAGTGCTGAATCGGCGACGGATACACCCCCGCCGCAACCAGCCCCGCATAGTGAGCGATATCAGAAAGAAGCACCGCTCCAACCTCATCAGCGACCCGACGAAACATCGCGAAATCGATCTGACGGGAATAGGCCGAGGCACCGGCGATAATCATCTTCGGGCGATGCTCGAGGGCAAGCGCACGAACCTCATCAGGATCGATAAGGTGATCGCTCTCCCGAACACTATAGGCCACGACTTTATAATCGATCCCGGAGAAGTTGACCGGGCTTCCGTGGGTGAGGTGGCCTCCGTGATCGAGACGCATCCCCATGACGGTATCACCCCGCTTCAAGGTCGCCTGAAAAGCAGCTTGGTTAGCCCCCGCACCGGAGTGCGGTTGCACGTTCACGAATTCGCAACCGAAGAGCTGCTTGGCACGATCACGTGCCACGTTCTCTACTCCATCGACCACGTGGCACCCGCCGTAATAACGCTTACCCGGTAATCCCTCGGCGTACTTATTCGTCAGCACAGAGCCGCACGCCTCGAGGACCGCCTCGCTGACAAAGTTCTCGCTCGGAATCATCTCAAGCCCGTGCTCCTGCCGCTCGGTTTCTTCACGAACGAGCTTATATATCTCCGGGTCGAATTCCTTGAGCGACATTTGAGCAACCATCGTACTTCCTTCGATTCGAGGGACGGCAACCGTCTTGAGAGAACCTTGTGGCACCGCTCTGAGAGTATGCCAAGAACGGCCTATAATTTCCAGCGAAAGCACATTACAACGCAGCGTATAAACACTTGATATCGCGAGAGAATATCCTTAGACCGGAGCGGCTGAAGGGGCGCAAAGAGGAGAACTGCCAAAACAATCGGAGAAGCGCCGTTTTCCGCAGTTTTTTTGCCATAGCAGCCGCTCGGCACCAAGGCTGCCAGGGGTGGCAGCCCGGGCGTTGGAGCGAAGCAGAGAGCCACCCGACCCAACGAGTAGGAGAGACCATTTTTCGGGCTCTCCGCAGCTTGGAGCGTGTGTGCCCGAAGGAGGTGGCTCAGCCGCAACCTCAGCAAACTCAGTCGAACGGAGCCCGAAAGCGGACCAGACTAAGAAACTATTACTCCGACCCACGGACCCGCTGACAGATGAAAAAACTTTCCGGTCGGAGTACGAGCCACGCAGACGTCCGTGGCGCTCGGCTCAGTATATTTAATTCATCCTCGCAGAGAGTAGCGTCGATTCGGCAGAGCTACCCCCGAGCTGCATAACGAGACAAGTTCCGCACGAGCCGGCGCATATCATTGCAAACTCATCGATACACCCAGCTGTACTCGCGCGCTAACCGCGAGACGTCACCGGGCAGGGCAAGCCGTGTCTCTCCGAAGGAAAAAGGTCCCCAGGGAGGAGCCTCTTTAAAAACACCTATAAAAAAAGCCACGGCGAACCGTGGCTTTTCCTTTGTCGAACAGACCGATTAATTAGGCCTGCTTCCCTTGAACGTACGAGATGACGTCCTGGACGGTTTGGATCTTCTCCGCATCCTCGTCTGGGATCTCCATATCGTACTCCTCTTCGAGAGCCATGATGAGCTCAACGATATCGAGGGAGTCCGCGCCGAGATCCTCGATGAACGAGGCCTCAGGGGTGACCTCAGCCAACTCAACGCCGAGCTGCTCGACGATAATGCTCTTGATGCGCTCTGCGATCTCTTCTGCTGATGCCATGTATACACTCTCCTTAAGTAAAATCAGTCGGACCGTTTTTTTATTGGGCCGTATCTGCACCGCGGTAGTAACGCGGATTTTAGCGACATTCTTCCGCTTGAACTTGGCGAAAGCCCTTTTTTTATCAACTAACGGCCAAACGCAGTCAAGTGCCCGGCAAAAAACAAAATTGGGGGTCCTGGATGCATTTCAGATGCTTCAAACCCAGCTCTATTTATCCCGCAATATCAACAGGTTGGAGATTCCGGTCGCCCCAACCTTGGAGGAACGGGGTTACATGTACATGCCCCCGTTGATCCCGATCACCTGCCCGGTGATGTAAGCCGCATCGGGGCCACACAAGAACGTCACTACCCCAGCAACCTCCTCAGCAGCTCCGTAGCGACCGAGCGGGATATGTTTTAGGTGCTCAGATCGGGTCTCCTCAGAGAGCGCCCCGGTCATTTCGGTTTCAATGAATCCCGGAGTAATCGCATTCACCGTGATCCCCCGAGACGCGAGCTCCTTCGCCATCGCTTTCGTCAGACCGATAAGACCCGCTTTCGACGAAACGTACGGCACCTGTCCTGGATTTCCCATCTCGCCAACGACCGAGCTGATATTGAGGATCCGGCCCGCGCGCGCCTTGAGCATTAACCGCGCCACCGCACGCGAGCAATAAAAAGCCCCGTTGAGATTGACCCCCAGGGTTGTATCCCAATCCTCGTTCTTCATACGGATAAAAAGGCCATCTTTCGAAATACCCGCGTTGTTAACGAGGATATCGATCTTGCCCGCTTTCTTGTGAATCGTATCGATCGCCGCATCAACGGCCGTGGAGTCAGCCACGTTAAAGCCGATAATCTCGGCTCCGTTACCACACAACGCTGCGGTCTCCTCGGCAGCAGAGCTGTTCGACGAATAGTTGACGAAGACCTGAGCCCCCTCGGCGGCGAGTTTTTGACAGATCGCCCGTCCGATACCCCGCGAGCCACCGGTGACGAGCGCAACTTTACCAGCCAATTTGTTATTCATGCTGCAATCCTTTGAACGAAAACTAAAAGTGGTTTCGAAAAAAACGTACTCCTACATATTCCCTATGGCCTGTCGATCGCCTTAGATCTTCTCGCCCGCGGCGGCATCACTCTTCGTCTCAAACGAGACCAATCGTTCGGTGATCGACTCAACCAGCCGCTCCGACGAAAACTTCGCCGCCGTTCGAATGGCGTTGGTTATCGCTCGCCCCTTCGCCGAGCCGTGACAGATCAGCACGAGCCCGTTCAATCCTAGGAGCGGAGCCCCACCGTATGCCGACGGGCTCAAACGCTCCCGAAACAACCTGCGTAGCGTCGGCCTCAAAAGAAACATCCCAAGCTTTGCCCGCCAACTCTCCTGCACCGCACCCTTCATCGACTCAAGGACGAGAGCGGCGCTTCCCTCAAGGCACTTGAGCGCGATATTCCCAACGAAACCATCGCATACCACAACATCACTGGCCGGCGTGGGGATATCCCGCCCCTCAACGTAGCCCACGAATAAAACTCCAGGGGTCGAACGGAGTATCTCAGCCGCCGCGCGGGTGACATCGTTCCCTTTGCCGGGCTCCGAGCCGTTCGACAAGATGGCGACCCGTGGAGACTTAACGCCGGAAAGGGCCGTGGCATAAGCGCTTCCCATAATGGCGAACTGCACCAGTTGGTTCGACGGGCAATCAACTGTAGCGCCGCTATCGAGCAAGACTGTCGGATTGCGATCGGTCGCCCGAGGTATGGGCGATGCAATCGCCGGCCGAACAATCCCAGGAACGGTGCCCAGCACATACAAACTACCGACCATGACTGCGCCGGTATTTCCGGGACTCACCACCGCACTCGCCTCGCCTTTCTTCACGAGGTCGAGCGCTACCCGGATTGAGGAATCAGCTTTTCCACGAATCACCACCGAGGGACTATCCTCCATAGTGATAAAACTCGCGGCGTGTCGGATCTGAACTCCTCCACGCTCTGCCGCTATGCTTGAGCCACCGTAATGAGCGATGAGAGATTCTATCTCGCTTTGATTACCGACGAGGATCGAGGAGATGCCGTGTTCACGCCACGCGTAGAGAGCGCCTTCTACCACGACCGCAGGTCCGTGGTCGCCACCCATCGCATCGACCGCGATCGGAAGTGAGATCATCGATTAGCGCCGAGTAACGGCGTTCAGTAAACGATTAAGCCTCGGCTTGAGCTGGGGCCTTGGTAACGACACGCCCTCGGTACTGGCCGCACGCTGAGCATGCGCGGTGACGGAGAACTGGCTCCGCACAATTCGGGCAGAGAACCGCATAGGTTCGGCTGAGAGCATCGTGAGCACGGCGCATATTTCGCTTCGAGTGAGAGGTGCGTTTCTTTGGAACTGCCATATATCCGCCTAAAAACGAGAATAAGTAAAAATCTGTAAGGCAGGGACCTTAGCACACCAGAGGGACAAATCCAACTGTGCTGGCCCTCTTTTTGAGTGGGTTAAAATGGCTCCTGTTGCCAGCTCCAAACAATTCGGGCCCGAGCGGACTGTGCCTCCGCTCGGACCCGAATTATAGGCCTATTTTCAACCTGTTACCAGTCCACACGCCCGTGGGTGGTTGGATGCGAAACAGGCACAAACGGGAACGTTGCGAGGAACGATTGGATGCTCAACACGTAGGTGCCGAGGAATCCAAGGAAAAGCCCCACTTCAGTAAAGCCGAAGGGAATCGCATTGGGGCTCAACGACGGAACCACGATGAGATACTTCTCTAGCCATATACCGAAGAAAATGACGAGCGCGACCTTGGAGATGTACTTCGGCGTACGCTTTACATCCCGGCTGATAAGAGTAATGAAGGGGAAGATAAAGCACATCGGGAAGACCACCCAGGCGAGCCTGATCCAGGGGAGATCCCAATCGCGCAACCGCAGAATCATCCACTGAGTCTCTTCAGGCATGTTGCCATACCATTGAGGTAAAAATTGGGAGAAGAAGAGATATCCCCACAACATACAGAAGGCAAAGGTAAGCTTACCCACGTCCCAAAAACACCCCGGCGACAAGACTTTGGCGAAGCTCCGATTACGGTTGCCGAGATAGGTCAGCGTTATCGAAAGCACTGCCCACGCAAGGTAGATATTCCCGATGAAAATGAACCCACCGAACATGTTGGAATACCAGATGGTATCCATCGCCATGATCATTTCAAAAGCGAAGAGCGAATATATGACCGCATAAAGGGCGATGAGCACCGGGGCGAATCGAGACATCCGTGGATGAAGGGTGCCCACCTCCTTCTCGAGACCTTGCCAGTTGCCAGCAATGTGGTCGTAGATCCAACCGTGCAAGCCACCGGTCTTCTCGCGCGCCATACCGATGTCAGCGCGGAGCGACATCTTCACAAAGCGCCACAACATAAAAAAGAGGAACGACAGCAATACAGCGAAACGCGCGTAGACAAAATCGGCTTGCATCCACCACTCGCGGCCCGGCATCGGCCCGCGGCCCCACGGAAAAAGCACCTCTTTCCCCGCGTACGAGCAGAGGAAAAGCAGTAAAGCCCACGGGAAAAAGCTCACGTTAGCTTCAACGATGCGCCGAATCGGTGCCGCCCATCGCGCCCGGACGATTTGAAAAATCACCGAAAGCACCACGCCACCGACTGAGAGCCCCATGAAGAAAAGCAGGTTAACGTAGTACGCGCCCCAGAGATTCGCCGCTGGGACGTTAAAGAGGGCGTAGGTGAAAGTGATGATGCCGATGACAACGAAAAGCCACATCAAGGAACGGAGACCCGATTCCGCTCTGATCGGCCCCGCTTGGATGACGTCGTCGACATTAATTTTAGCAATTTCTGCGTGCATATCTTTTACCGCTTAAGCGATTTACCGTTACCGAATCGGGTTTACACCTTGAACGTGCCGGATGTAGTTGACGATATCCCAATGCTCCGTCGTCGAAAGCTTCCAACCGTAAGCCGGCATGATCGCCATACCGCCGAAGTGGATGTAACCAAAAAAGTGTCCGTCCGGCTTCACCTTGTACATGTCGAGTGAGATATCGGGCCCAGGCACCTGATTGGCAACTGCGCCGAGGGTGTGTTTGCCACCTTCGTAAGCGCCGTGACACGGTGAGCAATTGACTTCGAAGAGGCGCTTGCCGTTCAGCGTCGAGAGCCGATCACCCTTAATCGGGTTCTCCCAGGTGAGCGCTTCCTCGCGGCTTGGAACGTGCGATTCGAGCGAACCAAGAGGCACCGTGTTCGGAGCCTTTGGACGCATCACGTGACCCACGTTGATCTGCCCACTCACCATATCTTGATTGAACGGGAGAGCCTGAACGCTCGTCACACTACTGAGGACGAGGCCAGCGATCGCCCCCACCAAACTCTTAGATCCCATCGCGCACCTCCACCTCGTCAGCACCAGCGCTCTTGAGCTGCGCCATCACCTCATCAACCTGCGCCGAATCGCACCCGACCACGACACCAAATTTATCGTTGGTAAATCGCGGATCGTACCCGACTTTCCGAAGGATGTCGGGGATACGGCAGAAATGAAACATCGCCAGCAGGGTTGCCACAGCACCGAAGAGAATGGTGCATTCGTAGCCAATGACCACAAAACCAGGTATCGAGATGATATCCTTCGCGCTGACCCGCATCGGCCAGTCAAGCGAACACATGATGGCGAGGGCAAAGCCGGCGCAGAGACCAACGATAGCCCCCACCAGACTCACGATCCGAATGTTGCTCTTCGTGTGCGAGGTCGCCTCTTCGATCTCGTGGTTCGCAAACGGCGAATACACCCGATAATCGAAGTTGGCCGCCTGGACCTTCTTAATCGCACCGATCGTATCATCGAGATACGTAAAGATGCCGACGACTGCTTTGGTTCCTTTCATACGCTTTCAACCTGCCTTAGTGATGATCTCCGTTACCGTGACGACGGGGAGCCGGCATGATCTCCTTGATCTCGGTGATCGCCACCGCCGGGAAGAACTTCACGAATACCGTCATGAACATACCGAACCAACCAAAGGCGCCGATCGTGATACCGAGATCAACCCACGACCAGTTGTAACCGCCCCACGAGTACGGGAGGAACTCGCGCGCCAGCGATTGAGCAATAATATTAAACCGCTCAAACCACATCCCGATGTTGATAATTATCGAGAGGATGAAGAGCAGGGTCATGTTGGTGCGCGCTGGCTTGTACCAAAGGATTAAAGGGGCGATACAGTTACAGAACGTCATGATCCAGAAGGCCAGCGCCAGTTCTCCGAATGGACGGAACCAGAACTGATAACGCTCGAACATGTTATTGCTGAACCAGGCGGCATAAAATTCAGTGGCGTACGAATAGCTCACGACGCCGCTGGTGACGAGGATGAGTTTACTCATCGCATCGAAATGCTCTTCGCGAATGATTTCCTGAATACCAAACGCCTTCCGAATCGGGATCGCTAGGGTCATGACCATCGCCACACCGGAGAAGATCGCTCCCGCCACGAAGTAAGGCGGGAAGATCGTCGCATGCCAACCTGGAACGATACTCATCGCGAAGTCCCACGAGACGACGCTGTGGACCGACACCACGAGAGGGGTGGCGAAGGCAGCGAAGAGCAGGTAGGCGGCGGAGTAGTGTTTCCACTGAGTGTGGCTTCCGGTCCAGCCGAGCGCTGTAATGGTGTAGAGGATCTTGCGGAACTTGGTCTTCGCGGCATCACGGGCCGCAGCGATGTCGGGAATGAGACCGATGATGAAGAAGGTAGCTGAGACAGTTAAATACGTCGAAACAGCGAACACGTCCCAGAGCAGCGGGCTTCGAAAGTTCGGCCACAGTGCCCGTTGATTCGGGTACGGCATGAGCCAGTAGAAGAACCACACACGCCCCAGGTGGATGAGCGGAAAAAGCCCCGCGGTGGCCACCGCGAATACCGTCATCGCCTCGGCGAGCCGATAGATCGGCATACGGAATTTGGCGCGATAGAGATAGAGTACCGCAGAGATCAGAGTTCCGGAGTGGGCGATACCGACCCAGAACACGAAGTTCGTAATATAGGCACCCCATGAGATCGGATGAGATTTACCTGACTCACCGAGCCCGTTCATGATCTGGCGAGTCCACGAGTACGCCCCGATACCGACGCAAGCGAGACAGAAGGCGAGGAGGACGTACCAGCCCGCCTTGGGTGGCTCAAGCATCTTGAGGACGAGCTCGTTAACCCGAGCGTACGTTACTTCGTTATCTTTTTTAGCCGTTGCGGTGTTCATAATTCGATCTGCTTAAAGGCTTAACCCCTCCGAAGGCGCTCTCTCGCGAGAGCGCTGAATCCCTTACGCGTCCTCATAGCGGAGTCGCTCGAGATACGAGACCGCCGGTTGAGTGTTGAGGTGATGATCGAGCACCTTATACGCCCGCTCGTCGTGGCTCGCCTGACTGACCCGACTGTTCGGATCGTTCAGATTACCGAAGACGATGGCTTGCGTCGGGCAGCTCTGCACGCACGCTGGCTGAATCTCACCGTCCTCAACAAGACGTCCGAGATCTTTGGCGTGGTCTTTCGCTTCCGAGATGCGCTGCACGCAGAAGGTACATTTCTCCATGATACCCATGGTGCGCTTCGTGACATCGGGGTTGAGTTGCCACGTCGCCGGCTCGACCCACTGGTAGTCCCACCAGTTAAAACGACGAACCTTATACGAACAGTTGTTCGAACAATACCGGGTACCGACGCAACGATTATAGATCATCGCGTTGAGACCTTCGTCATTGTGATAGGTCGCGTACACCGGACATACCGGCTCGCACGGCGCGTTGTTGCAGTGCTGACACATCATCGGCTGGAAGTTGACCTGGAGCTCTTCCGCCGAGCCGTCGTAGTACCGCTCGATGCGGAGCCACGACATCTCACGCCCCTTCCAGCACTGCTCCTTCCCGACGACCGGGATGTTGTTCTCGGCGTAGCAGGCGACGACGCACGCCGAACAACCGGTACAGGCGTTCAGGTCTATCGCCATCCCCCATTTGTATATCGGGTGCTCGCGTTGAACGTACATCTGCTTCGGCTCGTGGTGCCCCCCGCCGTGGCCACCACCGTGACCACCGCCGTGAGCGTTGCCGCCGTCCGCCGCGTGGGCCGCGGCTGCTCCGGCAGCAGCCCCAACCGGCACAACCTTCGAGCGAGCAAGATCGCGCTTCCCTTGAGAATCGTGACCTTGAAGGATGACGGTTTTGGCTTGGCCACGCGCCCGGTAGATCTCAACACCGTTACCCATAACAACGAGCGATTCAGCGCCCTTTGCCAGCGTACCCGGAATCATATCAATCACGTTACCACCGCCAACCGACTGAGCGTACCGCCCGTAGCTGGTGTGCCCTTGACCAACCGGAACGGCGATAACATCGCGGTGAACGAGGTCAGTAACATAGACCGGAACCGTTACCTCACCGAACTTGTTTCGAGCAGTGACGAGGTCCCCCTGCGCGAGACCGAGCGTCTTGGCTGAGTCCGGATGAATCTCAGCCCACGAATCCCACACCACCTTGGTGATGGGGTCAGGCAACTCTTGGAGCCACGGGCGATTCGCTGCCCGACCGTCGAAGCTCTTTACCGACATGTACGGAAGTAGGGTGAGCTCACCCTTCTTCGGCGCCCCGTGCTGCGATGCGGTGCTTATCTTGAACGCACCACTCGAAACCGAGACACGTGCCGGCTCGCCCCGGTTAGCAGGAAAATAGCCACCTCGCTCGACCGACTCGAGCCAGAATTTTGCAAAATCACCCCCAGGATTGAGCTTCTTCCAGCTCGCCTTGAGGTACTCTTCGAAGTTTTTCGCCCCGCCGGAGACGTTCGTGCGCCCCGCGCGCGTGGCGATCTCGATGAGCATGTCACCGAGCGGGCGGGTGTCAAACACCGCCTGCATCACCGGCTGCATTAAGCTGTTCACTCCAGGAACTGAGCGTTCATCACCCCAACTTTCGAGCGAAGTATTGGCCGGGAGGATAAGATCCGCTGTCTCCGCGGTCTCATCGATGTGGCTTGAGAAGCTGACAACGAGCTTCGCCCGACGCACAGCGAATTTAAAGCCAACCCCAACCGGAAGTGAGAAGGCTGGGTTGGTGCCGTGCACAAAAACCACCCCATACTCACCCTTATTGAGGCCCTCAACGAGCTTGGCCATCTTGGCCGGTGACGTCTCGGGCTTACGCATCGCCGAGATATCAACCGTCTTTCCGACCGCGCCGAGCACGAGGTTCGTCAGCGCCGCAACAACGAGGAGAGGTAACGGATCGCTCGTACTGGTCGAGGCTCCGCCCGCCAGAACTAACGGCGACTGGGCCGACTTGAGGAGCTCGATGGCAACCAAGATCTTCTCCATCGAGATGCCGGTCTCGGCAGCGACATCGGCGATGCGGACACCCTTCGTCAGATTGTTAATCTGGGCACGCACATCGCTGCTTAAGTTGTCGCCCCGACCGCTCTCAACGAGCGCACCGAGAACCGCAAGGGCCATCCGCACCTCGCTCCCCGGGTTGGCTCGGAGGAAGGTATCCGCATTGGCCGCGGTGAGCGAGAGGCGCGGCTCAACGTGAACGATCCGCACCGGCTTCTCACCCTTGCGCGCCTTGCTCCAACCCCGCGCAAACTCACACGGCGAAACGAAGGTCTCGAGGAAATCAGCGCCAAAGTTGAGGACGGCGTCGGCCTTTTCGATTCGGTAGGTCGGAATACCATAGGAGCCAAAAACGAGCTCAGACGCTTTCGCGAGCGCCACCTGCTGCATCGCGTCGTACACAACGTGATCAGCGCCGAAAGCCTTTGACCAGCTCTCCATGAGCTCGGCCATCGCCCCGGAATTCTCCCCGGTGACGAGAGCGGACTTTTGGTCCGCAGCTTGCGCCTCAGCGATCCGCGCGAAAGCATCGGCCCACGCTATCGGCTGCCATTTTACCCGCCCCTGTTCGGTCCCAACACGCTCCAAGGGCTGCCGCACCCGATCAGGGTCGTAGAGGGACTGGAGGGCTGATTGGCCAAGGGCGCACAAACCTCCCTTGTTGATTGGGTGCTCCGCGTTCCCCTCGATCTTGACTGCTCGCCCTTCGCGGGTCCGCACCTGGATACCACACCCCGCTGAGCACTCTCGGCAGGTCGAGCGGTACCACACGGCCACGCCAGGAATCTGCTCGTTCTCAGGCTTGACGTACGGGAAGACGTTTTGCGTCTTGTTCTCCGCGCACCCGACAGCGCCCACCGCCGAGGCTGAGCCTAGGACTTTCAAGAAGGAGCGCCGCGACATCCCCTCGCCTGCGGCCCCTTTGCGATTGATCGATACTAATTTGTCCGTTGCCATAACCTCTTTCTCGCTTCGAGACCTACTTGTGACAGGTGTAACAATCGATGCTGGTGCCTTTTTGACGGTGGCAGTCGATACACCACCCCATCTTCATCGAAGAGACACGCTCAACGACCGGCATACGGGGAATCTGCCCGTGACACTCATGACACGAGACCCCGGCCTTGACGTGACGCTTGTGATTAAAGAAGACGTGATCGGGCATGACGTGGACTTTCACCCACGGAACCGGCTCCCCTTTATCGTAGTACGATTTGAGCTTTTTTATCTCGGGAGAGTCGGTCTTCACCAACTTGTGACACCCCATGCAGGTCTCTACCTCAGGGATGGCAGCGTAGGCGGCCTTCGAGACGCTCCAGTGGCAATACTGGCAGTCCATCTTGTTCTTCTGCACGTGGACGACGTGGCTAAAATTGATCGGCTGTTCCGGCCGATAGCCCTTGGCGCGCGACTCCGCCCCAAAAACGCGGAAGAAGTCGATCACATTAAGGTCCCACAGCGCGGCCTGGCCGTCGTTAAAAACCCCAGCGTGGATGTCAACGTCGGTGTACTGTTCGAGCTCAACAACCGGGGTCGGCGTCGCGACCGGGGCATCCTGAGCATCGACCGAACCGCCGTTGAATGAGGCGATGATCGCGACGAGCGCTGCGCTCACCGCGACGAGAGAGATGGCGCGTGACTTGGTTAACATTGAATGGGTAACCTAAAAACGACTACACCGGCAGCCGACCGGAATCTTCCCCGGTCGCTCAAACCCACCTTCCGCCGCTCGAAAGCCCCCAATACTGAAAAGAGATCACGTATCGAAAGGCCCACCACAAGCCGCACACGCATCGCATACGCCTCGTTGGGTCGCCTTTCCGCAAACGGTCCCTCAGCACGCAGGCGACGAGAGGTTCACGCCCCGAGAGACTTACTAAAATCGTAATAATCTCAAAGGCGAACGGCAGGTTCAGCGATTACATATCCTAAAAGGTGCAAATGATAAATCCGTTTTCCTGACAAAACCGTGATTTTTCTGACCGATAAAAACCGAAGGGAACAAGGAGCCGCAGCGCCCATCTGAGGCATTTAAAACGCTGGACCACAAGTGCGCAGAGCCCCTTACCCGTGCTATAAGTCGGGGTGAGCATAAAACGCTGTCCCACAAATGCCAGGCCCCCCTCACCTGTGCTAGGAGATGACGGACGAAGCCGGTCTTAACGCGTTGCGGGAAGACATCAAAAACGGAGCCGTTTGCAGAATGCACCAAACAAATCGACCTCTCCCCAAAAAAGACACCCCCCTCTGGAGCCCCGCAGCAGAGCAGCTCAGCCACAGCCAGGTCAGTGAATTCATGCGCTCAGTCGGCCAACTCTTCGCCGTCGACGTCTCGACCCCCACCGCGCTCTACGACTGGTCGGTGAAGGAAGTCGGGAAGTTTTGGGGCGCGGTGTGGGATTTTTGCGGCATCATCGCCTCGCGTCGCGCCACGACTGCGCTCTCCGATAGTGACAAAATGCCGGGGGCTCGGTGGTTCGAGGGCGCCGAACTCAATTTTGCTCAAAACCTCCTCCGGTTTTCCGACGACCGGACAGCGTGCGTCTTTTGGGGAGAGAACCAGGTACAACGCAGCGTGAGCTTCAAGGAGCTCCATGCGCTCACCGCGCGGATCGCCACAGGCTTGAAGAACCTTGGGGTCGGGGTCGGCGATAGGGTCGCCGGGATCGTCGCCAACACCCCCGAGACGATCGCCGCAATGCTCGCCACGACCTCGATCGGGGCGATCTGGTCCTCATGCTCACCGGACTTCGGCGTGAGCGGCATCGTTGACCGTTTCGGACAGATCGAACCGAAGGTGCTTTTTACCTGCGACGGCTATTTTCATAAAGACAGCCGCTACGATGTGGTAAGCAAAGCTGCCGAGGTTGCACGGATAGTGCCGTCGATACAGAAAACCATCGTGCTCCCATATCTCGAGCCAGAGAGACCCCTTACCGGCCTCCCCGCTGAGGTTCTTTCGCTTAGCGACTTGCAGGACGCGGAGCCCCTCTCGTTCGCTCAACTCCCCTTCGATCACCCTGTCTACATCATGTTCTCCTCGGGCACGACCGGTAAACCGAAATGTATGGTGCACGGCGCAGGGGGCACCCTCATCGAACATCTGAAGGAGCTTGTACTCCACACCGACCTTCGGCCCGAAGATACGCTTTTCTATCAAACGACGTGCGGCTGGATGATGTGGAACTGGCTCGTGAGCGGGCTCGCGGTGGGCGCGAAAATCGCCCTCTTCGACGGCGCTCCCTTCGCGCGAGATGGCAAGATAATCTTCGACCTTGTCGCCGCCGAAAAAGTCACCGTATTCGGGACGAACGCGAAGTTCCTCGCCGCCGCAGAAAAGGAGGGAATCAAGCCGAGAGGAAGCCACGATCTCGCCAACGTCCGAGCTATCCTTTCCACCGGCTCACCGTTGCTCCCCGAAAGCTACGACTACGTCTATCGCGACGTCGCCCCCCACGCGTGCTTAAGCTCGATTGCGGGTGGCACCGATATTATCGGCTGCTTCGTCTTGGGCTCGCCACTCTTACCGGTTTACCGCGGAGAGATACAAACTCGGAGCCTCGGACTCAACGTGCAGGTGTACGACGAACACGGACGTGCAGTGGTGGGAAAGAAAGGTGAGCTCGTCTGCACCGCACCGTTCCCCTCGATGCCGGTGGGATTCTGGAACGACTCGGACGGAAGTAAGTATCACAAAGCCTACTTCGAGCGATTCCCCGGAGTGTGGCACCACGGCGACTACGTCGAGCTCACGCCGCGCGGGGGAATGGTGATGTTCGGACGCTCCGATGCGGTCTTAAATCCGGGCGGGATACGGATCGGTACCGCCGAGATCTATAACCAAATCGAAAAACTCCCCGAGATCGCCGAAAGCCTCGTCATCGGACAAGAGTGGGATAACGATGTGCGGATCATCCTGTTCGTGAGACTCCAGCCGGGGATCACGCTCGATGATTCCCTCCAGGAGAAGATCCGCCGAACCATCCGCGCCAATACCACGGCTTTCCATGTCCCCAAAAAGATCGTGGCGGTGACCGACATCCCCCGAACCCGTAGCGGTAAGATCGTCGAGCTCGCCGTGCGGGAGGTTGTTCACGAGCGCCCGGTCAAAAACATCGAGGCGCTCGCAAATCCGGAGGCGCTCGAGCTTTTCCGCGCGATCCCCGAGCTCGGTAAAGCTTGAGCTGTCTAGAGGAGCGGACAGACGTTCCAGGGTTGCCCATCGAGGGAAGCGCGGTAACGTAATCAGCGCCCCCCTCGTCGTCATTTTTCAAATGGGCTCCCGCCGTCTTTAAAACGCCCCTAACACAATGAACTCATTGTGTTTTATGAAATCAAAACCTCACCGAACAATGCCTCATAAAGACCTTCAAACACCATAACATCTGTGAACGTGGGGACTAGCTTAGCCTCGTAAAGTCAGGCCGCAGGGGATGCGGTCACCGGGGGCCATCCCTCAAGTAATTTGTGGCTTATCTTCTTGGAGCAACACCTCCCTTGCCAACACCGACGACCACACCAAGGCAGCAACACACGCCAACTCCTCCGCCCGAATCACCGGGCGGAACCGACGGTATCCTCAATTCGGTGTTTAACTTCGGCCGGGAGCTCCGTCACGCCGTTCTCGGACGCTCCCTCACCCCGACCACTATCGCCGCATTTCGACACGAGGCCCAAACAAACGAAGACTTCGCCCGCTCGATCTGGTGGAAGGGCATTCGCGATCAAACGCTCCTGACCGAACTCGCCCATATCGCCGCCGAGCACCATCCCGTTAATCTCGCGGCGTTCATCCCTCGTTTTGGCATTCAGGATGAGCGGGCCCGGCTTGAAATCGCGAAAACCGTCGCGCGAAAAGCCCCGAGCGGTGCCGGCGTATTCATCGATCACTTTCAGCTGCGGGAGGAAAAAGATCGCGCTGAGGTGGCGTTTATCATCGCAGCGCACAGCGTGGCCGCCATCGCCGAAAATATCGCCAAGTTCAAAATCACCGCCGAACAAACCCGCAGCGAACTTGCGCTGGTTGCAGCGCAGCGTCACGGTGAGGAGCTTTCGCAGCGATTCGCCGATTTCAACATCACCACGGAGGCTTACCGGCTGGAGCTCGCGAAGGTTTGCGTCGCCCAGTATGAGGAATCACCCGACGGTACTCGCCGCCCCGCGAAAAACCGCACGTCACGGCACATCGAGAACTTCCAGCTCACCCCGGCCCAACTGGCTGAGGTTGCACGCCTCGCTGCGGATGTCCCGTGGAGCGACTTCCCCCAATACGTCGACCGCTACAAGATTACGGATCAGCGCACTCTCGAACAGCTCGCCCTTACCTCGATCGAGAAAAATGTCATCGGCACGATTGAAAATATCGAACGTTTTACTATCGCCGATCCACGAACTCGCACAGCGTTAGCTCGGCGCGCGGCCACGCGAGAGCCCTACGTCCTGATCTCCCATATCGAAGCGTTTAACCTCGAAGATGCGGTCATCCGCGGGGAGATTGCGTTGCAGTGCGCCGAGACCTGGCCATCTCGGGTGGCGAAAGCGATTAAAAGTTTTGGAATTGAGAGTGTCACGCTACGACTGCAACTCGCCCAAATGGCGATGCTCGCCGACCCGATAAAAAATCTCCCCACCATCATCAACAATTTCGGCTTATCTCATGCGCAGCTCGCCACTGAGGTCATCGATCCAGCGTTTAGCCAGCTCTTTAAAGGTTTTGCCAACACTGAGCTCAAAGCCCGCTCCACGATGCTCCTCAGTAAGTATACCGCGAACCTGCGACAGCTCCTGACATCACCCGAGGACCTCGCGGCGCTCGGCCTCGATCCGAACGAGGCGCTCGCACTGGAGCCGCACGAGCGGATGCGCGCAATCGTTGACTACATTCAGAAACACGTCCCCCGCTTCGACGCCTCGCTCGGCGCGTTTCTCGGCGAAATACAGGCTGAAGAGCTCCTGCCCGCTGCGCTTGCCGCGACGATCTTTACGTGGGATTCGTGCGATCTTTCGCGCTATCCTCATCGAGCCCGTGCCGCACTCGCGCGAGTGAGTGGGTATGCTCTACCGACGGGGAAGCTCTCCCCGAACAGTGCCCGCGAAATGTGGGGTACCCTGATGACAGCCCACGAGCTTTGCGGCGGCGCACCCGCCAAATTCATCCCGGTGACCTTTGACGATCGCTCTCAAGCGCTCCGTCTTATCACCATCGGCGGCGCGATTGCTGGGTTGGGTGGGCGGCTCCCCCAGTATACCGAACCTCTTGCTGGGGCCGCGATCGAGTCGGAGATCACGCGGCTCACTACCCTGCTTGAGAGAACTTTTGCCCATCAAATCGGGCTGTCCGCGCTTCAACCGGGAAGTCTCGAGCGACTGTTACGCGAATGGGGTGGAGATATCACCCCTTTCTCAGTGCTCGCCGCCCGCTTCAGCCAGACGTCGGGATGGCGCGAAGAGCTCCCCGTATTAGCCGATATCGCCACCACAGTGCTGGGAGGAACTTTCCGCGACCGAAAGTACGCGCGGACCGACGGGCAACTGAGCTACCTCAACGACCGTCAGCTTACCGCGTGGCGCGCAAATCCGTGCTCGCTGCAACTGCACACCGTTGCCCCTCAGGCCACGGGGGCGGAGACCGCCATTCGCGACTATGTCCGGGGCGTCTTCGAGACGAATCTCCTGATGCATCTTCCTGAAAATACGGCTCAACAGGTCACACCCGCGACACCCGCCGAGGTAACCCGTTTTGTTGGACTGAGCGAGCGGGACCAAGCACGTGAGCGGCTCACACTCGCCGCGGCGGTAGGACTGCTACGTACGGCGATCGCTGTCGCCCCCCCGGAGGAATTGAAACAAGCCGTGAGTGCGATACACGGATTGAAACAGGCGCTGCTTCGCCCGATCGCTGAGGACGATCCGATAACCGCGCGACAGCTCTCGGATGACCTCGGGACACTCAAAGATCTTTTCCGCTCGCGTAAGGGAACCGCTGGACAAGGCTACTATGTATTTTCGACAATTACCGACGATCCGAAGCTCCTCCTGATGACCGGCGACCTCGTCCAAAGCGCTTCGTGTCAGAACTACCGGAGCGGTTCGATGATCGGGACATTACCCGGATACGTCATCGACGGAAACATCAAACTCGCGCTCTCCTACGTCGTGAAGCAGCAGCTGTTCGATCGCACACTCGCTCAGATCGGTGTCACGACGGCGAGTAACTGCCGCTTCGCCTTCAACGCCCCACGCCAAGAGCTCGTCCTCACAGCGGGCGAGGGAAGCTTGGAGAGACAAGCGACGATTACCCTGGGATGTGCGATGCGGCGTGAGGTGCTACGGCTCGGCGCCCGCCAGGGCAAAGAGACGCCGGTCCTTCTCACTGAGCGAGCGTACTTACAACCTCACCCGGTCGACCAAGCGATTGCGCAGCAGCAGAACGAGCTCGCGACGACGGTGCGCACAGCCATCGGTGCCGCGGTCCCAACGAAGCATTTCACCACGATATTCCCGCCGAGTCGGAACCCCGGTGGGGTGTACTCAGACGAGTGCATAGGCATCAAGAAGGGTTCTTACGAGTATTGCCCGGCCTCCTAGACAACTCGCGAGCAGACTCGGATAACGATACTTTTTACCGCCCGGGCGAAAGACCTACGCCCCCCCACCGTCCCGACCGAGAATAGTATCATGCCGCTCCGCCTCACGCGGCTCCGGGTAGTCGAGGTTGTAGTGGAGCCCCCGACTCTCGTGACGCGCAAGGGCGCAACGGATCACGAGCTTCGCCACGAGATTCAGGTTGCGTAGTTCGAGGAGATTCGAGGTTACGTAGAAGTTCCAATAGTAATCCTCGATCTCTTGCTCGATAAGCTCACAGCGCCGCAACGCCCGCTCGAGCCGCTTATCGGTGCGCACGATACCCACGTAGTTCCACATAAAACGACGGATCTCGTCCCAGTTCTGCTTGATAACGACCTGCTCGTCGCTACTCGTCGCCGACCCCGGGTTCCACGCTGGTACCTGCTCAACCGCGAAAAAGGCGCGCAGCTTTGCCATCGAATCGTGCGCCGCGCGGTAGCCAAACACGAGTCCCTCAAGGAGCGAGTTCGACGCGAGGCGATTAGCCCCGTGAAGCCCTGTATGGGCGCACTCACCCGCCGCATAGAGCCCCTCAATATCGGTGCGACCGTGAGCATCAACGACGATACCACCACACAGATAGTGTGCTGCCGGCACTACCGGTACTGGTCCGGTGGTGATATCGAATCCGAACTCGCGACACCGCTGATAAATCGTGGGGAAATGCTCCCGCACGAATGCGGGATCGCGGTGAGAGATATCGAGCAACACATGGTCGTCGCCATGTTTTTTCATCTCGTTATCGATAGCGCGGGCCACAACATCACGGGGTGCAAGTTCACCATCAGGGTGATACTTCACCATGAACTCCTCGCCATCAACGCGTCGGAGCTTTGCGCCTTCCCCCCGCATCGCCTCAGTAATGAGGAAAGATTTCGCCCGCGGATGATAGAGACAGGTCGGGTGAAACTGGAAGAACTCCATATTAGCCACCCGCGCCCCCGCGCGATAACTCATCGCAATACCATCTCCGGTCGCGACGTCAGGGTTCGAGGTGTAGAGATAGACTTTTCCCGCTCCCCCCGTGGCCATCAAGATCTTATCGGCGAGAAAAACCTCGACGGTACGATCGTTCAAAAGGACGTATGCACCCACCGCTCGATTCGGCTCGCTCGGATTTAAACCGAGTTTATGGGTCGTGATGAGATCGATCGCGTTGGCAAAGGTAAAAAAGGTGATCTGCGGATGTTTCTTCGCCGCTTCCAGGAGCGAGCGCTGGATCTCAGCGCCTGTGGCATCAGCGGCGTGAAAGATTCGGCGGCGCGAGTGCCCCCCTTCACGATGGAGATGAAAACCTCCCCCGACCGAATCTTTATCGAAATTCGCCCCCCGAGCGATAAGTTCTCTCACTCGCTCCGGTCCCTCAGTAACAACGATTTCAACAATATCCGGGTGACACAGGCCCGCTCCGGCGACCTCGGTATCTTTCTGGTGTAGCTCGTACGTATCGTCAGCGCTGGTGACCGCAGCGACACCGCCTTGCGCCCATGAGGTTGAGGATTCTTGCATCCCCTTTTTAAAGAGGATCGCCACACGCCCAGCCGCAGCGACCTCAAGCGCATAGGTTAGCCCAGCGATTCCGCCACCGATTACAAGAAAGTCGAAACGATTCATACGACTCCATCGCCCACTAAGGGGGAGCCCAACCGTAACATAACTGCGACCCGGTGTCTTTGATGAGACAAAAGGTAAAGAACTGAGGCGAAACGGGGCATTACGAAGCCTCAGTCATTACCTCACAGGCCATCACAAAAGCGACCCATGACGTAAAGACCGAGCTTCGCGCACTCGCCCTTGACGAGGCTTACTTTGCTTTCAAGAGATCGCGAATCTCACCGAGAAGCACCACGTCCGCCGGCGGAGTAGCTGGCTTGGTATCTGCTCCTAAGCGCACCTTGTTCATCGCCTTAATGAGGAGAAAAAGCGCAAACGCGATGATGAGGAAGTTCACCACCGTCTGGATGAACGCCCCGTAGTTGATGGTCACGACCGGCATCCCCTCAAGTACCTGGGGCAGACTGAACTTAAGTCCCTTAAAATCGACCCCACCGATGACAAGTCCAAGGGGAGGAGTGATGACGTCCTGGACCAGTGACTTCACAATGTCGTTAAAGGCAGCGCCGATAATGATGCCCACCGCCATGTCAGCGACGTTCCCTTTGACGGCGAAATCACGAAACTCTTTTATCATCCCCATACCGAACTCTCCAAAAAATCGGGTGAAACCGCTTCGGTGGGAATATGCCTGAAACAGCACACCGCGAGCAAGGTGGTCTCGCCTATCTCCTGTAGTAAGTTTTTTCACCTCCTGGACCGATGGGTGGAGAGGTCCCCCTGTCGACCTTTTCTATGCCGGGAGCGATGCCTCTGGACAGGAACGCGCAGGGGCACCCGACAAAGCAAGAACTCGTACCCCGCCCATCGGATAACTGCTCGGGGTACAAAACTCCCGAACAGAGGCCGAGCCCGGCGGCTCGATTGCCCCCGACAAATCGCCTCGCTAAAGTGAGGGTATGCTTACTCACGCACACTACATGACAGAGTGTTTGACCCTCGCCGCTCGTGGCGCCGGTGCAGTCGCTCCGAATCCCCGGGTGGGTGCGTTAATCGTTCACGGCGAGAGGATCCTCGGACGGGGATTTCACGAGGCCTTCGGTGGACCCCATGCAGAGGTCAACGCCGTGCGCTCGGTGAACGATCCGACGTTGCTCTCCCAGAGCACCCTCTACGTTTCGCTCGAGCCGTGTTGCCACTTCGGCAAAACCCCGCCATGCACCGACCTGATTATCGAGTCGAAGATCCCGCGAGTTGTCATCGGCATCACCGATATTTTCGCCAAAGTGGCTGGCGGGGGAATACAAAGGCTCCGGGACGCCGGGGTAGAGGTCACCCTGAACGTCTGCGCTGAGGCGTGCTTCGAGATGAATCGCCGTTTTTTTACTTTCCACGCACTCAAACGACCGTACGTGATTTTAAAATGGGCCGAGACGAGTGACCGCTACCTTGCGCGTCTCGATGGAACGTCCCGTTGGATCACCGGTGAGGAGGCCCGTACAGAGGTGCACCGGTGGCGCGCCGAGGAGGCCTCGATAATGGTAGGTAGACGCACCGCCGAGCTCGACGACCCTGCTCTCACGGTGCGTCATGTCACCGGTCGCCATCCGCTCCGAGTCGTCCTCGATAGAGAACTTACCCTACCGCCCAATCTTCAGCTCTTCGATCGTTCAACACCGACCCTCATCTTTAATGCGCTGCGCCAGGGAGCAGAGCCGAACATCGAGTATATTAAAGTCGCGCCGACGTTACCACTGCATGCGATCCTGACCGAGCTACACACACGAGGTGTTCTTTCAGTTATTATTGAGGGAGGCGGAAAGTTGTTAAGCAGCGTGGTGAACGCCGACCTCTGGGACGAGGCCCGCGTATTTCGGAATCCACACCTTACTTTCGGGGCGGGGGTCGAGGCGCCGCGACTCGCCCTCGCTCCGCACCACCTCTCGATGATAGGCTCCGACGAACTCACAATCTATCGCAACCACTCGTTCGACGCGGTGAAAGCGCGGTGTATCCACGGATAAACTGAGAAAAAAAGTCCCGCTGGAGAGCCGTGTTCCGCTTACCCCTAGCGCTGGGGGTATTCGAAGACCGCGATCGGGCGAATGAACTCCGGGGGAGGTGGGCATATCGCGCGAGCGACATCCCCGGTAACGATGAAACCGGACACGGTGTTGGACTGAAGAAACTCCAGATACCCGCGCAGATCGATCTTGAGCAGTACTCCCCGTTCCCCGAGCTCGTGGGCATGCTGCGATAGGGCAACCTCCTCGCGCCGACAGATGTCGTGGAAAGGATCGTCTTGGATGTAGTTCGCGAGCCCGCGATACACGTCCTCCCAGTCGAGGGTGCCAGCCATAAAAAAGCCGCCGGCCTGCCCAAAGTCTTCGCCTCCTCGGGAGCCCGCGGTTATCCAAGCGCCTTTCAAAGCCTCGTACGTAAAGAGGCCGGTCGCATGATACATCTCGGTGACTCCGCGCTCGACAAGTTGTCGCACTACCGCTGCGATACTCAGCTCAATCCCACCTCCTCTACCTTGCGAGAACCGGCGTTCCTCGTCCATCGCGAGGTTGGAGAGGTCGAGCTCTGCCATAATCGGGGTAACGGTCATCCCCTTATTTTGCAGAAACGTCTCGAAAGTTGCACGGTCGTCGCGTGAGAGCGCGTCGCTTGTCGCATCGTAGGGACGGATGGTCGCACCAGCTATCCGGCCACCCAAAGCCTCACGAACAACACGGATCTCTGGATTGATCGGGAGCTCTGGCGGAGGGGCTTCTACGCTTAAGCCGCCCTCCTCGAGTATGAACACCGACTCGTAGCTGAGCGGTCGCACGAATGCGCCCGCATGGGAGAACCACTGGAGCGCCGAATTTCCCACTTTGTCTTCAAGGCAGGCCCTGATCCACTGCACCGAGTCGAGAGAGATAGCGCCACTCAGAACCTCCTCGGTCGCTCGCTCAAGCGCTGCGAGCTCGCTAAGACGAAGCTTCTCAGCCTCGGGCGAGCGGCGCTCGACCGAGCCTAGTCGTTCAAGTATGAATCCCCGCTCCTCCAGAGCGAGAAGCACCCCATCGATATCCGCGTTGGTGTCGCTGATATCAAATCGTTGCGCCGTCGCGGGGTTCGGTCCAAGGGTCATCAGTGGAGCCTCTTCATTGCCTCAGAAATGTTATGGGGGCATCCCACGGCGAAAAGGCTTAATTGATCTTCCCCCCGTATCTTAGACACCGGTACTTCAATTTTGGTAAGGTGCTGGAATGACTAAAAGATATCCGCAGGCCGTGAAGGACGAGGTTCTTAGGGATCCGCGAGGGGCGCAAGAGTCGTGGAAGTTGCCCGGGAACACGGCACCAACGAGATGACGGTGCGGAACTGGCTTGAGCGGGACACGGCGGCTGGTGCATCCGAGATCCTTGAAACGAGCCGCCTTCGGCGCGAGAACGAGGCGCTGTTGAGGCTTGTTGGTCAACTGACGTACGAGTCGGAGCAGCAGAAAAAAAATCAGCGCCGTGCTGGTCGCTGAACCAGCGAGTAAGTCACAGATGGCTCGGGAGCTTAGGATCAGCCGAGCGAGTCTGTACTACAAGCACAAGCTACCAACGAGAGATGAGGCGCTTCGCCGTGAGATTGAACGGGTGATGGAGGCGAATCCCGGGTACGGCTCGCCGCGGGTGGCACTTGCACTCAAGATCAACGAGAAGCGTGCTGCGCGCGTGATGCGAAAGTTTGGGTTAAAGCCAGCCAGACGCTCGAGGATGCCCCGAAAGCGGCAGGATGAAGGCAGAGCATCTCTTTCGTACCCGAATATCCTAGGGCGGTTATCGCCGCTTGCGCCCAACGTGGTCTGGGCGAGCGATTTTACGTTCATATCGTACCGGGGAGCGTTCGTGTACCTGTGCACCGTCATCGACGTGTTCACGGGGGAGGTGCTCGGATTCAATATTTCCCGAACCCACGATGCTGCGTTCGTGCGTGTTGCGATTGAACGTGCCATCCGCAAGACAGAGACGGTGCCACTCTGGTTTCATTCCGACCAAGGAAGCGAGTACGCCTCGGAGGATATCTCCGCGTGGCTCACGAAGCAGGGCGTCACCATCTCGATGAATCCCAAGGGCTCTCCGTGGTGCAACGGCTCACAGGAGTCGTTCTTTGGGCGCTTCAAGGTTGAGTTTGGCGACTTCGGGCGATTCGATACCTACGCCGACTTGCTCGAAGAGCTCTACGCCCAACTCCACTACTTCACGCACGTGCGCATTAAAACCAAACTCAAAATGGCACCCGCTGAATTTCGCCTCGCCTGGGAAGAGAAGCAATACAGGTTATCCACAGCTTGTGAGTCTCCCCCGCACCCCCTCTTCCCCCCATCCATGGCTACAGACGACCGCGCTGGCTGCGCTGCGCTTGAGCTCGCCGAAACGGCTCCGCTCCGCGCAGCCAGCGCTCCTTCAGGTTGAAGTATACCTGTCTAAAAAAGGGGGGAATTGACAAAGGGAGGTGCCCTGCCCCCCTGAAATAGCTACGGGATGATGAATAGTCCTCTTTAACAGGAGGACGAGATGAGAAAGCGATTTACGGA
>JBILDU010000090.1:0-11801 GCA_044352465.1 Bdellovibrionota bacterium
ACGAATTGGAGTAGTCCACGTGAGATGCATCTCCTGGCTGAGGCTTACTATCATTCGGGGGATAAGATCTCCGCGCTCGTCGTTGCCAGTAAGGCGAAACAAGCGGGCACACGGTTGATGGGAACGTATCGTGACGTGCGAATGCTCGACGAGTTAATCGAGAGTCTCTCCGCCGGCACTCAGGCGTAGACGCGATTTCCCAGACCCCCGCATTCAGGAACACTCCAGGTCGCTGGCCGGTTCGTGTCCGGGTTCAAACGGGTGTCCAAGGGGGCCCCTGCGCCCCCTTCATCCTTAAAATCGCCCGGGAATCCCCATAAACCCAAACATTTTCGAAAATCTCTAGATGTGTTCAAATCTTAGGTGCTTTTGGAGACCTTTGTTTTGTGATAAACGCTATCTCAGAGTTGTTTGGTTCTTTATCTGGACCAGTTAAGAGGCCGCTAGGTGGCGAGATCAGACCCCGGGGTGTTACACTTAAGGGGTAGTTGCCGCACGTGAAGGGGTTCTTAATTGGATA
Source organism: Bdellovibrionota bacterium (assembly GCA_044352465.1). Classification (GTDB taxonomy): domain Bacteria; phylum Bdellovibrionota_C; class UBA2361; order UBA2361; family UBA2361; genus JBILDU01. The sequence goes on from JBILDU010000090.1 coordinate 521, forward strand.
AAAACGTAGATGGGGTGAGAGATATCCTCCTGGGCTGGGCAACCCGCATTTTTGAGGAAGGTCGGGGGGAGGCGCCCGGTTCGGTCCGCATCCAAACTGACTGTGGTGGGTGCTTCTTAGCTTTTGGGGAACCTCCCGTGATGGTTGAAGAGGGGGCGGCGGGGGGATCCTTACGCCGCGCTGATTGTACCATCTCCATTTCGAGTGAAGATCTTCTTCAGCTCGGGGCGGGGACTCTTAACCCGCAAAATGCTTTTCTTGAGGGACGTGTACGCCTCTCTGGGGACGGTGGTGTGGCTCTAAGGATGAGCCGTTTTTTTCTTTAACGTTGGGCGAGAGATGAGCAACGAAGGTGCCGATAATCGATTACAGGGTAATCCAACGATACTTGTGGTTGATGATGATGAGTTGATGCGGGAGGTCTGCTCCGTCATGGTGGCTGACGCAGGAGGTCAGTGCCTTCTCGCCGTTGATGGTGTCGACGGAGTCGAGCGCTTTGCCGAGGACCTCGATAAGATAAAATGTGTGGTCCTCGATTTCACGATGCCGCGACTGAACGGCTACGAAACCTTTTTGGGGATGCAGAAAATGAAGCCCGATCTCCGAGCTGTGATGGTGTCAGGACTCAATCGGACCCCCGAGGTTGAGGAGTTGTGCCGTACGGGAGAGATAGTCTTCCTGCGCAAACCGTTTCGGGCAGACCAGCTTGTCGGCGCGATAAAACAGATAATCGGGCCGAAGAGTAGCCAATAAGCAAGATAATGATACTCAAACCGATCTTTGTTATTGGCAATCGACGCGCGAGAAGCGCGTCAAACATACATCGATAGACCGTTCACAGGAAAGTAATGTCCCACCAGCATGTGGCGTTTGTTCCTCACGGGCTAGAGTTGAGCGAGAGAAAGCTATGACGCTCGATGAGCTCTACCAAGACCTGATTCTTGACCATCACCGTCATCCGCGTTGTCCTGAGCCGGTGGTTGATCCTTCGGCAGCGGAAACCGTTTTTAATCCCCTGTGCGGTGATCAGATTAATTTTGCGGTGAAAAGTGATGGGCAGAAGCTCACGGCTATCTCCTGCACCGGTCACGGGTGTGCTATCAGCCAGGCCTCGGGGTCCATGGCGGCTGATCTCTGTTGCGGCAAAACCCTGGCTGAAGTGCAGGAGTTGAATGCAGCTTTTCGTGCGCTCATGAAAGGGGAGCGAGAGGCGAGCGAGCTCCCGCTCCTGGGCGATGCGCTCGCTTTGGTGGGGGTGCGCCAGTTTCCCGCGCGAACGCGTTGCGCGATGATCGCCTGGGAGGCGCTCGAATTGTGCTTAAAAAAGCTTAGCTCCCAGGCTGATGAAGGGCGGTCCTAAACCGCGACCTGTCGGAGGTGGTTGAGTTCGTTGACTATCCATGCCACCAAATCCGGATAACGGAGCGGCTTTTCGAAGAAGTGAGCTACGCCCGACTCGAGCAGCTCCTGGGCTGCGGTGTCTTGAGCAAATCCGGACATAATCACCACGCGAGCGTTTGGGTCGATTCGCCGTAGTTCGTGAAAACACCGCCCTCCATCCATCTTTGGCATCTTCATGTCGAGGATGATCAGGTCGACGCTTCGCCACTCCCGGGCGTACCATTCAACCGCTTCGTTGGCATCGGAGAATCCTGTAACCGCAACTCCAACGTTGTACAGAAACTGCCGTGCCAGGTCGACCAGCTGAGGTTCGTCGTCGATGACGAGGACGTGGCCGCCGGTAGAGCGATTGAGCGGTAGCGGGCTGGCAGGTTCGGGCGTCAGCGCGGCTGCCTGGGTGTTTGCTTGGGGGAATATCAGGGTAAAGCAGGTCCCCACCTTGGGCGTTGATTCGACCTCGACCCAGCCGGAATGGTTCTGCATGATCCCGTAGACCGTGGAGAGCCCAAGGCCGGTGCCCTCCTTTTCGTCTTTCGTCGTAAAGAATGGATCGAAGATCTTGTCGATATGTTCGGATGGAATACCACATCCGTTATCTGAAACTGCGAGCGTGACGAAGAATCCGGGGTGGGCGCGTGGATTAAACCGCTCCGGCTGCAATACCTCCCGTCGACCAAACGTAAAGGTAATTCTCCCAGGCCCATGAATCGCATGAACCGAGTTAATAATGAGATTCGTAATAACCTGCTGTAGTTGGGCGAGATCTCCCTGGATTGAGAGTATCTCGTCCTCCTCTTGAATATCGACCGCGATGTCCTTGTCGATGACCTTGGCGAGGAATTCCACGGTTGTGCGGACAATATCGCGGATGCGCAGGACTTGGGGGTTGTATTTCCCCTGACGGGAAAATCCAAGGAGCTGCTGGATAAGCGAGCTTGCCCGCTCGCATCCCGTGAGCGCGATTTCCAGTGACGACTTTCCGCTCGGTGAGACATTGAGCCGCAGGAGATGCAGGTGACCTACGACCGCGGCGAGCGCGTTGTTCAGGTCGTGGGCGATTCCCGCAGCAAGCTTACCGATCGCCTCCATCTTATGGGACTGCAGCAGTTGACGTTGGAGTACGTTCGCTTCATTCTCCGCTTGCTTTCTCTCGGTAATCTCTGAGGCTACGCATAAGATGTAGGGAGTTTGTCCATCGGGGGAGAGAAGCGGGGTTTTGAGGGCTTGAAACCACCGCTCCTGGCCGGTCCGCGCATCGGTGATCCTCTCTTGAGGGACCACGAGCGGTCCCGCTGTCCGGATGACCGTCGCGTTGTCCGAATCGTAGCGATTCAGGAGCTCCGGGTCGGTAACAAAGTCGCGATTGCGTTTCCCGATTATCGCGTCCACCGGGAGACCCCAAATCTCCGCGAAAGCTTTGTTTGCGAGGGTGAAGCGACCGGCGTAGTCGCAGGCAAATATGAGGTTGGGGTTTGAGTCGATAAGCTGCCGATAGAACTCAGCCTGGGTGCGTAAACTTGCCTGAGCTCGACGTTCCGCGGTGATATCCTGGGCCAGCGCGATTACGTAATCAAGGGAGCGATCCGGTCGACGTACGGCTCCAACGACCAAGCGCGCATTCCATATATAGCCATCTTTGTGGATGAAGCGCTTATCGAGTTCATAGTTATCGATCTCCCCGCGGGCCATTCGCTCAAACCAGCCGAGATCATTGGCGCGATCGTCAGGGTGAGTGAGCTCGACCCAGGTAATTCGCGCGAGCTCCTCACGGGTGTAGCCGTGGAGATGGCACATGTAATCATTTACTTCGAGGAAATTCTTGGTTGGTGAGCTAATAGCGATGCCGATAACGGAGTTGTCGAAATAGTGACGCAGTCGCTCCTCACTGAGACGCAGCGCCTCGCGCACCTGTTTCCGTTCGGTGACGTCGATGAAGCTTCCGATCGAGCCGATAATCGCCCCCTCTGAGTCCCGCATCGGTGAAGCGTTCATCTCAACCCAGAGCAGGGTGCCGTCTTTCCGCTGAAGTTTTATCTCGTAGGACTCCGCGATACCCTCGAGCCGACGCGCGGTGCGCTCGCGGAGTAACGCCCGGGACTCCGCGGGCACAGCGAGCTTGGCGATATTTTCCCCTACCATCTCTGCTGCCGCGAAGCCGAGCAGCTCACAAGCCTTGGGATTTACATGGAGGATCACATCTTCGCGGTCGCAGTAGACAATGCCATCATTGAGATTCTCGAGGAGGGAGCGAAAGCGGTGTTCCGATTCGATTAACGCTTGCTGATCGCGCCGTCGCCGTAGTGCGTTGACAAAGGTCTCACCAACGATCTTGAGTAACGAGACAACCTCGGTCGTCCACTGCCGCGGGTTCCGATAGGCCGCGAGGCCGAGAAGGCCCACCGATCGGCGTCCCTCAAAGAGCGGGGTAATAACGATAGAACGGACACCGTTGCGCGCGAGCAACTCACCGAACTCCTGGGCCTCGGGCGGGAGATCTCCCACGTCGAGGATTCGAACGGTCTCGCCTTGGAGCATCGCCTGAGCGAGCCAACGACCCGCGCTTGTTTCCGGGCTCGGAATGAAGCGGCTCGCGCAGCGATCCTCTGCGGGGGACCACTCGTGGCTTAGGTGAGGGGAGGAGGTATTCTCGGGTGCAAGAAACAGAAAAGCGTGGTCGATCGCCGCAAACCTTCCCAGAACGGCGAGTGCCTCGGTGATTCCGCGGTCGATCTCCTCGGGTGCGAGGTGAGTAAAGTTCGAAGAGATGATCGCGATGAGGCTTTCGTAGTTGGATCGCGTTGAGCGGACCTCTTCAAGCTGTTTCACCGTCCGAGCGTGATCGAGCGCCCGCTTGAAATCAATCGTAGCGATCTGCTCGAGTCGTAGGCATTCGAGCGCTCCTTGGTCGAGAATCCGCTCACGCACCGAGCGGTCGCTTGAGCCGGTGAGGGCAACGATGGGTCGGGTTATCTTCAGTCGGAGGCACTCGGTGAGGAGGCTGCCTCCACCGTTGTCGAGCCACAAAAAGTAGCCATCGTAGAGGTACTGCGAGAGAGCGCGGAGACTGGGGGAGCAGTCCGCCGGATCGTGTGATTCAAGCCAGTCGCACGAGTGCCCAAGCTCTGCCGTTTCGGATTTTAGGGCTCCGTAGAGCGAAGCGTCCCCACCGATCAGCAAAAATCGGCCGGTCGTGTTACCCATTCTTGAGCGCTCGCCAACACGCCTCAGCGATATCCGCGGAGACTACTCGAGGTGGGTCGGGATTATACCCGTCGAGCCAATCGCGCACGTATGCGAGGGGAATACCGAACATGATACTCCACAAAACGTTCGCCTTGATCGGGCGAATCTTACCCTCGCGGATGCCCGCCTTGATCGACCGGGTGAGGGTCCGTCCCAGCCGATCGAATCCGATCATCGTGGGGTGTTTAATCATTCCGCTCATGAATTCGTTGTGGCGACACAGCCAGATGTAGCGGGAGAGTTGAAAATTAACCTCGGAGAACTCTAAGAACGAGCGGACCGTCGTCTTCACCAGCTTTTCGACATCGGTGGTATTGCCGACGGAGGCTTCGAGAGCACGCCGAAAAGCGGAGATCCCTTCGAGGTAGAGAGCGCTCGCCACTTCCTCTTTGTTCTTGAAGTTGTGGTAGATCGAGCCAACACTACACTTACTCTCACGGCTCAGATCTGGGACGTTGGTATTGAAATACCCTTGCTCGACGAAGAGCTTCAGCGCAGCACCCAGGATCCGTTCGCGGGGACTGAAAGCTGAGATATCCACCGCCTTTCCGTCGTGCTCTCGATTCTTTGGGTCGCTCTTCATAACAGTAAGGTTTATCGGGCTCCGGATGAAAGGTCAACGCCCTGAGAATCATCGAGGGGGCGAAAGGCCATTATCTTCGGCATGTTAGCTGTGACTGTTTCTGTCGAATCCTCAGCCAAGATAGGGGTAGTCGGTGTAACCCTCGGCTCCACCGCCGTAAAATGTCTTCTCATCTGGGGTGTTCAAGGGAGCGTTGCGGTAAAATCGCTCCGGAAGATCGGGGTTCGCGATGAAAAGTTTCCCGAACGATACGGCATCGAACTCGCCTGCATTGAGTCCCGCTTCGGCGCTTTCGCGGGTATAACCCCAGTTTGCCACGATGACCCCGGGATAGAGAGGGCGAAAAAACTTCACGGGCACACCGTGTCCCTGGGCGAGAACGCTTTGATCTGGGGCGAGAATATGGAGGTAGGCAAGTCCGAGTGGAGCAAGCGCTCGAACAAACCCACCGAAAGTCGTTTCCGGATCGGAGTCCGACATGTCGTTAAATGGGTTCGAGGGGGAAATTCGGACAGCGACGCGGTTCGCCCCGATCGCATCGATGACCGCTTGGATAACCATGAGGGGGAAACGAATCCGATTTGCCACCCTTCCGCCGAATTCGTCGGTGCGTTTGTTCGAGCCGTCGCGGAGAAACTCATCGAGCAGATAGCCGTTTGCGGCGTGCACCTCAACTCCATCGAACCCTGCCACGAGTGCGTTCTTGGCGGCATTCACATAGTCAGAGACGATTCCGGGTAACTCCTCAACGGTCAGGGCCCGTGGTTCGGCGTGCGGTTTTGGTCCCTCTGGGGTGAAGGCGGTGCCTTGTGCCGCAATCGCTGAGGGGGCTACCGCCGGCACGTTGCCCACCTGCCATAGCGGGTGGGAGACCCGTCCACAGTGCCACAGTTGTAAAAAGATTCGACCGCCCCGAGCATGAACCGCACTCGTCACGTTGCGCCATCCGGCGACCTGCTCGGCGGTATGAATTCCGGGGGTGGCGGGGTAGCCGATCCCCTGAGTCGAGATCTGACTGGCCTCGGCGATGATGAGCCCAGCCGACGCCCTTTGAGCGTAATAGGTCGCGTTGAGGTCAGTTGGCACATTTCCAGCGCCTGCTCGATTCCGGGTGAGAGGTGCCATAAAGACACGATTCGGTAGCTGCAGATCTCCAATTTTGATCGGGGTGAGGAGTTCGAGCGAAGTCATGAGCGAGCACTCCGGATTAAACACGCTTCGTCCCGTTAATTTCGTGACGTAGGGGAAGGATAGCCCAGGTTTGGCTTCCATCCAAGGGATGCCGCTCAACAAACTATTTTCCGCTCCTCTGCAGGTTACGGAACCTTGCCCGAGTGCTCGTTTAGACGGAGATAACTCCGCACTGGATAGCGAGCTTCACAAGCTCAGCGTTCGTGCGGAGGTTAAGTTTTTTGAGGATGTTGCTTCGATGGGTATCGACTGTTCGGGTGCTGATATGCAGCATTTTGCCGATCTCTCGGTTGGGCATCCCGTCAGCAAGATGGCGCATAATTTCGACCTCACGTTTGGTGAGCACCGCAAGCGGATCGGTGTGCGGACTCTTCACCTCACCCTTATTGGTCATAAGTGAGTCGGTAATCGAGGGACTCAGATAGGTCTTTCCGTCGACGATCGCGGATATCGCAAATTCGAGCTCGTCGAGCGCCGCATGTTTGGGGAGAAATCCTTTGGCACCCGCTTTGAGGGCGGCGCGAACATTTTGTTCCCCTTCGTCTGCGGAGAGGATGAGCACAGGTGGCGGGGTATTGCCGCTGTAGATTTCGGTGAGTGCTTTTATCCCGTCGAGGCGGGGCATCGAAACGTCCATGATGACCAGGTCAGGCTTGTGGGTTGAGAGCAGCTCTAAGAGCTGCGCCCCGTCAGAGGCTTGAGCGACGATGTTGTAGGGCCCCCGGCCGGCGAGTAACTCACACAAAGCTTGGCGCAGTACAACATGGTCGTCGGCAACGATAAGATTAATCATAACAAACCCCTGGATAGTACATCCAACCTACGGGCGAGCCTTCAACACGAGGCTCGATACCCTTCCAGAGGTGATTACGACAATTTCTTACCGTTACTTGAGCCCTCGTCTCACATTTTTTATGAGCTGAAATAGCTATGAAACTCAATCGGTTAGGCGCTATTCGTCTCCGTTGAGCGCTTGTCTGGCGGGGGTATCGCGTGTCACCTCACCGGTTTTGGCGCGGTGATAGTTGCGAAACTCGTCGAGTACCCGCGCGAGTTCTTTGGGAGAACGGACGCCGTAGATCGAGATCTCTGCGCCCGCTTGGGCCGCCGTGCCGATGTCGACATCGCCGTAGTCGAGGATCCGACCGAGGAGGTCCTGGTAGACCGTGATCGCCCGAATATCGGAATATCGCACCGCGGGAACGGAGTATTTAAGGGAGAGTTTCCCGTCCTGATGGAGGACCCGCTCATCGCGCAGTATGTAGAGATCATCGTAAAGTCGTCGCAGTATCTCGAGGAGTAGGCCCGCGGGAATAAGCGCGAGCCACCGCACCGAGAGCGTGGGGAGGAGGGAGATCCGGCTAAAAAGCCCGGTGTCTTTATATGCTCCGGTAAGGGAGTAAACGACCACCAGCGAGAGTGCCAAGATTCCACAGAGCGGGAGCATCGAACGGATTGAACGGCGGATCACGAGGAGATCGCTCCCCGCTGGCCGCTGCAAAAGTTCTTTCGCGGTGTAATACGAACTCATACCGAATCGAGACCTCAAAACTTGGCTGACCGGCGCACTATATCATGGGCTCGGGGGCTATGCGCGCCCCCTTCCTTCAGCGCGGCAAGGTGTTTGCATTTCTACCCATTACCGCCACCCCTTTGGCGCTGAATCCGATTGTTTTGAGGTGGTTACACCGATCGGCGGCGACAAATTCGTGACGGAAACCGGCCCCGCTGTCGGGAGTTTGACAGCCTGCCGATGTCGGTCGTTTATCTCCCGCCGGTAAGGTTCGGGATAACTGACGAGGTTTTATGACTCATTTAGAATGGTGGAAACTCGGCGCTGATATCCTGCTCTTGGGGGCGCTCGTCTGGTTGAGCTTTCACCTGACACGTTCGCGTCAGACCGTGGCGGTACCGAGTCGACAAGGGCTCGACCTTGAGCGGACGTTACGCGGGCTGATTAAAGAGGCTGACCTTGCGAGCTCGTCGCTCCAAGACCAGCTCCTCCGTCGGCAGCAGTCGTTGGAGAAGGTTCTGCGTGAACTTGAGGCGACCGAGCAGCGGGTCACTCGGGCGGTTCAAAGCGCTGAAACACGGGTGGCCACGAGTGGTGTAGCGGCGAGTGGCCCGAGCGTGGCCGCACGATCGCAACCCCGGGATTTTGGAATGCCGGAGGCCCCGAGCTTCAATGCCGTTGGGCCCCGATCTCAGCCGCCCGTTACTCCACCGTCGGCTCGCCCTCAGACGAATATCTACGGCGAGATCGTTGCACCGAGCGAGGCGCAAAGGGCTGAGTCCGCGCCGCCCCCGGCGAAGTCAACCCCACTTGCGGCAGCGATTGAGCGTGAGGTGGTTCCCTCCCAGCGGTCCGCAGCGGCAGCCGCGCGCTCGGCCCGCTCGGCTCCGGCTGAATCGTTAAGTGAGGTTCGGCGCGCCGCCGAGGAGCTTTTACGGGCCGGCAAGGATCTCGAGTTTGTGGCCCGTCGCACGAATCTCTCGATTGATGAAGTACGACTTATCTCCAACGGGGTTGGTCGGTCGACAGCCGTGCGGGAGGGGAAGGCCGTGGTGCCGTCACCGATCGTTGAGGATCCGGCGGCCGTTGCGGCGGCGGTGGCGACCCCTGATCCGCGTCTCGGCGTTCTCTCGCCGATTCGTCGGAGCATCGAAACGATTTAGCGCAGCGAGGCGTAGGAGAAGAGCATGGATAGCGCAACATACACAGCCGCGTCGAACGGGATCGCGCAGATTCACAAGCTAGACTTGGTGAGTAATAACCTGGCGAACGTCAACACCCCGGGGTTCAAACGCCAGATTATGATCGCTGAGCCCCAGGAGTTTGAGCGTACCTTAGCGAGCGCTCAAAACCTTGACGAACTAGCGGCGCAGGATATAGCCCGCACTGCCGGGGTGGCCAGTTTACGCACACAGACCGACTTTTCCCCCGGTCCGATCAAAAATACCGGCAATGTCTTCGACGTGGCGTTACGCAATCCGAAGGACTTTTTTGTGGTGGCGACACCCAACGGGACCGAATACACCCGGGCGGGAAACTTCACCTTGAATGCCAACGGCGAGATGGTTACCCACGATGGGCTCGTGGTTCAAGGTGATGGTGGTCCCATCACGGTGAACGGACCGGGAGCTTCGATTAGTCCAGCGGGGATCGTGCGGACTCGAGCGGGCGATGTAGGACGGCTTCAAGTGGTGCGTTTCGAAGATACCGGTGGTCTGGAGCGCACCTCGGCGGCTCGTTTCACCCTCAAAGGTGGTGGTGCAGGCCCGGCCCCCGTGGAAGCTGACTTGGTGCCTCAAGCGCTCGAGATGTCGAACGTCTCAGCGATCACGGGAGTGCTGGGAATTATTTCGGCTAATCGGGCCTTCCAAGCGTATGCGAAATCGGCTGAGACGATCGATTCGATCAATCAGGCCGCGATCTCACAGCTCGGTAAACCGAGATATTAAGCGATAGGAGAAAACGATGATTCGCGCCCTATATAGCTCCTCGACCGGCATGAATGCTCAAGAGGCGAATATCGATGTCATCGCGAACAATCTCGCGAACGTGAACACGACCGGATATAAAAAGAGCCGGGCGGAGTTTCAAGACCTCGTCTACCAGTATGTGGTTGAGCCGGGAGCTGCGACGTCGTCGACCACGCAGAGCCCCAGCGGAATCCAGATCGGTCTCGGGGTGAAAACTGCCTCCGTACAAAAAGTCTTCACCCAAGGTGACCTCACCAATACCGGGAATCAGCTCGATGTCGCGGTTCAGGGGGATGGCTTTTTTCAGGTGCAGATGCCTGATGGAACGACCGCGTATACTCGCTCCGGTTCGTTCCAGCTCAACAGCCAGGGGCAGCTGGTGACCACCGACGGATATCCGGTACTCGGACCGGGGAGTATCCCCTCGGATGCGCTCGCAATTACGATCGGGGAGGACGGTACGGTGAACGTGCGCCAGCCTGGGTCGGCGACACCGAGTCAGATCGGTCAGTTTGCCGCCGCGCGCTTCCCCAACAACGGTGGCTTGCGCGCCATCGGGCGAAACCTCTACGAAGAAACCGGCTCCTCAGGTTCGCCGATTACGGGGACATTTGGCACCGATGGAGTGGGTCGATTGTCGCAGGGTTTTTTGGAGAGTAGCAACGTGAGCGTGGTGGAGCAGGTTGTCAACATGATCTCGGCCCAGCGAGCGTATGAAGCGTCGTCGAAGGGCATTCAAGCGGCCGATGAGATGCTCGGTCAAGCCATCAATATGAGGAGATAGTGCGATGATGTTCCGACCTCGTGTTGCAGTAATCCTGGGAGCGCTCGTCGGCGTTGTCGTAACACCGACGTTCGCCGAGTCTCCGCAGCCACCGCAGCGGACTATCTCGATCGTTGGCCGACCGTTGAGTGTCGTCACCGCCACCGAGATACGGCTCGGAGACCTGGCCGAGATCTCCTCCTCAGCCGCCACTGATGACGAGGCGATTATCGCCCTTCAAAAGGTCGTTCTGGCGGAGAGCCCCGCACCCGGCCGAGAGACGGCGATCGCTGCAGCGAAAGTGATCGATCGGATGAAAGCTGCCGGTGTAGATGTGAACGCGATCGGTTATACGTTTCCGCAACAGATGTTGGCGAAAAGAGCGGCCCGCTCCGTGACGGAGGCCGAGGTGATACAAGCGATCGAAGGAGCCACCAGTAAATCAGGTCGCGAGATCGTGATTAAGCGGGTGAGTCTCGGTGGTGATATTCAGGTCGCGCCGGGTGATGTCGTCGCCGAGGCGGTGCCGTTTACGGCCCGTGGTTCGGGGCGTCTTGGATTTACCATCAAGATGCGCGATGAGCGGGGGGAAAGCACGGCCTTTAACGTCGAAGCGT
>JBILDU010000033.1:0-28958 GCA_044352465.1 Bdellovibrionota bacterium
AGCTGAACGCTGCGTTACCGAGAACACTCCGTTCGCCGATTGCTCAGCAAGCTCACCCAACCGTGAAAGAACGTTACCGATCTCGCCAAGCGCCGAGTCTGCGATCGCAATCGTCGAGATACCGTCGTTCGCGTTACGGATAGCCACCGCGCCGACCCGTGCCTGCGCCCGAAGGTTATCCGCGATCGCGAGTCCCGCCGCGTCGTCGCTCGCTCTATTGATACGTTGACCAGAGCTCAATCGCTCAAAGGTACGGCCCAAACCCTCGGTTGCGGTCGCAAGCCGGCGTTGAGCCTGAAGGGATGAAATATTAGAACCAACTGTAACAGCCATAACAACTCCTCCTTGAGGTCCCGCTTCATCACCTCTGTCATCCTTGAAGAGGCACGGTTCGAGGGCGAGGCCCACGGACCGATTCCACAGCGATAAAGAAAGACCGTACTAACTTTTAGGTTCCCCCCTGCGAGAGAGGGAACCGCAACATCGTCCATCGCGTCGAGAACGAGTTCTCTCGGCGACAATAGTGGTGACGGTGTTCGCCGGATAAAACTTAAGGTGAAAATTAAGGGGGGGGTGGGAAGGAGAAGATTTGAAATAGGTTCGGAGGAGATTCAGGCACTTTGTTTGCCTAGAACCTGACCTCCCCCGAACCTTGAGAGAAGTAGCGAGGTACTAAATTTAGCACCCCTTACGGGTATTTTTCCGAATCGTCGAGCTCGTCTAACAAGAAACCTAGCTACCGACGGAAGCGCCACCGAGAAGGTACGGTGCTTCCGCTCCCCCCGTGTTGTGCCGCGGCTTAGACCTGCAGGGACTAAGCCGGCGGCACACGGGGATTTACCGCTTATCGAATCAGACTGAGCGCGAGGCTCGGCTGCTGGTTGGCCTGTGCCAACACCGCAGAACCCGCCTGTTGCAAGATTCCGAGTCTGGTCAACTCGGCGGCCTCTCCGGCGACGTCGACGTCGCGGATTCGGCTTTCTGCAGCGAGGTAGTTCTCACGCGCTACGGTGATGCTGTTAATCGCGACTTGGAGTCGTGATTCGGTCGCACCAAGCGTACCGCGAGTCGAGGCCAGTGAGCTAATCGCGTTGTTGATCGCATCGAGTGCAAGCCGCGACGCCGATTGTCCCTCAGAGATCGTCGACCCGTTAATCGAGTAGGTGAGCACCGAAGAGCCGGCCGTTGAGAGACCGAGCGCTTGGAGAGTCCCCTGCACGCCGTTGTACGAGATCTGCGAGAGCGAGCTCGAGTTAAATCCGACCTGGAGCACCAGGGCGTTACCACCCGAGAGGAGCTTCACGCCGTTGAACTCGGTTACGTTCGCAATACGCTCGATTTCGGACCCGAGAGCCACGAACTCGTTCGACAGCGCGGAACGTTGCTGAATCGAGAACACGCCGTTTGCTGATTGCTCAGCTAACTCAGCGAGACGCGATAGAACGTTACCGATCTCACCGAGCGCGGAGTCCGCGATGGCGATGGTCGAAATACCATCGTTCGCGTTACGCACTGCGACAGTCGCAACACGGCTCTGCGCGCGGAGGTTATCCGCGATCGCGAGACCGGCGGCGTCATCACTCGCTCGGTTGATACGCTGACCGGAGCTCAAACGCTCGAAGGTTCGCGATAATGCATCGGTGGACAAGGCCAACGTGCGTTGAGCCTTGAGAGACGAAATGTTACTACCAACAGTAATAGCCATGGGTCTTCCTCCTTGAAAGAAATCCGGATGTCTTGGTCATTCCTTTGACCGACATGCAAAGCTCCGTGGCGTTAGGCTTGCGCCACGAACCGAATTTGTTTACCTGGCCGATGCAGCGTCAACATGGAGTGGGCACTCCATCTCTCAACCACCTCGACCACGCTTGAAAACTTCACGAACGCTAACTTCTAATGTGTCAGTACGGTGCAACGACGGAATCTCTTGAGAGAAATTTAGCGTCCTACCGTTAAGTTTTTTTATGCTCGGAAAACCTGAGGCACGTCAGCTCCTTAGCACGCTCCGCGGGTATGCGTTATTACGCCGTCTTACCGTGAGCAGCGCGAAGAGAGACTCTCGTTCGATCAAACGGGGTGCCGTGCGCTTGAAATAAAGCAATGATTGGACGACTCAAGGTCGCTAAGGGAAGCCAAGGAATGTTCTTTTGGTATTCTCACCCGATCGTCAGGAAGCGCTCGGTGAGCAGTTTTCGCTCGCTTTGCCTTTAAGCTTACCTTGCCTTTAAGCTCGCCTTGCCTTTTAGCTCGCCTTGCCTTTTAGCTCGCCTTGCCTTTAAGCTTATTTGGCCCATCCTCAGATGAGCCAAGCGGACGAAAAGACTTCAGCTATGCCCCACCCTTTGTCGGTTTGTATCATCGCCCGGAACGACGCCGCTCGGATCGAAGGGTGCCTCAGGAGCGTCCAAGAGATCTCTCCAGAGGTCATCGTTGTTGACACCGGCTCCACTGACGCCACCGCACAGATCGCCGGTCGATGCGGCGCACGCGTCGAGCATTTTACCTGGTGCGACGATTTCTCGGCCGCCCGTAACTTCTCCCTCAAATCAGCGACCGGTGATTGGATCCTCGTACTCGATACCGATGAGGCGCTTGCGCCTGGACAGGCCTCTCTCCTCCAGGAGCTTACCGCTCGGACAAGCGAGTTCGGCTACCGCTGCCGCATCCGTAACGCGCTCCCCAACGGTGGTGAATTCATCTCACTTGGAACCCGACTCTTTCGAAACGAGCCCCGCATTCGCTTCGTCGGGAGGGTCCACGAGCAGATCGACCAAGCGCTTCATGACAGCGGACACCGCGCAAGCTTAAGCGAGGTGACGATCCTTCACTCCGGGTACGGCGTGGACGAATCCACAAATCGGGGTAAGGCGGCGCGCAACTTAAAAGGTCTCCTGCTCGATCTCAAAGATGACCCCAACAATACTTTTGTTGCACTCAAGATCGGCCAGCTCTACATCACCTCCGGGGAGCCGGATCGTGCCGTTGAATACCTCCGTCGCGGTGTGTTGGCCTCTGACCCAGCGCTTGCAGCGGAGGGTTATAACTCGCTCGCTGGGATGCACGCGGCCCGTCACGAGTTTGAACCAGCGCTACGAGCGTGCGCTGAATCCATCGCGCGGGTACCGTACCAACGCATGGGATACGTGATCATCAGTCAGATACTCAACGCGATGGGCAGACTGCACGACGCCGAAGCACAGCTTGGGATAGCCCGCTCGATCACCGGACCATCGCACCTCTACTCCGACCTCCCGGCGATCCCAAGTTGACGTGGCGCGAAGCGAACAATCTGGGATAACTGTGTTCGAGCGCCCTCCGACGCTTCGATTATTCAATTTGTTAAACCTGTTAGGGATGGGCGCACCCCTCCCCAAGTCCTTAGCGGCTAACTAAAACAGCACCGTGGGACTGACCAAAGAAGGGGCCCTGGACTTACCGGGCCTTAAACATACGACCGCCATCTCGCACCCCCTCCGGTTGCAGCTCCCCATAAGGTTCCGTATACTCGCCCTTGACGTTTCAAAGCTGCCAACTATATTTTTTGGCCAAACTCATCGAATCAACGCCGAATCGGAGTGCACGTATGCGTAGAAATTTTCCCTATAAGACCCTCCTCATTCCCGCCCTCGTAGCGTTTTCGGTTGGCTGCTCGCAACCGCTCAGCAGCCGCGAGAAAGGTGTCCTGACCGGTGGCGCTCTGGGCTCAGGGCTTGGCGCAATCATCGGTAACCAGGTAGGAAGCACCGGTGCTGGTATCGCGATCGGTGGCGCCGCGGGCGCACTCGCGGGCGGTCTCATCGGCAACGAAAGCGATGTCCAAGAAAGCCGCACGGCCGAGCAAGACGAGCGTTTGCGTCGCCAAGAGCAGGAGCTCCGCCGTCAACGCCGTGAAATCGAGGCACTCCGCCGCCAGCAAGATAAGGAAGCCGGCTACTAATAAAGCGGGCCGGGATTAAATAGTGCATAAGGCGGGTGGCCTGTCTGGCTGCATAGATTCTGGCAGTACAGTTTTTAGCAGTACAGTTTTTAGCAGTACAGAGACCGAAGCACAGCGCAGCTAGCTAGTGGTTCGACCATTAAATTCTTTCACCTGCAAGGTAATAGAATTTATGCTCACCACTAGTCCTGAGTTAGTTTTTCACTCCGCGGGAGTGAAAAAACTTATTGGTCGAAGGACTAGCTACGTTGAGTTGTAGCCACGGCGATCTCAGTCGAAGTCAGCCAAACGGAATCCGCAAGCGGACAAGACATGAGAGCGAGCGAATAGCTTACGCCCGCCGGATTAACACCGCTCCTGCCATCGCGCCAGCGGCGCACACGGAGATCACACCGGTGTTGAGGTTCGTCCGCTTTAACTCACGGGCAAGCGAGAGTACGAGCCTCCCTCCGGTCGCGGCGAACGGGTGGCCGATCGCGATCGACCCTCCGTTGACGTTGATCTTCTCCTCCGGAATCGCACCGATTACTCTCGCCCCCGCGTACTTCGACCAGCCCCTCTCCCAGACTTCGAGGTTTGCCGCGACTTGAGCTCCGAACGCTTCGTGGATCTCAAACCGATCGATCTGATCAACGGTAAGATTATGGCGCGCGAGAAGCTCGGGCAACGCCACGGTCGGCGCCATCAGCAGACCGTCCCGCGGAGCTATCGCCGCGAAATGGATCCCCTCAATGAACCCCAGAATATCACGCCCTTGGCGCCGCGCCTCGCTCTCCGACATCAAACAAACGAGTGAGGCCCCATCCGTCAGCGCGCTGGAGTTCCCCGCGGTGAGCGTCCCCTTCCCGGAGCGATCAAATACCGGCGCAAGCTTCGCCAGCTTCTCCAGGCTCGTGTCCGCACGAACGAGATTATCGTGCTCAACCCCCGCGTACGGCGCTATCTCTGCAGCGAGGTAGCCCGATTTTTGGGCCGCGGCAGCCCGTTGGTGGCTTCGAAATGCGATCTGATCCTGCACCTCCCGCTTAATCCCCAACTCCTGGGTCGTTATCTCGCAATGCTGCCCCATCGTTAAGCCGGTGCTCGGCTCTTTGGGGCTTGGCGGAATTGGGAGGGCGAACTTTGGTCGATACCGCGCGACTAGCTTTAACCGCTCGCCCACCGTACGAGCTCGACTGAGCGCCAGAAAGAGACGCTCAGCTTTCGGATGAAGGGTTAACGTAGGGCGCGACATCGACTCGCTTCCTCCCCCGATCCCGACCTTGATACGCTCACACCGAATACCATCGGTAAGCATCGACAACGCGACGAGACCGCTGATGCAATTGTTCGAGACGGCGTGCGCCGAAATCGTCTCGGGGAGCCCTGAGCGGAGCACCACCTCGCGGGCATAGTTTGGAGCACGCGGATCGAGGAGGACCGTCCCAAATACGAATTCATCGATCGACCTCGGGTCGAGCGCCATCCGCTCCACCAGCGACTTTAACGTATGAACACCCAAATCGAGAAAGCTCGCTTCGGCGAACTTACCGCCAGCTCGCACAAACGGGGTACGACACCCCTCGACGATAGCAACACGTTGCATACAAATTCCCCTGAAAACCGAACGTGTCGATCCTACACCGCGCGAAGAAGCCCTAAAAGGTCAAAGTTGCAGCCTCGTCACCGGACACGCGCGTCGCCCCACTTCGGCTCGCTAAGGAACGGCGGCAACAGCCCCGCCGACGAGATAAAAAATGGCGGGGGAGGAGCCCCCGCCACCAAGGCTTACCAGGAGTGTTACATCACATCGAAAATCACTACGCCGCGAACATCCGAAGCTGCCGGTCCCCCAGATTTTTAAAGTTCGGGGTCTTAAGCTTCTCCGGTGCCAGCGCCTCGACCGCATTGAGGACCGGTACCGCGGTGTCAGGCCGCAGAAAGTGGAACTTACGATCCTCCGCGAGTCTCTTCGCGAGCGTGGTCGCTCGAATCTGGCGCTCAACCCGATCGGTTCCATCGGTAATCGAGCGGACGTATATATAGTCACCGTTCTCCACGAGCATTTCGGCGAATCGGCCCGCATCGCTCCGCCAATCGCCGTACGGAAGTACGGGATTAACCTGCAGGGTTACGGGAATTCCGAAGCGCCGAAGCGCCGTAGCTGCCTTGAGCCGTTCATCCACTCGAGGCAAGCCCGGTGTATAGCGGGCCACCGATTCTTCGAGGCAGGTCTCAATCCCGATCGTGACCGCGGCGTGGTGACCAAGCTTCCGAAAGACCGGCATCGCGATAACGACGAGCGGCGAACGGGTCTGGACAATCAGCTTACCGGGGGTGTAGCGCTGAAAGAGCTCCAGAAACTTCATGCTCGCATCGAACTTCCCCGCGAAGGGGTGAAACGGATCGGTCGTCGTACCGAGATAAATCACCGCCGACCGGAGTACCCCCTGAGTTGAGAGCCGCATCAATTGGCGCTCGAGCTCAGCGAGCGGATTGTTTTTGTGTAAGACGTAGCGACTCCGCAGCCGCACAAGTTCGGAATCGTCCCGAATCCGTAGACTATAGAAATCACGAGGGTCTTGGTGTCCCTCGAGCTTGTGCTGCCCAAACGCAATCCCGTTCGAGAATGCGTCAACGGTGTACGTCAGCAGGGACGCATCACGCGAAACCTCATTTTTCAAGTTCATTTGTTCTTGGATGTCCATAACGTTTATTCCTGAGCTTAGAGTCTTCCGCTGTAACTACCGCTTCCGTCGCAACTACTACCTTCGTCGTAAGTACCGCCTTCCCGACCGCTGTAATCACCGCCATCACCTGGTGCCCTCCCACCCAAAACTTTTTCAGTGGGGCGGCACGGCTAAGCTAGAAACTTCAACCTAGTTAAACTTATGACGCGGGATTCGCGAAAAAGGTTCAAACGACTTAAAGTTATTCGGCGCTCTACGGAAAAAGTTGACGACCTTCGGCTATTTTTTAGCGCTTTCGGGGACTTACTTATGTCCACCCCCACCCCCACACGCAGGCCGCACTCAAAAGCAAGCGCAACTGGCTGACCTCAAAGGGGTTTACTTCCCCTAAGCGGTGTTTCATACTGCCCTCTGTGGGATGGCTCCGAGGATTCTAAGTCCTTAAAAAGCTGCCAACCGCGGCTGCGCCGCCGACCCACGACCCGGCTTTGTATCGTTTGTTAAGACGACATCCGGTCTGGCTTTATCATAGGGAGCAATCCATGAGTGAGAACGTACGCGAGATTTCGGACACCGATTTTCAAACTCAGGTCCTCAAGGCCACTATCCCGACTTTAGTCGACTTCTGGGCGCCGTGGTGCGGTCCGTGCAAGAGCATCGCCCCGGTTCTCGAAGAGCTCGCCAAGGAATTCGCCGGCAAGATTCAGATCATGAAGCTGAACGTCGACGAGAATCCCCGGACACCGTCTCAGTACAACGTCCGTGGAATTCCAAATCTCGTCATCTTCAAAAACGGAGAGGTCGTTGACCAGATCGTTGGTGCGGTGCCGAAGGATCAGCTCCAAGCTGCGCTGTCGAAGGCGATTTAGCCCGCACAGCTTTCTAAGAGCGCGCAGCAGAAGAAACCCGTAGCAAGAGCAGAGGCGGCCTCTTAGGTCGGCGAGGACTTGCGCCAGGTTTAACGCCGCTGATGAATTGAGATCCGCCGTCGCTCGAGGGGATATTTTGTTATGGGCTCTCAGTTAAAGTAACCCCGCAAGATTCAGATCTGCCATCGCCGCAGCGACCTCAGAAATTTTGAGGCCCTCTCCAAAACCGCCTCCGCGGAGTCACGGGACATTTTCAGTGTGGCTCTCATCATAAAATTTTAATGGCGGAGATGAAGATGGATCTGAGGCACCGCCGCACGCACGAGGACTCAAGCAAAATCCCCCCGCGGACAAGATCGCCTCTGGACGGCGCGCCACCTTTTGGATAGTTTTTTGTTCCACTCCGAGAGTGACCCGGTGAGGGGCTTGTGTGTCGGCCCCCTCAACGGAAGATTCGTAGTCCGCACAAAAACAGTTCAAACGAAATAACCGATTCGGTACTGAGACCATATGGGAGCAGAAGCCTCCACGAGTGATTTGTCCCCTCAAGGACCAGACGGCGCAGCAAGCCTCCGTACTAAAAACGGAGCTACGATGCACGTTTCACATCACCCACTCCGCCTGGAGCAAACAACTCACCTCTCATCTGCAGAGAGCCAGGATGCTACCGTTGCCCCACCCACCCAACCGCTCCTCCAAGAATCGAACGAACAGAACAGCGCCGAGTTTAACCGCGCGATCGTCGACTCGATCGCCGAACTCATCCGCGCAGGCTTCCCGGTTTATCTTGAGGGCCTCGGCATCCTCACCTCAACGATCGAAACGCAGACACGCAGCTATGTCGTCGGAAGCGAGCTGCGCTCCCGCACCGAAGAGAGCGTCGTGCTCGGCTTTGAGAAGAGTCGTGAGATTACGGCCTACCACCGCGAGCGCTTCCCGCGCCTCATCGACACCAAAGATCTAACCCCCGCTGTACACGCGGCGCTCCCACCAGAGATCGGAGTGCGCCTTTCGGTCCGCGAGGTTCGTCGCCGGATTACGAGCCTGGCTCGCGCCATCCGGGAGAGCCTCACACAGCGGGGATTCTCCGACGCTCTTGCCCCCCTCGGGGAGCTCTACGCACTTCACAATCGCCAAGGCGAGAGCGCGAATGATCGGTTTGCCGGTGCCGACATATTCATCAACTCGCGTTTCTCGCCGCGCCTTAAAGTCGGTGAGGCACACCGACTTGAACGCCCTATCCTCGAAAACGGGTGGGAGTTGTGCGCGGCGGCGTACGGGACTCCGCTCGAGAAGCTCGAGCTCAACTTAGCTCGCGAGCTCAAATCGCTTGGCTACACCCTCTCCGCAGCCGACGAAGCGAAATTCCTCACCACCCGAACGATCCCCGTGGCTGTGTTCCAAACCGGTGTGGTGGATGGACGACCGAACCTTTTGTATGTAACGGAGGGGGTTCGTAGACTCGCGCCCAGCGAGGGGCGCCCGTCAGGCAACGAGCTCACCTTCCAACTCAGCGTCGCCTACCCTGAGGAACGTGGTGGGAAGCTCGCGATTCCAGAGTGGCCAACTCGGGCGCTCACACTCGGCTGGCTCCTCGTCCTGAGCTCGCGCTCGCGTACGATTAAGGCTGGAACGGGCTTCGCTGCCGAGGTACCCCTGATACCGGACTGCGACACCGAACTCTCAGCGATTTTTTCGACCCCCTACCGTCCAATTCGATCTCCTCAACTCGATCGGGAGGGCGAATTCACCTTTGTGAACCTCGTTGGGATTACCGCGGCTGAGGCCGATTTGACCCACCGCGCCGGTGGCGAACACCTCCTAACCCTTCTCAACCACCGTGGTCTCGACCAAGTCACAAAACCGACCCGGTCGTCGATTACCGCCCGCAGCGTCGTCGAGCCGACCCGAAATACATAACGGGACCAGATGCTTAGCTTAGCTCGCCCCCCACGCGCCCCCGCCCAAAGAGGCGTGCCGCTCTCAATGGTACGAGCACTCTAACCCCCTTTAGATTTTCCAAATTTCTGCCGACCTCTCTCTCAGGTTGTAAAGGATCGTTGGTGCGATTTTTTGGGGAAACGAGCCGTTTGACGACAGAGAAGGAATCGCCATAGGTGCGGGCGAAGTTCGGCCCTGAGCGGGATGGCGAGGCGGGCTCCCAACGAAGGAGCCCCGCGAGATCGGTTGTGACGGCGGGCGGTTGTTGGACTAGCGAAGTTTGACGTTTCGCTGACACCACCGCGAACCACCCAACCATATTGAGAGATCTAGAGCGATGAACTCAGGTAATAACAACTTCGAGAAATACGACGCGCTCATCTGCGACCCGGATATGAACACCCGGGTACGCCTCAAAACTGCGGCGACCGCGGTGCCACGCTTCGGGCGCATCGGCCAGTGCGGGGCGCTTCGTGAGGCCGTCGACGTCATGTCAGGGGACGTGTCGTTCAACGTGGTCTTCATCTCAAACCGGATCCCCCAAGAGGCGATCACCGGTTTTATTAAGAAAGGCCGCGAGACCCCCCAAGGCCAAGATGCCGCCTACATCATCGTACTCTCCGGCAGCGCCCAAGATAGCTCAACGGTCGCGGCGAACGTGATGGTTGGTGCTGACGGCTTTCTGTTTGAACCCTACTCAGTGGAATCGCTGACCGAGATCACCGGGCTCGCGGCCCGGGTCAAAGGCGAACGGTCGCGGACTCGCGAGGCGGCCGCGCTGAGTCTCGTCATCAGCGACGTCATGGGTCAGCTCGATCTTATTGCTCAGCTCAAATCGAGCGGGCTCGACCTCGGGCCGAACCTGAAGAAATTGCGCGACATGTGCGGTATCTTTAAAACGCTCAACAAAGAGTCGTTCGATAGCTACACCTCGATTGCGATTGAAAAGTTCGAAAATGCTCCGGTCCCGGTGCAGGGGAAAAAGAAGTACGGGGGCGTCAGCGACCGGGTCAAGAAACGCATGGAAGAAAAGCATAAGGTCGAGCTGGCCAAGAAAGCGGGCTTGATCGAGCCAGCTCCATAACCGGAGCAGCCTACCCGCCGCAGCACGCCACGCGCATTTACTCGCGCTTGTCACTCTTCCTCCCCTTGCCATCGGCCCATGCCCCAATTACCGTAGCGCTATGACGACCTCCCCAGATCCGCAACAGTGGTGGAATATACTTGTTGAAACCGATCATCCGGAAGACACCGCCGCGCTGCTCATCGCGGCTGGTGCGAGCGGAGCCGAGGAGGTCACCCCCCGCACCACGCGGGTCTGCGTGCTCGGAGATGCCACGACTCTCGAACGGTTTAAAGAAGCGGTGCCTGACTGTGGCGGCCGAATCCTTTCGATTGAACCGGTTGAATGGCGTAATTGGGTGCAAGAGGCAGAGGCCCACTGGACACCGCTTCAGATCGGACAACTCCATATTATCCCCGTCCTCGACTCGGGGGAGCGAGCCAGGCCCGGCACCCCACATCCGCTCTACATCAATCCGGGGACCGGATTCGGCACCGGGCACCACCCAACTACCCACATGGTGCTCGAGCTACTCCAGTCGAGCCCAGTTCAGCGCCTCGCCGCACACTCTCCGGCGCTCGACCTCGGGACCGGAAGTGGGATCCTCGCTCTTGCCGCAAGCGAACTCTACGGCAGTGCGGTTGACGCCATTGAGATCGACCCACTGGCGCTCGAGAACGCCGCGAAAAACGTCGCCCTCAACCCGATTGCAGGAAGGGGGGTTAAGCTCATCGAAGGCGATCTCGCCGCGGCCGGCGGCCCCTACCCCCTCATCATGGCTAACATCTACGCTGAGGTTCTATGCGAGCTCGAACCCGGATTCGCCCACCTCGCCACACCCGAAACGAAATTAGTTGTATCGGGCATCATGTCACACCTTAAAGAATCGGTACTCACAGCGTATCGCTCGTGGCATACACTCTCTATCCGGGAGGAGCGTGGCTGGATAGCGATCCTCTTTTCCCGCGGGTGAACAGCTCTGTCTTAGATAACCAGGCCAGTTCGCCGCAGCACTGCTACCTTGTTTCGCTGCAAGCGATTTTCGTATCGCCCCTTTTCAACGACTGTCGTCCCCACTGAAGGGTGTTGTTTTTTCGCCCTTCGAGCGCGATGATACTGTAGGAGGGTGAAAGATTGCCCGGCCAGCGTTTCCCTTCAAAAGGGAACGACACGCGCGGCGACTCCCCCCACTCTTTAGCGAAGAAAGGAGCGGTCCGAATGAAGGCGATATTTTTCGAGCAACACGGTGGCATCGAAGTCCTCAAGTACGCCGATCTCCCTGACCCGACCCCGGCACCCGGCGAAGCGCTCATCAAAGTCACCGCGGTCGCGCTTAACCACCTCGACATCTGGGTGCGCCGAGGTTGGCAGGGACTCCGTCTCGATATGCCCCATATCGGGGGGAGCGACATCGCGGGCGAGATCGTCTCGGTGAATGCGGAGTCGAGCTGGACACCTGGCACCAAGGTTATCGTCAACCCAGGGGTCTCCACCGGAGAGGATGAATGGACCCGCCGGGGCGAAGAGAGCGTGAGCCCTGGTTATCGTATCGTCGGCGAGCAGTTCAAAGGGGGGTTCGCCGAGTACGTCAGCGTACCGGTCGGTAGCGTTTTTAAGCAACCCGAGGGGCTCTCCCCTGAAGAGGCGTGCGCGCCGCTGCTTATCGGTACCACATGCTGGCGGATGCTCTTTCGCCGCGCCGATCTGCGCCCCAACGAAACGGTACTCGTGGTGGGCTCGGGCGGAGGAGTTAATTCCCTCGCGATATCACTGGCGACGGCAGCTGGCGCGACTGTCTACGCCCTCGCCGGTTCAGCCCAAAAAGCCGCCAAGGCCCGCGATCTCGGCGCGGTGCAAGTGATCAATTACAACGAAGTTCCGAATTGGCCTCTTGAGATCGTCAAGCTGACCAAGGGCCGTGGGGTCGATGTCGTCATCGACAATGTGGGCGCAAAAACGATCGCGGGAAGCCTCCGCGCGGTCGCCCGGGGTGGCCGGATCGTTACCGTGGGCAATACCTCTGGCCACCTCGTACAGTTCGATAATCGCTTGATGTTCACAAAGCAGATCTCGATCATCGGCTCGACGATGGGGAGCAAACAAGACTTCATCGATGCCCAACAGTTTATGCTAAAACACAACATCCGCGCGGTCATCGATCGGGTAGAGCCGCTCGCCGAGGGAATTAGAATGCTCGCCTATCTTGAAGAAGGACAGCAGTTCGGCAAGATCGTCCTAAAACCGTGACGGCTCGATCGGCGAGCTTTCCGCGACGTTGCTGACTTAATATACGTCTAGATTTAGTCGCACGCCTCGCATACCGGCTCGTCTGACGACGACCTCCCGACTGATCCCGAGCGCAGGAACGACCAATGTATAGCGGCCGCGACGCAGTCGAAAGAAGAAGTTGCCGTTCGGCGTAACCTCCGCTACCGCGAGAACCTGGCCCCGCCGATTCGAGGCGACAACCTCCACATCCCCGACCGGCCGAATGCGGGGATACGAACCACACCGAGGGGTTTCGCATCCCTGCGGCATAAAATCTCGAATCAACACCCGCCCCTCAACCGCCACCACGGGGGCGGCATAAACAGGAGCGGCAGCAAGTATCGCTGCAAAGATCAGAGCGCTAAAGGATCCATCGAATTTTAAATAATGTCGCATAGAGATATACCTCACTAAAAAAGTCCCGAAAAAATCCGAAAACCAACCTCGAGGTGAAACAAAATCCCGTCGCGGGCGATCGCCTCGCACCGATCCCTACACCACTCGCACGATGTCGAAGCTAGGACTCCCAAACCTCGTGACATCGATCCGACGACTCACCTCCAGATCGACTGCCGTCACGACAGACACTCCTGGCTTTAAAGTCGCCCGAAAAATCCCGCGATCATCGGCACACACACAGGCGATTTTTTTTCCTCCCGCTGTCCTGATGACGATCCGACTGCCCACGGCTGGGCGTGCCGCGCCAAGCTCACACCGAGAGGGGTATGCACCGGAGTACACCATATCGGTCTGAAAAACTCGGCCACGGATAAGTACCGCGGTCGCCATAAAACTAAACGAACGGGCACTTGAAAGACGTCGCTGAAGTGGCCACATCTCTCGAGCGTCACGCCCACGCTGTAAAAAAAACGCCATCGCTAACCTCCACTAACCCCCCCCTTTTTTAATCTTAGCAGTTTTGTGCTTTTTACCCAAATATATTTTCGCAGAGAGTAGGGCGTTCTTATCTACCAACAAGATCAATACTATCAACATATTAGCGAGGCACACCATGAGTCGCTATTGGGCTCTCTACACGATATGCAAACGATTCGAGCACGCCCGGAGCGATCGGGGGCTCTACTGACCGCCGCAGGAAGAGAGAGATGAGGAGGACAGCGCGCCCCGCTTCAGCAGATCCCTCGTTGCCGCGATCTTGGCGCGATAGAGGCCTGCCTCAGTGTCGAAATCACGACCGGGGATGCGTGTTTTCATGAGCGCAACGATCTCATCCAGCGCCGCAAGGCCGTGCCCCGGAAGGAGTTCAAATCCTAAACGACGCCACATAAGGTCCTCGAGAGTCTCAACCTGCTCCGACTCAAGATACAGTTCGATCTCACCCCGCAGAACGATTCCCCCGAAAATCTCAAACCACCGTTCGAAGCGTGGAAGAAACCTCACCCGAGTTCCGAGCCGACGTACAACACCGGCTACGATCTCCTCAGGGATCGGTTGCCCCTCAAAAACAGCTTTCGCTTCATCAAGCGAGGCTCCGCTCGCGCCGGGAAGACGTCTCCCTTTAAGCGAACTTACCGTCACCTGAGCACCAGCCAGCCGCACCGCCGTTCGGAGCCCCTCTTCAGCGGTCGAGAGCGCGGTGGTATACTTTCCTCCAAAGAGACTTAACATCCCGTTGGCATAGCTCCAGATGTGCCGCCGCGAGAGCTTACTCGTATTTTCAGCCCCAGAGCGGAGAGGCAAGGTTCGCACCCCCGCAAAGGCATAATAGGCGTGGGCGCGATCGAGTCCCGCATCGGGAAGATCCCGCTCGAGCCGCGCAAATATCTCATCGAGCTCCGCAATAGTCGGCTGCGGAGCGCGCTCCGGCGCCCCACACTCCTGCTCAGTGGTGCCAACCATCGCCCCACCCGGATGGGGCCAGACAAAGTAATACCGTCCCCGCCCCGCCAGGGGCAAAAAGAGCGCTGGATGAGGCCACGGTGTCTCAAACAAGACGTGGACTCCCCGACTAAACTTAAGCTGGGGCTGAGATTTTAAAGTCTCTACCTGCGGCTGCCCGATCTCACGAACCCACGGACCGGCACAGTTGACGACGAATCCAGCTTTCACATCGAAAGAGGTCTGGCCGATAAGATCCTTGCAGAATACCCGCACCTCACCGCTCTCAAGCGAGCCAACTCGCTCCGCCGAGACATAGTTAAGGCACTCTGCCCCTTCCTGTCGGGCACTTACGATGAGCTCCTGAACGATCCGCGCATCGTCCATTACCCCGTCCCGGTACTCAAATGCCCCGGCGAAATCGCCGCGGGCTCTCCATGGAGATTGGTGAAGCTCAGCAAAAGGCCGCCACCGATGTCCGGGAATATCGCGCGGCATAAAGCGATCGTAGAGCGTCAAGCCAAGGCGAAACTTTAACTGCTCGAACCAATTACCTCGCTTGACTGGAATGAGAAAGGGGCACGGCTGGGCGAGATGGGGGGCGATCTGAAAGAGATCCTCTCGCGCCTTGACTCCCTCGATCACCTGAGCGAAATCGAGAAGCTCAAGATACCGCAGACCACCGTGCACCATCTTAGAGCTCCGGCTCGAGGTCTCCCCAGCGTAGTCTCCGCGCTCAAACAAAACCGTTGAAAGTCCATTAAAAGCCGCCAGTCGGGCGAAGGCGGCCCCGTGGACCCCACCCCCAATGACAACAACATCAAACGTCGATTTTTGTCGGATCCGCTCAAGGCTATCGCGACGAGTTGGGAACCCCTCTCCCGCAACGCTCTCACTGGTCGTCTTTTCATACAGATCGAGGTACGACATCGAACCCCTTTACCGAAATATCCTCACTCGGCTGATCTGCTCACCCGAGTCGTTGAGTTTCACCTGCCACGTTCCAGGGGGGACCGTGGAGAAGAGATAGCGGTTACCGACACCAGCCTCAGCTCGATCGTCAGCGAGCCCCGAGGTCTGCACGAGCACCGCGCCTCCGGGGGGACGACTCTCCGCCTTCGTCACCGTCACCTCCACACTCATGGCATCCGCAGTAGCCTGGACGGCCCGGGTCAATCCGGCTGGATCGAGCACCCGAATCTCTTGGGCGACACCACGGCCGGGCAAGGCTAAGAAAAGAGCGGCGATATAGCTCAGATATTTCATGATGAATTTCCTTGCGAATTTTAGAGCGTGCCTCGGCCGATATCACGGCGCAATTGCCGCCCTGGAAATTGGATCATATCAGCCGCTTTGTAAGCCCGTTGACGCGCCTCTTCCATGCTCTCACCGAGCGCTGTCACGGCCAGAACCCGGCCCCCTTTGGTGACGAGCTTACCATCGCTCCGACGATCCGTCCCGGCATGAAACACCACGACCTCCGGGATCATTTCAGCAAATTCGATACCTTCGATCACGGCACCGCTTCGAGGCTCCCCTGGGTATCCTTCAGCAGCCATGACGAGGGTCACCGAGCTTTGCGGCGACCACCCCACCTCAATCGGGGGCTCACCCCCCGCGGTGTCACTGAGCCCGTGCAGTAACGCAGCGAAATCTCCCTCGAAACGTCGCAAGACTCCCTGACACTCCGGATCGCCGAAGCGGGCATTAAACTCGAGGACCTTTACCCCTTTGACCGGGTCGATCATCAGCCCCGCATAAAGAAACCCCGTAAAGGGCGTTCCGCGGGCGCGCATCTCGCGAAGCATCGGAGCGATGACATGCTCCTCAGCCCACCGCGCCGCCTCGCCCGAGAGATGCGGCGTTGGACACACAGCGCCCATCCCCCCGGTGTTCGGCCCGGTATCACCGTCACCGATCCGTTTATAGTCGTGGGCCGGTGCCATCGGAACGAATCGTTCGCCATCGGTTGCTACGATAAAGGACGCCTCCGGTCCGGACAGCATCTCCTCGGCAACGACGACCACTGCCTTCATCTCACCGAACAGGGCCTCAAGCGCCACCTCCGCCTCGGGCAAGGTGTGGCACACGAAGACTCCCTTGCCTGCGGCGAGCCCGTCTGACTTTAACACGATCGGTGCCCCGTTTCGGCGCAACCATTCACGTGCTTCAACGAGATCCTTCAAAAGCGTGTGCCGGGCAGTCGGTACACCCGCCGCCGCCATCACCTCTTTTGCAAAGGCTTTGGAACCCTCCAGGCGCGCAGCCTCCCGGGTCGGCCCGAACACGCGGAGCCCCGCTTCACGAAACCGGTCGACGAGTCCAAGGGTCAGTGGATACTCCGGCCCAACAACGGTAAGACCGATCCCTTCGCTCCGGGCGAAATCAAGGAGCTGATCTATCTCGTCCACGCCGATCGGTACCCGCTGCGCGAAGGGCTCTATTCCTGGATTACCGGGGGCCACAAAAAGTCGGCGCACCGACAGGGAACGACGGAGCCGCCAACACAGGGCGTGCTCACGACCACCCGAACCGATGACGAGGACATCCATACCCCTACCTCCTTTGAGCGAGCCACCTTCACGAACCATTCACGCCCGCCGTCGCTTCCGCTACCTTTAGTGACGAAAATGGCGATCCGCTACCCGCACGAGCGCAACTCCGACGCTATCGGCCGCACTCACCACATCACCGTCTCTTTTGGCACCACCCGGTGCAACAATCGCTCCGACTCCCGCCTGTGCCAGGGTTTCAAGCCCATCCGGAAAGGGGAAGAACGCATCCGAGGCGGCAACCGCGCCACGAATATCGTGGCCGTGGGTACGAGCCTTCGCTATCGCGAGCTCAACCGAATCAATCCGACTCATCTGCCCCGCACCAACTCCGATAAGCATCCCCTCTTTCACGAGGACGATCGCATTCGATTTCACATGCGCACAAAAATTCCACGCGAATTGAAGATCGCTGAGCTCCGCGGAGCTTGGATGACGCTGGGTAACGATCTCCCCCTCAGACACTTGCGATATCGCCACGTCCTCCTCTTGAAGCAGATAGCCGCCACCGATACTGCGAAACTCCATGCCACGAGCCTCGCTGCGGTCAACCTTCATCAGCCGGAGGTTCTTATTTTTCTGAAGGAGCGCGAGCGCCGCGGGTTCAAAGTCCGGTGCGAGAACTATCTCAGCGAAATCCTCCTTAATCGCCTCAGCTACCTCAACGGCAACCGGCCGGTTAAAGCCGATGATACCGCCGAAATGACTTCGCGGATCGCCGCGCTTCGCGCGCTTGAGCGCCTCAAGCGGCGTGTCAGCGAGCGCCGCGCCACACGGATTCAGATGTTTCACAATCACCGCTCCCGCACGGTCATCGGTCAATCCCCGCACCATTCGTACCGTGGCATCAAAATCGAGGAGGTTGTTGTAGGAGAGCTCCTTTCCCCCTAGCTGCTCCCACCCTGTCGTCCGATGACCCACCGGACGATAGAGGGCCGCCCGCTGATGGGGATTCTCACCATAGCGGAGCAACTGGGCTCGCTCAAGGACACACCCGGCTATCGCGCCAAGACCGAGACCCGCGACATCAACTGTCGGAGCACCACTCTCGGGGAACGTAGCCTCTGCAAAGTAGCGGGCGATCTCGAGATCGTATGCCGCGAGCGTTTTGAATACCTTGACCGCCAATCCACGCCGCCAGTCGGCGACCCCGCCCGCTGGAGCAACACCGTTCTCCACGTAGCGGATGAGGTCGGGATAGTCAGTCGGCTCAATAACCGCGAGGACCCCGCGAAAATTCTTCGCGGCAGCGCGCAACATCGTGGGGCCGCCAATATCGATGAGCTCGATCATCTTTACGGGGTCCCCCGCTTTATCTCCGGCGAGATTCTGGACGAAGGGGTAGAGATTTATGATCGCGATATCGATCGGGGCGATCCCCTCAGCCGTAAGCTCAGAGAGATGCTTCGGGTCGTCCCGTCGAGCGAGTAACCCGCCATGAATCTTGGGGTGTAAAGTCTTTACCCGACCATCCAGGATCTCACGTTGGCCGGTGTAGGTCTCGATCGGTGTGGTGACGATCCCCGCGTCTGCCAAAAACTTGGTCGTTCCGGAGGTCGCCAAAATCGCGTAGCCGTTCCGCGTCAAAGCCTCGGCGACCGGCAAGAGTCCGGTTCGATCGGACACGCTGATAAGCGCTGTTTTACCCATAAACCCTCACTTTGAATGAGGTAAGGCTATAATCTGACTGGAGAAGAGTCAAACGATACTGCGTAGCTCTCGGGCCCACGCAACCGCCGCGTTTAAAACCACGCGAAGATTCGCCTCCTTGTGCGCGAATCTTCGCTGAGCGGTTCCGCCGTCGGCCTCGCTTAGGCCAATTGTGTTGGTTGACAGGAATCAGCTCACCAGACGGGGCCCCGCGGCTTGCCGCGGGCGAAGTCTGGACAGGCCCTCCGGTGAAAAGACTTTCCGGTCTGGAGTACTAACGCGTCTCAGTTGAGCTCTCAAACAACGCAGCTAATCCGGCGAGCTCCGCGGCGGCAATATCACGCTCCCGCTGGAGCTCGGCGCGCTTTGACGCACGCGCGCTCGCGTCTGCCCCGGTCAATATTTTTACGTACTCGACCTCTCGACGGAGCGCGGCGAGCTCCTCTTCCCGCTCGTCCCGTTTGACCGTGAGCTCAGAAATCTGGCGATCGGCGAGCCCCACCTCCCGCTCGATCGCGGTGCGTACAGCTTGGGCCAAGATACTCATCTTTTCAGCGCGCTCACGGGCGAGATTTGCGACCTTCTCCCCTTGCGCCTTATCGGCGAGGGTATAACGTAATACCTCCGCTTCCTTGAGATACGCCCAGGTGGCTTGCTCAAACTCCTCCTTGTTCCGCCGAACATCCGGAGCGGCCACGGCGACTTCGGACGCGAGGTTTACCGGGTCAGCATCTTGGAGCCGCTTGCGTCGTCCGTACCACACCGCGAGTCGGCGCGTGGCGATATCCAGGTCGGCACGAATTCGTTCGAGCTCCCGCTCGATCGCATCGATCGATTTACGGGTCGAACTCAATGATTCACCGACTTCACCGCCTATCGGTTTATTAAAAGATCCGATCTTTGCATCCAGGTCAGCGACCGTTTTACGCAAGACAACGAGTCGCTTCTGCATCCGCTCGCGGTCCCCTCCGGTACCAGCGTCCGCCACCGCGCCGGGAGCTGCTGCGGCCTCTTCACGAGATTGGTCAACTGGAGGAACCTCAATTCTCGCTACGGGCCGCGGATCCGCTGCCGGGGTGGGCTTCGGCAACGAGCTCATCATCGGCCCCTCGGTGTCACCCGGATAATGCGAGGTAACATATCCGATCCCGTAGCCGATGATGAGCACCACGAGGAGCGATCCAAGCGATCCCAGCCACTCCGTCGGGCGCGAGAGCCGTTCCCAAAAACGGACCGTGATCTCACCGGTTTTCATCTCATCAACGGGAGCGACCGAGGCTGGTTCTCCATTCGGAGAAGGAGCACCGTTTACTTCGGACGTCGTCGGTGATTTTTTATGAGGCTCCGCAACCCGCTCCGTACCCCCATCCGGGGAGGATTCCAGGAGTGGCCGCGGCTCCTCCGGCTCGGATGATAGTGGTGGCGTTTGTTTCTCGCCCCCCACACGCTCGGACACCATATCGTCGCAAGGTCCGGAGCCGTTTGGTGCTGGCTCTACTGCGGCGACCTCGCTCTCCCCTTCCGGTGTCGGTTCAGCTCGCTCCGGGGTTGCTTCGGTGCGAGGCTCTGGCCCATGGGGGTAGGCCTCTCCAACCTCAATGATGATAAGGGTAATGTTGTCAGTCCCACCCCGAAGGTTCGCTAAATCGATCAGCTCCTGAACCGCGTCGTCGAGCGAGAAAACTTCCAGAATTTCGCCGAATTCTTCGGCGCCCACCATATTAAATAACCCGTCGCAACAGAGCAGGTAACGATCGCCCCGTTGAGGTGGATCTGGTGACACAAAATAATCGACGTCCACGGTCGGTGTTGGGCCGAGTGAGCGGGTTAACATGTGCGAAACGGGGTGATTCCCCGCTTGCTCTGCACTGATCGCACCCGAGCGGACGAGCTCCTGCACCAGCGTGTGGTCCTCGGTAAGCTGCTCCACCTCATCTCCCCGTATGCGATAGGCACGCGAGTCACCGACGTTCGTAATGAGAAGCTGGTCCTCAGTAAAAACGAGTCCCACACAGGTGGTTCCCATTCCCGCGAGCCCCGGCTCGCTCGCGCCCCGTTCGAAAACGTTAGCGTTTGCTTGGGTGACCGCACTCGCGAGCTCGGTGATCCCAACCGTGGGGCGATCCTTTAAAAATTCTCGGATTGAGGCGACCGCCAGATTCGATGCGATCGCACCACCCTGCACCCCGCCCATTCCGTCACAGACGAAAAACGCCCGGAACGATCGCCCCTCAATAATCCCGTGAGCATCTTGGTTCTCCTCCCGCCGTAGACCGATATCGGTCCCCGCAGCGAAGCGCAGCGCCGCAACAAGAGTGATGGAAGAAACGTTAGGTTCGCTCGACATGCCAAAATTTTAGCGACTCCACCGCGCCCCCTCGAACGAGGTACCGGTAGAGCGTTCAGGATCACGCCTTTGAAAAACACCACTGCAGGCCACCGCTCGCGGTGAATCCGGCCGGTAACCCAGCGGCGCAGTGCTCTTCGCTTCCGTTATAAGTAATCGGCGACTAGGCGATGTAACTTACTAAATTTCTGACGTTAAACCGGGAAAAACGGGCGACAAACAAAGCCAGGAGACGCGCGCCACGGGCACCGCCCGGAGCGTAGCCAACAAACCCTAAAAACACAACGATATCAGAAGCTTGCGGGCAACCCGAGGGCCTACTTGATGAGTCGCAGGAACGGCTCTCCTGAGATATACGGCTCCCTACGCAGTTGCGACACAAGGATATCTCCTTGATCGCGGGAACGCTCCGGCCCAACCAGTATTCTAAAATAGTCCTCACCCCGCACCCGCGCTGCTTCGATAACAACCGGGAACCCGGAGCTCTTTAACTTCTTCGCAATCCCCTCCGCTTCAGCGAGACTCGGCATCGCTCCAACCTGCGCAAACCAACCAAGGGGGAGACTCTTCTTCAAGAAAGCGGATTTAGCTTCAGGCGCGACCACCCTTGCAGCCTCGGCCGACTTCGTTCCTTCGCTGGCCTTCGCTGCGGGCTCAGGCTGTGGCTGTGCGGGTGGCGCAACGACCTTCTCAACCTTAGGCGCACTCTCTACCCGCGCCACCTCTTGCGGCGCGTCCTCGGTAACAAGGCTCCCTTGTGCAGCTAGCTCGAGCTCACCAAGGCGGGGTTCCGTACCCGCCGCAGGGGGGGCCTGTTCCGCCTCAAGGCGGGCGTTCAGCGCGGCCTCGGCTTCCGGGTTTAAAAGCGGCGCAGCGTCAACGCTCTTTATCGACCCCAACTCCGGCATACCTGTGCCTTTGCCACCCGCTCCACCTTCACTTGGGAACAACGCCCCGTGACCAAGCGGAGACTCCGCCTCGGGGACCGGAGCAACCTTAATCGGATCCCCTTCGCCCTTCGCTCCCGGAAGAGTATCGTTTAGTTTGGCATAGACATCGAAGGCACCATCATCATGGGCCAGGCTCCCCTCGGGTGAGGCTCCCGGGACAGGGAGTCGGGGAAGCGACGTAGCTGTCCGCTCTTGGGCCAACTCGAATCCGAGGCGTTGACCGGAATTGAGACCGAGGTAAAACGAGAGGACCATCGATCCGGTTACCAGCCCCACAACCACAACTACCTGGGGGAGACCCAACCTCAGCTCCCACCCGCTCATCGGGCGGCGATTATTGGTGATCGATTTATTCGGAATCGAAGGCACAGTAGGGCTAGTTCTAGGTCCGGGTACGTTCACGCGCACGGCTCCTCATCAAACAAAGGATTACCGTTTATAATATCCGATATCGCTTCGGTGGCACCAGACAAAATTTGGTACTCGTGGGGCGACACGGTGCCACTCTCAAAGGCGCGACGCCGATCAGGTCGATTCATCCACTCGTTCACACCACGCAAGAGATCGGTGACCGCATCAAGCCACGGGGTGACCTCCCCCCGACGAATAGCATCGACTTCGAAAAGCCGCACGGTGGCAGCTCGAATCGCTACCCGACGAGCTTGCGCCGAGAGCTCCCCCTCCCCAGGAACTCCCCGGGGTACCTCCAACCGCGGGAGCCGCTGCAACCGCTCGCGGGTCGAGCGGAGAAACCACCGGAGATTGCCCTGCTCAGCGAGCGTCAACGCTAACGGATCAAGCTCGGCGGGAGACCGACTCGACGCGAGCATCAAACAGGCGCTGCGCCAGTCTTGCCCGCTCTTGAGGATATCCCACCACGACTCCTGAAATCCTTCGAGCCATCCCCGCACCGGACACCGCAACGTGGACGCGACCGGCCCGGCAAAGAACTCTCGATAAAGATCGCGGAACTCACCTTTGCCGAGAAAAGTCGGAGCGATCCACACGGTCGTCCCCCCCGGCCACGGCGTTCCCAAAACTCGCTTCACCTCAGCGAGCGCGCCGCGCGCAGTCATTTCAGTCACACCCGCGAGAAGCCGCGCACATGCCCCGGCGGAACCGCCGCCCCCTCCATGCGCCCCTCCAAGGTAGAGCTCACACTCTCCGCCATATTTTCTCGCCAGGGCGCACTGCACATAGGCCGAGCCCAAGAGCCGCGCCACCGCATCAGGAGCGACCGATTCGGTTAACGGCTGCACGAGGATCCGGTGAGG
The DNA here is from genome assembly GCA_044352465.1 of Bdellovibrionota bacterium. Classification (GTDB taxonomy): domain Bacteria; phylum Bdellovibrionota_C; class UBA2361; order UBA2361; family UBA2361; genus JBILDU01. The sequence goes on from JBILDU010000033.1 coordinate 23,360, forward strand.
CGCAACTACCGATCGTGCAGACACGTCGCGCAACAGACCGACCGGGTCGCGCACCGTCACGTTAATGAAGCCCTCGACCGCGGCGAAGCGATAGTCCCCCCCTGCCGGAAGAGCCCGCACAATATCTTGAGCGATCGCCTCTGGACTCTCTTTGCGGGTGGCGCCGATACCAAGGCAGCAGTCAATACCGAAATCGCCCAACGTCAGATCGAGTAACGGTCGGGCTACGACCGGGACCGTGACACAATCGGGCCACAGCCGGCCGACTTGCTCACCCACGAGCTCCTCTATCCGCGCGACCATCCCCGTCATACATCCTCTCCCCGTGAACGGAGGATTCGGCGGATCTCGCCTTCCTCACCTACCCCGCTTACTAACAGAAACCACAGTCCCGGCACCGTCAGATGGTTGCTTGAGAGCTCCTCCTGACCCGCTCGGGTATCGAACTCCAGATGATGGATCTGCTTCTTCCCGTAGCCGAGGTGGCGAAACCGCTCAGCAGCTCCCTCCCCCGCGCTCAAAAACAATATTCGCGCTACCACCTCGAAGCGCCTCGCCGGCGGCAGGCCGAGCGCCTGCAAGCGGGTCAGCATTCCACTCACCGTATCAGCGCCGATACCAAGCGCGGCCGTCACGCCGTAACGACCGAGGTTTTGAAAGACGTCCACGAAATCCATTTCAGCCACGATCTTTTTGAGCTCGGTCGTGATGCGAAAACCGGAGATCGTCCCGAGGGCGCCACCGGTGAGGGCCGCCCGCAGCGCCTGCGCGGTGCTTTCCTCGAATCCCCCTCCGAGTCGCGCCGCGTAGCGACACCCCCGAAAGATACGGGTCGGATCATCGGAGAAACTCCGGCTATGCAGGATACGCAAAACCCCGCGATCGAGGTCGTCGAGCCCTCCATGATGGTCGACAACGAATCGACGCAGCTCGGCGGGCGCGGAACATGTCGCCGCGACCGCCCCGATGGGAAGAGCGAGCGCGTTTACCGTAAAATCGCGCCGAGCAAGGTCTGCGGCGAGATCCCCCGGAGAGACGACCGGAAGCGCGCCCGGTCGGGTATAGACCTCGCTTCGACTCGAGGCGAAATCGAGTTCGGCAAGCCCCGCAGCCGCAGTGGGAGCAACGATCTTTGCGGTGCAAAAATCGGGGAACTCCTTAACCACTCCACCCGTCGACTCAACACACCGGTAGGCGAACGATATTGCGTCCCCCACAACCATGAAATCGAAGTCCTTCTCACCGACCGGGTGCCCACGCACGAGATCGCGCACCACCCCACCCACAAGATACACCGCCACACCCACCGTGGCGGCGACCCCATTGATTCGCCGCAGCAAATCGATCTGAGCGTCTGAGAAAAGCGGCGTCATTACGCATCGCCTTTCAGATAGGCCTTGATAGCCGCCGCGATGCCGCGCGCGACTGCGCTGCGGTACTCCGCGGTGGCGATCCGTCCGCCCTCGACGGGATGATCCAAAAAGCCAACCTCGACAAGTGCGCACGGCATATGGGCGCCAACCAGGACGTAAAAGAGCGCCTTTTTAACCCCCAGATCCCGAACCTCTGGCCACCGTCCATGAAGAGCACCGACGATGCCCCCTTGGAGTAATTTAGCAAGTCGAATCGAGTCTCCAGTCTTCGCTCCTTGGACGAGATCGCTCAACATGTAGGCCAGATCGCCTCCTGGTCCCTCGAAACGAATCGACGCATTCTCTCGCTCAGCGAGGGTGCGGGAGCTCTCCCCATCGGTCGTATCAAGATAATAGGTCTCCACACCGTGCAGCTTTTGCCCTGGGGAGGCGTTTGCGTGAATACTCACGAAGAGGTCGGCCGCGATGTTATTGGCAAACGCCGTACGCTCGAGAAGGGGCAGAAAGGCATCGGTCGTCCGGGTCAGCTTTACCGCTATCCCTTCGTCTTTGAGAAGTGCGGCCACCTGTCGCGCCACAAGAAGGGTGACATCCTTCTCCAAGATTCCTCCTGGCCCCACCGCACCGAAATCCTCGGCACCGTGCCCAGGATCGAGCACTACCAGCGGACCACTCCCCCGCTCAGCGGCTACCGGTGTTGGGGCACGCAGCTCCCCCTCAGCGCTCTCGAGACGCCGCAGCCGCTCACGCGCTACCGCCGCCATGTCAGCTTCAGGATAGCGCGCGATCAGTTCGCGATAGGTCTCTGCGGCGCCGTCCTCATCCGCCAACTCAGTCGCCAGGAGCTCCCCCCGCCGCAGCAACGCATCATCGGCAAGCTCATCGCTCGGATAACGCGATACGACCTGATCGAGAAGGTGCTGGGCGTGCTCAAGGGAGCGTCGATCCGTCGCGTGTTTACCGATCTCGCTGAACACGATCGCAGCATTAATGAGGGCGAGCGGAGCTGCGCGATTATCGCGATTTTCCTCAGCAAATCGCTCGAAATCAGCACCGACTTGACGCCACTCCGCCACGCGGGCGATCGCCACATCGGTATTACGGAGCTTGAGGTACCGCGCCTTAATCCCGTCGAAGCGATCGGCGCTCACCCCCGCGGACGGCAAAAGAAAAAGCGCACACAACGTCGCTAAAATCCAGAACTGATATCGATTACGCACGTTCCCCCTCCCGCACCAACTGCCCGAGGTCGTTTAATAGATTGAGCGCTTCGAGGGGGGTCAGCCGGTTTACATCGACTGTGGCGAGCCGCTTCTCGAGCGCCTTCAACCGCCCGTAGTCCGCCGGCTCTCGAGTCACGGCGACCGCGGCCGGGGCAAAAAGCGGCAACTGCGGCTGGGCGCGCTTTCGACCGCGCGAGCTCTCCGCCGCGATCCCCTCGGCGAGAAGAGTGCGCGCGCGCTCGAGCAGAGTCTGCGGAAGACCCGCGAGCTTGGCCACCTCCAGTCCATAGGACTTACTCGCCGCCCCCTTTAAGATCGCATGGGTAAAGACGACCTCACCATCCCGGTCGACCGAACCGACCGAGAGATTTTCGATCGCCGCATAGCGCTCCTCAAGGGTGGTAAGTTCATGGAAATGGGTCGCAAACAAGGTGCGACACCCAACCGCGGTAACGATCCATTCGAGGATCGCTTGCGCCAGGGCAAGACCATCGGTGGTTGCGGTGCCCCGCCCTACCTCGTCGATGAGGACGAGCGACCGCTCGGTCGCCTGTGCGACGATGTGCGACACCTCGCGCATCTCGACCATAAAGGTCGACTCGCCCTCCGCAAGATTATCCGACGCTCCGATCCGCGCGAATACCCGATCGACGAGACCGAGGCGTGCCGATTTGGCGGGCACGAAAGAGCCCGCTTGGGCCATAATCGAGAGTATTGCGGCTTGGCGCAGATAGGTCGACTTGCCCCCCATGTTAGGTCCAGTAATGAGCGCGCACCGCTTCCCCCCGGCCCGAAGATCGAGCGAGTTCGGCACGAAACGCCCCTCGAGCAGCCGCGCGATGACAGGGTGACGCCCCCCCTCGATCACCAAATCACTCGTCGCGCTCATCACCGGGCGAACCAGGTCCTCACGCTCGGCGAGCTCCGCCAGAGCTACGCCAAGATCAAGCTCTGCCAGTACGATCGCCAAGCGCCGCACCTCCGGGACAGCGCCCCGCATCTTCTCCTTCAGTGCGGTAAAAAGCTTTTGCTCAAGCGCCGAGACCTTCGCGTCGGCTCCCAAAACCTCGATCTCGAGTTGGCGTAGCTCAGGCGTCGTGAAGCGCTCACCGTTCGCAGTTTGTTGCCGCCGAATGAAATCCTCCGGCACCCGATCGACGTTCGCTTTCGTTATTTCGATGAAAAAGCCGATGACGTTGTTGTATTTTACCTTAAGCGAATTGATTCCGCTGCGCGCCCGCTCGCGTCCCTCAAGTTCAGCGATAAACGCGGTGCTGGTCGACTTTACTGAGCGGAGACGATCAAGCTCCGCGTCGTACCCCAGGCGAATCACTCCACCATCGGCGGGCACCACCGGCGGATCCTCGCTGAGAGCGGTTAAGAGAAGTTCGGGCCACTCTGCTGCCACGGCCAGCCCCCCCTCAAGGGATTCGAGAAGCCCACCGTTTCCCCCAACGACTTCACTCCGTAGAACCTCACGTAGGCGGGGGAGCTTCAAAAAGGCACTGCGTAATGCTCCCAACTCCCGCGGGGTCACCACCCCGAGCTCAAGGCGGGCGGCGATACGCTCAAGGTCTGGTAGATACTCCAGGATCTGACGCAACTCGGTACGGGCGGCGGAACGCTCAACAAGTTGGGCAACCGCATCGTGGCGAAGCACCACCACATCGAGATTGGCCGCCGGATTTAAAAGCCGGTGCCGGAGGAGTTTTGCCCCTCCCGGCGTAACGGTCAGATTAATCGTGTGAAAGAGCGAGCCCTCCACCGCGTTGTCGCGAGTTGACCGCACCAACTCGAGATTACGCCGCGTGGTTGCATCAATAGCGACCGTTTCACCGTCGCGTGCAACCGCGATCTCTCGAATATCGAGGCGTGAGCCGACCGTGACCTCATCGATGTAGTCGATGAGCAGCCGCACCCCCCGCTGCGTAACCGGAGCGATGGTCACGTAGCCCGGGATCTCTCCGAATCCACGCGGGTCAGAGCGCGAAGCCTCGGTCCGAAATTTGACGAATCCCGAGCCCCCCATTCGCTCGAGCTCGCGAACCCAGGTGAGCCGACGATCGACTTTTTTCCCGTCGACGAGATTGGGTAAGACGATCTCGGCCGGCCCCAGGCGAGAGACCTCGGCACAGAGCCGCGGTAGAAGCACACCTTCGCGCACGTGCACGATACCGGTCTGGACATCGGAATAGGCCAAGGCAAACTCACTCTCCTTGTCGGGATAAACCGCGACAACGACAGCACCCGAGGCATCGGTATCAGTAGCATTGTTGAGGAGCCGGATGCCTGGAGTGACGATCCGCTCGAGCTCCCGTTGCACCATCCCCTTCGGGGAAGAACCTTTGGTAGCCCCTCCCTCAGGGGCGAGCTCGCTCACCTGACGCACGAGCGCCACAGAGAATCCGGCGTTCACCAGCCGCTCGATATACCCCTCGACCGCACCGATTGGAACACCACACATCGGTACCGGATCAGGGCTATTTTTATCCCGGGTAGTGAGGGTCAGATTTAAGGTGCGCGATACCGTCACCGCGTCTTGAAAGAACAGTTCGTAGAAGTCACCCACCTGAAAAAGCAATATGCAATCAGGATACTGCGCTTTGTAGGCCAGGTACTGGGTAAGCATCGGTGGTAGCTTCGCGCCCTCTCCAGGTGCGGTTACCGCCGATACGGTCTCAAGACTAAAAGTCATAGGGCTGCGCAATCGAGAAACAACTAGAGAAAGCGTCGTCAAAACGGCTACTTAGGCCCATTATTGCGACCTCTTGCCAGTGTACAAACATACACCTTCAAATAAAATAGAATTTAGCTGAAATTTTCTCCTGAACCGCTTCCCCCACGCCCCCCTGCGGAGATACTTTAAGGTTCCTTATGAGCGCCCCAACACCACCCGCCGCGAACGCCCCAACCGGCGTCAAACAGATACTCCTTCTCGACGATGAACCCTCCGTACTTTTCGCTTTAAAGCTGCTCCTCCAAGCGTTTGGGTTTACGGTGAAG
>JBILDU010000119.1:0-7447 GCA_044352465.1 Bdellovibrionota bacterium
GGAACAGCCGACGTCTTCCTCTGCGATCTGCGGATGCCGAAGACCAACGGGCTCGACGTCCTCCGCCGGACGAAAACGATCCGGCCGGGCCTCCAATTCATCCTGATGTCGGCCCACGCGTCTGAGGAGGAGATCGCCAAAGCGCGCGAGCTCGGTGCTTTTGACTTTCTACCGAAGCCGTTCGAGCCACAAGCCGCGGTTGAACTGCTCAAACGGGTACCGGTCGGGAAAGCATAGGTCCGAGATATGACCGCTCCCGAGATCCATTTCAACGACATGATCGGCCCGCAAAATTTGGTGGGGCTTATCCGGAACACGGCACCCTTTCTTTTTGAGGGCTCATTTGCCGAGAAGGCGAGCGCCCCGGGGGAATTGCGCCTTGCGGCGCTCTCGGGGGGCCCCCTCGGCTTTCTCCCGATCATTCATAACGCCGCACGACTGCGTGAGACCGCTGAGCCATCAGCTGAGGAGCATCTCGACTATTTCGCTCTGTGCCTCGCGGCGCATCACGCGACGGTGGCGACGTTCGTTCCAACCGATGTCGACACCAAGATTCGGGGTATCTTGTGGAGCCACCGGGATCGGGAGGTACTGCGGAAGATGTTCCTCATTGCGCTGGACGCATATGCATGGGACGTAAAACCGATCTCGACTCGGTGGACCGACCGCTCCGGTGTTGGACCGGTCAGTGGACATAACGGCGAGATGCTCGGGGTACTTTCAGGTGCTCTCGGCGCTTTCCTTCGCGAAGGCGACACGGAGTATGCGGAGCTCGCCGCGGAGAAGATCCAAAAAGAGCTTGAGCGGGAGCTCCACGAATTTTACTTCGTCGTCAAAGAAAAAAATCAAGAGGTCGAGGTTTTACGGCTCGCCATGAGTGTTATTCATAATCTTGGCGATCTCGATCAAGGAATCAGCTTTTGGAAGAACGGCCCGCAATATGCGCCGTATAAGACCCGGTTCGGCCGGCTCGCCCATGAAAACACCGGCGCATTCGAAGGGCGATTCAACCTCCCCGCAGCGCTCTACAAAAAAATTATGTCTTCCGAGGGACATCGACACTACCCGCTCCGAGGCGTCAAGGGCTTGCGCCGCTCCGCCGACCTCTTGCTACCGCTCGGCCCCTTCTTCGATGGGTGGGGCGAGATTATTGGGGCGCACCCGGCTCTCACCCTCGAGGATCGCGCCGAAGTGGCCGCCGCGCTCGTCACCGGATGTAAAAAGATAAAAGGTCAGCTCGGATATTTTCGAGCGCTTGCGGGATTCTTTCGCACCTTGCGTGGCCGCGTGGAGGCGCTCACCGATCAGATGCCGGCATCGACGCGGAACGATCTGAAAGACCCCGAGATCCGGCGCCACATCGCCATGCCCCAGGTCTCCTTCGAGTCGATGATGCGAAAACAGGCGCTCGGCGTTATCAAGGATACAAAACTCTGAGTGTGCCACTTTCAAGTCACCGAGACTCGGTGGCGGAGAGCTGGCGTGGCCGTGCCGTTAGCGTCATCCGTCTCGAATCGCTCGAGACGAAAGCTCTCCCCGATCGGGGCATTTAGGAAAACCAAAGGAACCCCCGGCGGCGAGTCATAAGCCAAGCCTGACGGTGCGACTCAAGGTACCGCGCCACAAGTTCACAGTGTCTCAAAGGATGTGTTTTTGAAGCGACTGGATTAGCTTTAATTAGTCATTCCCTCACTGAGTCATAGCTCTGACATCGTTATCGTTCCGAATCGATCTCCGTTGCCGACGAAACGCAGACCGTTTGTCGTCGAAATGATTGGTTATTTTTAATTTCTTCGAATCGCCGCCAATGCGATCGCCACCTCCAGGTCTCTGAGACTTTGCGGTCGGGGGGCCAAGCGTCCCCATATCGCCCCGACTCGACCGCAGGATAGGCTCAAAGAGGTTTTCTTTAAGCGCTGGACCGATGCTGTCGAACTGGACTCTTGCCGGCCTCGTTCTTGTCGGTGTGCTCGCTTGTCTAGAGCTCGGGTATCGAATCGGTGGTCAAGACATACAGCGGGGTGGGAGTCTTAACTCCAGAGGCGCAAGCGCCATCGAGGGAGCGGTCTTCGCTCTCCTCGGGCTCCTCCTGGCGTTCTCTTTTTCCGGTGCTGCCGCACGATTTGAGGCACGGCGGCACCTCATAGCAACCGAGGTGAATGCGATTAGTACTGCGTGGTTGCGTCTCGACCTTCTCCCAGTGGATGCGCGACCCCAACTCCGCTCACTCTTTCGCGATTATACTGAGCTGCGTGCCACATTCTTCAGTGGACCGCTGGATGAAAGCACGGTAGCGATACGCCAGCAGAGCATGACGGAGTTTCAGTATGAAATTTGGCGGGGCGTCATGGACGCGGTCGGGGCATCAAACGCCCCCTCACCAGCTCCAATACTCCTCATTCCCGCACTCAACTCAATGTTCGATATCGCCACGACACGCTTACTGGCAACGGCGAATCATCCACCACCGATAATCTCAACACTGCTCATCGGGATGTCATTCCTCGCCGCGATCCTGGCGGGCTACGGGATGGCGAGCAATCCAAGTCGCCACCGATTCCACCGCACTATTTTTGGAGTAGTTATGACGCTGACGATCGTGGTCATCGCCGACCTTGAGTATCCCCGTCGTGGATTCATACGTATCGACGCTGCCGATACTGCGCTTCAAGAGCTCGCTCACCTCTTTCGGGCCGACGCACCAGCACGGCTGGAGTCTCCCCCGAGATGAAGACGAAGTCGCATAACGCGTCTCCTTGGCAGGGGGAAACTCGACTACTCTTTGAGACCAAGTCTCCGCAGAAAGCGCTGCGGCAGTGAGTTATAGCGCTGAGCAGCCTCGGCGGTAATAGCGCCGTTACACACCCCAACGATGAAATTAAGCGTCGCTTGCGTCGTTGGAAATGTATGAATTGTGCGCGTTGCCGCTCCGGCGACGAACTCGACTTCAACAAGCGGTGAGGCACCATCGAGACGGCACCGTAGCAGCGGCGTCGCGGTGAATATATTCTGAACGCTCAACGCGAAATCGAATCCCCGCGGCGCATGTCGGTCACTTCCCTCAATGGGGGTAATAGTCAAAAGGGCGGGTCTACCCAGATTCGGCGAGTGAATTCGACCGCCAATCACATCGATCGCTCGCGTCACGTCTTCAGTATGCTGCACATTTGTTGAGCGGTTCGTCATTCCATCGATGGAGAGGCGAGCCCGCGACCGCAACGTTGCCTCCCCGAAGATATTGGCAGCACCAAAAACTAATCCCTCGAGGTGAGCCAAAGAGGTTGTAGCGTAAGCTTTTTCGTCGGGGCAATAGATGTCCTGCGCGTGGAGGGTCGACGTTGTCTGCAGCCCCCCTTCCGTCATGTAAGCGATGCCGGTCTTGATACCATTGATACCCCCTGAGAAATGACGCAGCGAGATGACAACCTCGGCAGAGGTAGTGGAGATATGGGATGTGAGTGAAAGTCTCTTCACCGGACCAAAGGAGATCTCCAGGTCGCCGTAAGCGGTTTGCTCGATCGGTCGTATCGCGAGGATCCGAGCGATCGTCTCTTCGAACTCATTGCGCGCCCCCGAGTCTTGAGCTGGTCTCGATATCTCCTCTCCGCGCAGAGAGAATGCCGACTCGCTCCCTGAGGATATCTGCTTCTCTAAAGCACTCGGGTTGAGCGGCCGTTCGTTTGATGGATTAAGCGCCATGAGAATCGAGAACTCCGCCCTCTTCTATCTCGGTCAAAGGTCCAGCCACAACCCGGGCTGATGCACCTCGACGGTGGGGATATCTACCCCTAACGGATACTCCTAGCTTACCCGGGATTATCCACCTACTCCACTGTTATGGCTCGAGGCGACGCATCCTTGCCCCAGCGCCCTCAAGCCCCCGAATTCACAAGCTCCTCGCACTCCGAACGCAAAGTTTTTGCATATGCGAGCCGGTGCGAGAGGCGAAGTACGAGAGCCAATAAAACCGAGTCGGGCCGTCTCGGGAGATAGAGCTTCCGGTGCACCGCGTCGACCCAATGCCCCTCAGTGCACCACTGCGACCAGGTATATGATTATTTCCCGAGTAAGATTAATGACTCACTGGCTAAATCACCATCCGAGCAGCACGACAAAAAAGCCCCGGATCCTAAGCCTATCCTCTTGCTAAGCCGTTAACCTTCTAAGCTGTGATAAACCTCTGTCGCAGCCGTAAGGGCGAATGGGGGCGCCGTCTCAGAGATTGGTAGCTGCGACGGCTTTCACCTGAAGCTGCAAGGATTGCGGGGGATAGTGGCTGTAAGGATAGGTAGTAGCATTGCAGCGCTTCAGGCGCAGCGTCGCCTCAGCGAAGCCACCTCTTCGGTATCGGTGAGCCTCGCGCGGCTGTCATCCGGTCAGCGTATAACTCGCGCCTCCGACGATGCGGCGGGCGTTGCTATCGCCGATACCCTCAACAATCGCGCGCGCGTCTACACGCGGGGTGCTAAAAACGTGGGTGACGGTCTTAGTCTCCTTGATGTGGCCGACGCGACCGTCACCGAGCTCTCCGGGCTCGCCACCAGAATACTCGAGCTCGCTGAGCAAGCTGCTACAGGCGGGTACTCCTCCTCTCAACGCCGTGCGATGGATACCGAAGCCCAGCGTCTGCGCGATGAGTTCTCTCGGATCTCTCGCGCGACCCAATTTAATGGACTCAACCTCTTTGATGGCTCGGTCCAGGGCCTCCGAATCCAGTCCGGCTTCGGCGTCGAGGGGGGCATAACCTCCTCGCTTGGCGGCAACCTCGGGACGGGAGAACTGGGGGGAGCTCCCGCGGTAACTTCAACTGGAGTGGGCGCCTCTACCCTCGCCAGCGCTGATTTCAACGGCGATGGAACTATCGATATCGTGACGAATAATAGCACCGGTAATCAGCTTAAATTTTTACGGGGCAACGGTGATGGAACATTTGCCGCCCCGGTAGACTTAGTGGGCAGCTCCACAACCGTTGACATCGCCGCAGCTGACTTTAACAACGACGGGGCGATGGATATCATCGCCGCTTCTGGAACAACCTCTCTCTCCCTCTTTCTCAATAATCGGGCCGGTGGCTTCAACGCCGTCTCGACGGTCACCACCAGCGGTAACGCTATCGCGGTAACCGCGGCTGATACCGATAACGACGGCCGCATGGACATCGTCGTCGCCAATACCGGCAACGATACGATAGCGGTGCTGCGCGGAAGTGGCACCGGCACCTTCGCCGCAGCATCCGATTTCTCCCTCGGTATCGGCTTTAATCCCTACCTCATGGCTCAGGGTGATTTCAACGGCGACGGTAACATCGATATCGCGACCAATGGGACTTCCGTCGGGCTGCAAATACTCCAAGGGAACGGGAGTGGTGGCTTTGGGGCAGCTTCCGTAGTTATCCCCGAATATTTCGAGTCAGTAGCGATCGGCGATTTTAATGGAGATGGCTACGCCGACCTTGCGGGAGTTAACTCCGTCTCGAATACAAGCGTCAGTATCTTTCTCCGCTCGTCCAACGGAAACGCTTTCGGTTCAGAGGCGAGCTTCGGTACCTCTACCCCTGATCAGCTCTCCACTCTTGCGGCGGGAGATCTTAACGGCGATGGCGCTCTCGACATTCTCGCCACCGATGCTTTTGGACTCACCTACAGCCTCCTTGGAGATAACCGGGGCGCCCTGACCGAACAATTCTCGACTACCTTCGGATCAGTCACCTTTAGCGAGACAACCCTCGTTGATATTAACGGCGATGGTGTTCCCGATTTCGTCGGGGTAGGGGGAGCTGTTGCGGCGGAGCTTAACATCTCTCGAGACGGTATCAATCCACTTCTCCCCTTCTCGCTCCGCACTCAAGCTGATGCCGCTCAGGCTATCGCCCCGCTCTCCCGAAAGCTTGATGATCTTAATAAACAACGGGGCGTCATCGGTAGTTTCCAATCCCGCCTCACCACCGCCGGCCAAAGCGCCACCACCCAAAGCGATGGCTTTAAGATCGCCGAATCGCGAATCCGTGACGTCGATGTCGCTATGGAGATGGCCAAACTCACCAGCGCTCAAATTCGTCAACAAGCAGCGACCGCAGTGCTCGCTCAAGCGAATGTCCAACCGAGCCTTGCTCTACAGCTCCTCCGCGCCTAAATAGTATCTTTCCCTCGACCTACTCGAAGGGAACACTCTCAGATATTGTCTAAAATCATGCGTGCGGCCCTATCCCCTTGGGCGGTTTTGAAGCTGCCACACGGGTTGCTTGTGCGATACTCGAGACAGCCGGGATTCCACTGGGAAGTTCCTTCATCCTGACAAAACTCCTGTGCTTGCTATCAGGGGCGGGGAAAGGGGGATCTCTCAGCGCTGCTATTCCACAAGCAATACCTCACGCCCGCTCGGAGGGTGGCCTACCACGACGGTCGGGGTCGGCGAGGGAGTCGGCGTCGGTGGCGCTGGTGTTCGCCCTCTGTCGACGCACCGACTGGCTGCCCCCCTCCTCTCGCATCTCTCCTCCGGAGCACAACACCCCTCACCGCACTGTTGATCCACGGGGCAACACCGCCCGACCTTACCCTGGCACTCGCCCGGACTCGGGCAACAGTTCAATCCACATACATTCGAGGGGGGACAACAGACTCCGCTCACTGGATTGATGCATAACATCCCCTCAGCGCAACAGCCTCGACCGCATCTACGACTCCCGCTCGAGCAACACGATCCATCTGGCTGAATACCCTCGTACGGACAACACCCCTCCCCCTGTGGCCATTCGGTCTGGGGGCAACACTGACCGGTCCGGGGATTAAAATAGATCTCGTTCTCCGGATCCTCACACCCTCCCCGTGGAGTTGGCGTAGGAGTTGGCGTTGGTCGCTGGCCTCCACCCTCGGCTCCCCCTGGCTCAGCAGGGTCGGGCTCGAGGCCTCCACCCTCGGCTCCCCCTGGCTCAGCAGGGTCGGGCTCGATCGGCTCGCAGACCTTTACGACCCGCGGACACTCGCAATCAACCTTCGCGGGACACCCATTGACCGGATATTGAAGACTGGTACAAAAAGACGGCCCACCCAGGTACCTGCATTTCGCTCGCTCCCCCTCAGGACACCCCCCAAGGACGCCCTGAGCACAGAGCATGAGAGCATCATCCCGGAGCGACTCACAGATAGCATCACAGCTGAAGGGAATCCCCGGATTAATTATGCACGGATAACAAAGAGGCGCCCCCTCCATGCGCTTCTCCGGAGCCGGGCACCACGCCGTCTGAAGATAGCCCGCCCCACACGGCTCCGGGGGACAACACATACCCGGCTCGAAGAATGGACCGCACGACGGCCACCGGCATCGCAAATCAGCGGCGGCGATAGTGGCACACAAAAAAAGTAAGCCAACCGACCCGGCGACACCCCGACAAACGTCTCTTAAGATTTGGTGAGGTATACCAATCAATCGAACTCCCATACGAAAGATC
>JBILDU010000158.1:0-3338 GCA_044352465.1 Bdellovibrionota bacterium
AGCGATCTCCGGCGAGGTCTGTTCAAGCGCAGTGATGACCGAAGAAATAATCGCCGCCAACGGTTCGTTCAACGCATCTCGCACGATATCATCGGTGACATCGATTTGATGGGGGATTCCCGTCTTTCCATCGCGGCCACAGACGGTCATCGTACGGGGCTTGCCAAAAGGGAGCGCCGAGCCGATGACCATTTTGATCCGCTCAGCTTCAAAGATTCCGATTTGGAGGCCGTACAAACGTTTCATCTGCCGTTGAATCGCCTCATCAAGCTCATCCCCGGCGACGCGAATTGAATGTGAATAAAGGGTGCCGTTGAGACTCAGAATCGCCACCTCGGTCGTACCACCACCGATATCCACGATCATGTTCCCCACCGGGCGATCGACCGGAAGCCCGGCCCCGAGAGCCGCAGCCATCGGCTCCTCAACGAGAAACACATCGGCGGCTCCCGCCTTCATCGCCGCATCGATCACCGCCTTCTTCTCGACCTGAGTGATCCCCGAGGGAACACCGATAACGATCCGCGGCTTCCGCAGCGACCACCGCTCACGAACTTGGGAAAGCATATAATCGATCATCCGAGAGGTCCGCTCAAAATCGGCGATGACCCCATCCTTCATCGGGCGGACACACCGGATCGAGGTCGCGGTTTTACCGAACATCTCCTTCGCCCGTTGGCCTACCGCGACGACACTACCGGAAGATTCCTCAACCGCAACGACCGACGGTTCGTTAAGAACGATCCCCTTGTGCTTCACATAGATCAGGGTGTTGGCGGTTCCGAGGTCCATCGCCATGTCACCGCTCCAAAACCGCGCTAACAACCCGCGGGGAACAGGAATCTCAAGTGGACGCGGAAGACTAAGCCCGGCGATACCCATACACCTCTCCGTGAACCTCAGCGGCGGCGCGCACCTCCAGCGGATTGGTCGTTGCGATCAACTGCTCTAGAGTGAGCGTTTCGCCCCGCCGCCGTCGTGTCGAGCTTCGCAGGAATTCAAACTCTGGAACGATCTTCTGGCGTGAGCCGGTGCTGACGTGGCTACAGATCGCTCGGATCTTCCCCTCGTAGAAGGAGGTCATCATATTATCAACGACGAGAACCATCTCCCCACTCGGGAGCTGAATGAGCGGAAAGTGAGGTGGCAGGGTCTGCTGGATAAGCCTGACGATCTGCTCGACCGTCTGAATCGTCGGGCCGAGACCGAGCGCCCGCTCCATCTCCCCTAGATTTGTTTGCCGAATCCGCAATACCTCAACGGCGTTACCACCGAGAGCACGCATCAACTCCCCGGCGCGATGAAGGAACCCCTCCCACGACAAAGCATAGCTACCCTGGCGATCGTTTTTCTGGGTGAGCTGGACCTCGCGGGCCACCTCGGCCGCAAGATCTTCGAGCAACTTTCCCTGCACTTTCGAGAAAGCAAACGCCTTCTTGCTGTCGCACGCCACAACCCCTACCAGAGGCTCGTCGCTTCCCAACACCCCCCCCACGAGGCGAATCGGGATACCGATAAAGCTTTTGAGTTGCTGGTCCGCCGAATAGACGCCGAGGGTTCGGCTATCCCGCTCAAAAGGCGACACATGAATCGAACGGTTATGCTTTGCCACCCAACCGATCAGACCACTGCCGCGTGGTAAGACGTACTCACGAAAAACGTCGGCGCTAAACGAGTGGTACCCCCCAAGCACAAGGCTCTCCTCCCCCGCCCCTCCCGACTGGAGCACTGATCGAGGAACGAAGATAAAACAGCTATGCGCATCAGCGATGTTGGCACCGAAACGGGCGAGTCGACACAGATCGCCCCGCAAACCCGACTCCCCTTCCTCTTTTTGGTGTAACACAAAAACTCTTGGGTGATGATTTAAACCGATTAAACCTGCTTTAAAGCGTAGCAGAGCGACCGCAACGCGACAACCGGTTTTCAAAGACACCACCCTCTGTCAGAGGCAGCCCGGGTCGCGGCCACACCCTCGCATGCCAACCTCCATCGCGGGGGCCCGCCGATGCAGCAGATACGCCGAAGCAACAAGAATCAGGCCAATGACTCCCAGGGTAGCCCAACCCGAAAGCTCACCAACGGTCAAACCACTCCCCGCCACGATACCAACAAGATCGCGGGTGGCTATCAGGATCGATCCAACCATCTGGAGAACTAACCCCGCGGAGTCGAGCCCGACCACATACAAAGCGAAACCAAGTATCCCACCGTGACACCCAATCACTCCGGCGAGAGGCGCAAGCAAGGGATTAAGGATAAGACCGAGCGGGGAAAAGGTCCGAAACCACGCCAGCGAGACAAGCGAGGAGAGGAGCCATACACCCACGGTGACCCCGACCGCCGTGGCGAGGCGCGAACTCTCCCCATTTTCACCGCAGATATTCCGCCCAAAAACGATCCCCCAAAGCGCTGCGTAGGTGAGCTGGACCCCCGGTTCCAGAATCGAACCTGGCCAGAGAAGCGCAAGACCGAGCATTGAGGCGCCGATACCACCGCTCAGCCCCCGTCGCCGTTCAAGTGAAGCCCCGACCACCGTAAATATCGCCGCAAGAGCTGCCCGCACGCTCGCCCCATCCACACCCGCAACCGCGACGAAAAGGAGGCTGGCGCCGAGCCCCCCGAGGCTCGCCAGCAGATAAACCGGTACCAGCGGACTAAAAACCCACGCCCAGCCGAGGAGCCACCGTAAAAGCGTACTGACCACGTAGTGCACGACCGTGACTTGAAACCCAGAGACAACCAGGAGATGCGCGAGCCCCGTTGCCTTGAAGGCCCACTCAGTACCAACCGAAAGGGTATCCCGTGCGCCGATCGACATAGCGAGGATCATCCCCCCCATCTCCCCATCACCAACCACAGCGCTCACCCCCCATTCGATTCGGCGGCGCACCAATTCAACGGGGGCGCGCTCACGCCGAAGGGTCGGCGTCGCGTGAGAGATCCGGCACGTCGCCCCGATACCCCGTCGGCGTAGAGTATTTTCATAACCAAACGGATTAAAATCGCCACCGATCGGGGTGAAGACGCCCCGGAATATAAAGGCATCTCCGCGCGCCACGCCGCTGATATTTCGCCAGGGCAAGTCGACCGCACTACAGACCACCGTACGCACCGCCTGCCCCACCCTACCTCCCCCGATCGGCACAACATCCAGCACGAGTCGAACCTCGCCGGTCCGTGGGTAGCGGGGGACCTCGACCACCTCCCCTCGCCATGACGTATCGGTGGGCCATTCAACCTCCACCGGAAGGGTCACCAAGGTCGAGGTCACACCACCGAGAAAGGTGAGCCCTCCGATAACCCACCCCTCCCCGCCACACCAAGCGGCGAAAAAG
>JBILDU010000093.1:0-11400 GCA_044352465.1 Bdellovibrionota bacterium
CCGCCGCTGTCCGGAGCTAATGCCGCTCGAGGTTTTCAGCGCTGCTAAGTTAGCGGAGTAACCAGGGGTTCAGGCGGAACTATTCCCACCGCTGTCGCGAAAAAGGTGGGTGACGCGATATCGGCGCGTTCCTTGAAGAGGTCGCGGCGAGGCGGCTTACTTGCCCGCCCGCCACAGATATTCAGGGGTGTTGCTCCGCTTGGATTCGTAGCGCGCCATCGCGAACAGGAGGTCGCTCAATCGGTTAACGTACACGAGAAGGGTTTGCGAGACCGTCTCTCGGCGGCTCAAGCGCAAGATCGCTCTCTCGGTCCGACGACAGACGGTGCGAGCGATATGGAGCGCTGCATTCAACTCAGTCCCCCCTGGTAGAACGAATGAGCGGAGCTCTGGAACGTCAGCGATGAGTTCATCGATCCATCCCTCGAGTTGTTTGACCTGAGGCTCAGAGACGACGATCATCCCGGGCCATCCCGCACCCGGAGGGGTGGCGAGCTCAGAGCCAAGATCAAAGAGCGCTTGTTGGATCTCAGCGAGTTTGACGACAAGCTCCGAGGCTCCCCCTTTTCCCGCCAGCGTGCGGGCCCAGCCGATAAGCGCGTTCAGCTCGTCCACTTCGCCGTAGGCCTCAACTCGAGGGGAGTCTTTCTGGACCCGCGCCCCACCAACGAGGCCGGTCTCTCCGGTATCACCGGTTCGGGTGTATATTTTATTTATTTTGACCATCGTGCCGGTCACCATACACCGCGCCGAGGAGAGTGCCAACATTTCGGGTGATGGAAGAACGTTTGTGTGTTTAAAATAGGGGTCAGCCGTCTCGCTCCCGTGCAATCACGTGATTATCGTTGTTGTGGGAGGGCCAAGGCACGGTTGTTTTTATTGCGAAGCTTATGAGTTGGTCCGGTTGGATTATCCTTGGGTTGGCGTTGCTCGTGGGGGAGGTGACCCTTTCGGCGTCATTCTTCCTCCTGTTTTTTGGATTAGGCGCTGTGTGTGTGGGAGGTCTGGTAGCCCTCGGAATGCCGCTGCCGCTCTGGGGCCAGTGGGTTGCTTTCCCCGCCCTTTCGCTCGCGCTGCTCGCCCTTTTTCGGAGCAAACTCCGCTCGAAGATAGGCACGAGTGTGCGGGGTGCTGATTCCGATTCAATGGTTGGTCTGCGTGGAGTCGCTGTAGGAGCGGTGGCGCCGGGCGAGCGTGGGCGGGGTGAGTTTCGGGGAACAAGTTGGGAGATCCAAAACGTTGGTGTTAGCGGGATCGGTGCCGGGGAGGCGTGTGAGGTGAAGGCGGTGCGAGGGCTGCTATTCGACGTAGCCCCATGCGAGGAGCCGGAGGGGGATGCGCCCCATTCTTGAAGCGACTTTGAGGTCTGGAGTCGCTAGAGGCTCGTGGGCTGCGGATTTGGATCCATGAAGACGGTTTAAGCAATTCGAACGTAAATTTCATTATTGGAATCAGGAGTAGGGATATGACGTCGGCTTTAGTAGTTTCATCGCTCATTGCGGTATTCATTATTTTCGTCGTTGCGAAGACCGCGATCGTCGTGCCCCAGCAGAGCGCCTATGTGGTAGAGCGGCTTGGCAAGTACAGTAAGACGCTTGGTGCGGGGTTCCACATACTCTTTCCCTTTATTGATGTGATTCGGTATCGCCACTCCTTAAAGGAAATGGCTCTCGATATACCCGAGCAGGTGTGTATCACCCGGGATAACGTGCAGGTTTCGGTCGACGGGGTGCTCTACCTCAAGGTCATGGACGCAGAGCGGGCGTCGTATGGGATCGACAATTACGTTTTTGCGATAACCCAGCTCGCTCAGACGACGTTGCGGAGTGAGATCGGTAAGATCGAGCTTGATCGCACGTTTGAGGAGCGCACCCACATCAACACCCAAGTCGTCAGTGAGCTCGATAAAGCCTCCGAACCGTGGGGTGTCAAGGTCTTACGGTACGAGATTAAGAATATTACCCCACCGCACGACGTGATCGCGGCGATGGAGAAGCAGATGCGCGCTGAGCGTGAAAAACGGGCGGTTATTTTGACATCGGAGGGGGAGCGTGACGCCGCGATCAATTCCGCTGAGGGTAAGAAGCAAGAGGTTATCAAAGCCTCCGAGGCGACGAAGCAGCAGCAGATGAACGAAGCCGAGGGTGAGGCCGCGGCGATCTTGGCGGTTGCCACGGCCACAGCCGAGGGTATTACGCGGGTAGCTCAGGCGATCTCAGCTCACGGTGGTCTTGAAGCTACCCAGCTCCGCGTCGCCGAGCAGTACATTACGCAGTTCGGTAATCTCGCCAAGTCGAATAACACCATGATCATTCCGTCGAATCTTACGGATGTCGCCTCAATGGTTGCCGTGGCAACCTCGGTCATCCATCGAGACAATCGCTCGTAGAGAGCCGAAGGGGTAGCTCAAGAACTATCCTTGAAGGAAGGGCGTTACCGCGAGGAGCCGCTCTCGCTATCGTTCAGAAGATTTTCAATGTCCGCGAGGTCGCGCTTCTCGGGGGAGAGGGGCCGTTGCGAGGGGAGTGGGCTAGCACCACCATGCAGCTCACCCGAGGGGGGAGCGCCGGAGGGCCGGGTTACAACACGCCGCCGGGCGGGCTCTCGGGGGGCCTCGAGCGTTGACTGGTCCAGTGGGGGTGAAGTCAGAAGGTGCACTCCAACGTATGGCCCTAAAAGGGCGAGACTGAATGCGACAAATATGATGAGCGCGATGCTTCGGGAATTCATCGGGGCTTTGATGTGGAGACGTTTAGTCTCTCTTGGGCTTCGTTGAGGATGCTCTCAAGGTGGGTGTTAATCAATGTCCGGATTTGCTCGCGCACCAACGAAGCTTCCTCGTTGACGAGCTCAGAGCTTTGGTCGGCCATGGCTTGGACCAATTCGTGGGTGTCGACTCGTCCCAAATCGACGCTGATTCCCACTTCCGGGGCGTAGCTCAGGGACAGCTTGTTGTGGCTCAGCAGCCAGACGATGGCCGAGTCGGAAAGGCGCGTGATTTTCTGGAACTCGGCTAGTGGAACGAAGGGGCGGCTCATCGTATCTGTTTCAGGGATAAATACATTTTTCCGGCCTTGCCAGAGCGATTCCAGCGGTGCGGCCACACCGCTTCGTGGCACCACCCCGATTATTTTTCCGGAGGACCCCCGTGCTTGATCTTCTTCAGCGGAGCGACCTCCGCAAATAGTCGCATGAGCTCAGGCTGATCGTCAATTAAATCAGCCGCGCGTTGCCAATCTCCTCCGCATGCTTCCAACGCAAGCTGCCGGGCCATTTCGTGAAACCGCTCGCTCTCAACCTCGAGGCGCCCCTCGCTCGCCAGTGCGGCGTGTTCCCCGACAGCGAGAGCCGCCTGGGCGATCACCTCCGGGCCGGTGATCACCGAACGGAGGAGGCGTGTGCGGAATACTTCGTGTACCGCGCGTTCGTCGATGATCGACCCATCGTTAATGTCGGTGACTTCACAGAGCTGCGCGACGACGTTTTCCAGTTGGCGGAGGTTCCCCGGCCACCGTTGGGCGAATAACATCCGGTATGCTCCGCTCGTCAGGCCGTGAACGGGGCGGGCGTGGGGGCGTTGCCGTGTGACCTTGGCGAGCCCAAAGGCGAGTGCTGCGGCGATATCGAGCCGACGCTCGTGCAGCGGCTTGAGCTCCAGCTGAACCCTTTCAAGCCGATACGCAAAGTCGTCACGTAAAATGTCCGAGGCCATCATGTCGTAGAGGCTACGGTTCGAGGCAAAAACAAAGCGGACATCAGCTTCCACCGTGTCAGCACTGCCGACGCGGCGATAGACTTTGTTCTCGATGAACGTGATGAGTTTCCCCTGCAACTCTTTGTCAATGCTCTGAAGCTCGTCGATAAACAAGGTGCCTTTTTCGGCTTTCTTTACGAGGCCCCACTTTTCAACTGCGCCGGTATAGGCACCGGCAACAGCCCCGAAGAGTTCGGCTTGAACGAGCTCAGAGGAGGAGAAGTCGCGTGGGGTGATGCTCACGAACTGGCCGGAGCGTCCTGAGAATAGATGGAGTGCCTGGGCGAGATTGGTCTTGACGGTGCCGGTGGCACCGATGATGAGGGGATTCTCGTTTGTGTAGGTGGCGTAACGAGGGAGCCACCGGCACCAGAGGTCGCGGCTCATCGGATCAGCCATCGACTGAACCCATCCCGAGGTCCCGAGCGGTGGCAGCGGTCGCTTCCCCTCCGACCGTCGGGTTGCTTCGTGGTGCGCGGTTTGAACGACGCTCCAGAGCTGCTCACGGAGGTCGGGGAGCGAGGGCATACCTGCAGGCGGCGCGACGACAAAAGTATCGAGGAATCCCGAGGGCGCCAAGTCATCTCCGTCGGTGAAGAGAAGATCGCCGCCAAACCAGAGCTTTTCACTCGCGTTCAGAACGCCGACAATCGAGATATCGCTACCCAGCCGGTCGCGACTTTGCGCGAGCACACGCCTGAGGAAAGAGTGTTGCCGTTCATTGTAGTGCAGACCGATCTCGACGAGCAGAAGCTGGGGGCGATGGGTCAGCACCAGTTCCCATCCATCGCTGACGCGCCCGTGGACGACGGAGAGGGGGACTCCGGTTGCCGTGAGGATAGCTTCGAGTCTGCGGCTCGCATCGGGTGAACCGATGATCCCGACCGATAGTTGTGGTGGCGCGGTTCTCATGGTGACTCCGTCGTTCGGGAGGCGGAGAGCCCGAGCATCTGGCGAATCGCGGCGACATCACAGCCGAGGCGGGCGGCTGTGCGGCGATAGTTTCTCCCGGTCAATTCGAAAGTTGCTGCGATCGTGAGTGGATCAAGGGTAACCGTTGCGCCATTGGCGGCGTCTCCGCTATTCGAGAGTTCGTAGTGGAGCATGAATAATTCGTGCGGTGGGATGGTGTGGGTAAGGGAGTCGAAGGCGATGTTCATCGTCACGAGACGGAGTTGGCGCACGTTGCCGGGCCATTGGGCTGAAGCCATTTTGAGGGTTAGTTCGCTATCGAACGGCGCAATACGCTTGCCGCTTAAGGTCTCCGCCTCGCGGACGAACCGTTGGACGAGCGCTCCGATGTCGCTCCGGCGTCCCTCAAGAGAGGGGAGGGAAATCATCTCCCCTTGGGTAGCGCGGGTGAATGCACCCGCAGTAAGGGCATCAGTGGTGCATGCTAGGATCGTGCCGCCATGGTGCGGATCGCGGGAGGTGCCCTCGGCGAGCGCTGCGGCGATCTCTCCGTCGTCGGCCTCGACATTATCAAGGATCACCAGGTGCCCGCGGCGCGGCCTGATCCCTCCGCGGGGATCCACCGTGATACCGGGAATCTTCGTTGGAGCGTGGGCAAACGTGGTGATGTCCACGTAGCTCCACGCGGTTGGATTTTCGCACACTCGGCAGGCACCGTACGCAAGGACGGTGCGGCCTGTTCCCGGTTGTCCATACAAAACGATCCCGGCGCTGTGTCGAGTGATCGCGTGATTGAGCTGTGCGAGGGCGTGTTGCATCGTCGGAGCGCCGGCCACGAGCTCCTGGAGGCTCAGGGGGCGTGGGCGGACGGCTGGTTTGACGGCGTGTTGCTCGGCCAGCGCGCGTTCGATAATCGACGTGGCGGTCTGGAGCGATTGGGGTGAATCGATCTCAAGGTAATCGAGCGCTCCACCCTTAAGGGCCTGAACGACGACGTGGATACTCGGTTCATCGGTGAGAAAAATGACCTGGGGACGCTTCTCCGGGGGGAGCTCGTTGAGCAGGGTCAATACGTCGAGTCCCGTCGTGAAATCCCCCAAGAGGTAGTCGAGCACGACGAAGCGGGGGGCTCGAGCAGCTACAACTGCTCCAACGTTTTTGTCCACGCCCACGCGAGACGACGTTATATTGAGGTCGGCAAAGCGCAGTTCGAGTATCTCGGCGATCTTCGCCTTCGCCGGCTCGCGTTCGTTTAAAACGATACAGACATCGTGGCGCAGCACTAAAACTCAGAAAAAACTAAAAAATACCGCCCGATCACCGCATCCAATAAGATGACAGCTCGGGGCCACAGGTTCCATCAAGTCGGTCCGGGGAGAGGCATGGGTTTCTATGAAGGATATCCTGATAGTCGAAGATGGTACGCCCGAGAGAGAGAGGCTGATGAAGCTTTTTTCTGCAGAGGGATATTCCGTCCACGGCTGTGAAAGTGTGAAGGAGGCGGAAGAGGCACTTCGCAACGAGCCGTATCGTCTGGCGATACTCGACATCGGTTTGAACGATAAGTCTGGTTCGGTCCTCTTTGGGGTGATTAAACGCACCGGGCGGGTTCCATTTGTGGTGATTTTCACCGGAAATCCGTCCGTCCATCTCAAGCAGCGATTTATGGAGGAGGGAGCTGTCGACTATGTCGTCAAAGGGTCGCCCCAAGCGCAAAGTGAGAATTTCTTGAATCGGGTGCGGGAGATCCTAGGGGCAGTGCAAGCTGCGCCGGTCGAAGGAGCTCCGCTGGAAGAGTTTCTACTCCGTCATGTTACTCCGGCTTCGCGGAAATTGTTTCTCGATAGCGATAATTCCCTCCCCGAGTGTGCGGTGTGTCGCGCCAAGAATTATGTCGTCACTTTTTTGCGGCGCCCGCAGGTGCCTCCGGAGCTGGTCGGGGAGGTCGTTTGCGCCGGGTGCGGTACGCCCATGGATCCGAAGATAAGTTAACTGCGCCGGCTATGTGCTTCGTGAGCAAGGTGGTAACGCGGGGGGAGATCAACGGCGTTCGCCGAACCCCTCAGGTGTATCACCATCAGTGTGTGGGGAATCACGGCTTTCTTCCAGCGGTGATACTCCTGTCTCGGCTGCCGGAGCGCGTATGATTTTTGAGCAACGTTGCGCGGCCGTTCGAGTCTGTCTGAGGCAACGCCGGGAGGCCGCCGGGCGTCTATTCGATAGTACGCTCGGACGATCACGCGAGTTTCTCCGTAGCGTGCTCATCCCCCAAGCTTTCGGGTTCGTGCTTCTCCTTGTGGCTGGGGCTATTCTCTTGCAAGGAATCGACTCCCTCACGACGCGACTCGCCGCGCTCGCATTTCTTCTCATCATCGGTCTGCTTGTCTCCTCCTCACGCGAGTATGTGTCGCATCGATTTGTGGTTGGGTACGTGCTCGCTCTTTCGAGCGTTCTCACCGTCGCGGCCCTCCTCCTGAGGCTCGAGCTCACGACTCATGTGTTTCTACCCCTGGCCGGACTGCTCCTTCCCTTTCTGGGCTTGCGGTTGCCTCGCGTTGTGGGGGGCACGTTGGTTGGGGGAGGACTCACCCTCGGCGTGCTCTCTCTTCTTTGCGCCGTGGACGGGTGGGGGAGCCGGAGCGGCTCGCTCGGGGGGCTTAGTGTCCTCCTCCTCGTTGGCGGGCTTGTCTTAGTCCGGTGCGAGCGAGACCGTGCCAGTTCCTCCCGCCCGGTGCAAGTCGGCGCTGGGGAGGCACGTCAAAACCGATCCGGTGAGACCGCCGACGAGGCACCCGAAGCGGGGGAGGATCTACTACAGCGTGACCTCCAGGTTCTGTGGAATCGCACCGCCCGGGGGGAGTTTCTCGGCGAGGCGTTGTGGCGACTCACCGTCCTTAGTCTGGTGAGTGGTGCGTCTGTTGTTGGCCTCATTTTTCAGCTTGAGCCTGTCCAACGGCTTTTGGCAGCGAGCTGGATCGCTCTCGCGGTTATTTATGGGGGCGTGTTGATTCAGTTTGTCCGGGCGCGTGATTTCGAACGGGTTGTCACCGCTGCATTTCTCAACGCTCTTGTCGTCGTGGTTTGGTGGGTTGTTCTCGCCGCTGAGTCGCGCATCGAGGGCCCGCTCCCCGAATTTCTCTTTGTCTTCGTCGCGCTGTCGCTCGGCTCGCTCCCGTGGCCGCGGCGTTTCGGGGTAGCTCTTGGTGGTCTGCTTCTGGGGGTGAGTAGCGTGCGGTTTCTCAGTGGCGCGGAGCCACTGCTCTGGGGGGGCGCGTTGATGGCTCTCATCCCGATCTATGTGCGACTTCTCTCCATGAGTGCAATCAACGCCCAGACTCGGGTTGCGCTCCACTTTCTGCGCCGTTTCGGCGAGAGCGCCCCAACGTCGCTATCAGCTTGCCGAGCGCTGGCATGGCAGCTTGGCTGCGTCGTCGAAGCGGAGCGGGTACTGCTCCTTATCGGCGAGCGGCGGCATGAAGTCATCGAGCGCGGTAGCGCGAGGGGTTCAAAGGTCGATTCCGTCTTTGCCCGGGGATTACATCACACCATCGTCTCGTTTAATCGCGATGACGGATCTCTCTTTTTCAGAGATCTCAGTCCCCAGTACCTCGCACCGTGTCTCGATTGGTTCGGATTGGTGCCGACCGAGTTTTTTTTCCAGCGCTGTAGCGCTGTCATCGAAGGACGAGAGGAGACGCTTGTGGTGGTAATGCCATGCACGTTCACGGCTCGAGTGTGTGGTCGGGGACGGGTAATGCGGGCCCTTGGTGGATTGGCCGCGATTGTGCGCAGTTGGCTGGGAGCCGCGCGGGGGCGCTTGGTCTCCTCTGATGTGATTATGGCGACCCAGCAGTCGATCTCAGCACGGGAGGAGGACCTTAATCACCTTGTCCACCTCGTCAATAATACAGCCCAGGATATCGCCGCCGAATGCGATGATGTGCGCCAGCTCGCCGCGGCGGGAGAGGTGGAAGTTGAGCCAGCGATCGCGGCACGGCTCGATGGGATCGAGCGGCTTGCGCGGAGCCTCTCAGCGGGTGCTTCCGACGTGAAGTTACTGAAGGAGCTGCTCCGTGTCCGGGTGCTCACGTCGCGGGACACGGTGGATGTGGCGTCGCTCCTCGAGGATGTCGCGATGTTTGGCCGGTTTCGTGCTGGGCGAGCTGGTAAATCCTTCCGGGTGGAAGTGGGGGAGGCCACGGATTTACGCTTGACCGTCGCCAGTCGTGAGTTTCTGAGTATGGTGTTACGAATGCTGGTGCGGTTGGCGGAGGGGCGTTCACCGCGCGGCGGTGAGATCGTCTTAGAAGCTGGTGCGGAAGGGGAGATGATCCGTTTGGTGGTTCGCGATACGGGTGGGCCGATCGATGGGCCGCGGATTGAGTATCAGTTAGCCCATCTCGAGGAAGAGGAGAGTGGGGATCGGGCTCTTGAGGTGTATCGAGCCGCTACCAATCTGACTCGACTGAGCCGCGGCGGGGTGTCGTTTGGCGCGGGAGAGGATCTCTCTGCAGTCGCCTTGCACTTTCCCCGCGCTGCAGCCGTACCCATGCACGCCCGGGTGTACGGGTGGATATTACTTGTCGATGATAATGTGCA
The DNA here is from genome assembly GCA_044352465.1 of Bdellovibrionota bacterium. GTDB lineage: Bacteria > Bdellovibrionota_C > UBA2361 > UBA2361 > UBA2361 > JBILDU01. The sequence continues at coordinate 9,266 of JBILDU010000093.1, forward strand.
GGTTACCGGTTTTTACGCTCGGGTGGCCGAAGCCTTAGAGCATCGGTATCACACCGCGGCGTCGCTTGGGGAAGCTCAAGCGATCATCGCCCGTGAGGGGCGCCCCCGATTGGTTGTCAGCGATCTCCAGTTGGGGGACGGGAGTGGGCTCGATTTGGTGCGCGACTTGCGCCAGCGTTTCGGTGGAGATCTGCCCATCGTTGTGGTGAGCGGTAATACGGGTGCGGAGTTGGTCGACGAGGTGCGGGCAGCCGGTGTAACGTCATACCTCGCAAAACCGGTTGGACGGAGTAAGTTGTTAGCAGAGATGCGCTCTTTGTTACGTGGGTGAGTGAGCTGTAACTTGTAGCGTCGTGGGAGGAAGGTGCGGTTATGAGTGATCAAAGAGATGATTCTCCACGTCAGGGCCGTGTGGCCCCCGAGGTCATCCGGAGCTTAGTCGAGCGCAGCACAGACTGTTATCTCAAGCTTGTGCAGGAAGTCCTCATTGAGGAGCACGACATCCTCGTTGCTGAGGTCGCGCGGCGATTCCGCGGCGGCGGCTGGGCTGATTCGGGGGCTAGCGCTGCTCTCGTCGCACCTCATCAAGGTTGGGTTGAGATTGAGTCGTTGTCGCGATTACGGAGTATCGTGGGGGGACGGTTCCAAAATCTGCGTGACCGCTGGGTGGGCGCGGGGTTCCCTTTACGGGAACACCGCGGAGACAAAGATGGTGCATTTGTGCTGAACGAGGCTGGTTGGATCGAGCTTTCCAATTGGATCGCTAAGCAGGGATTCGAGTCCCGTCTTACCCCCGATAAATCGGGTTGCCTTTTTGAGCTGAGGGCGTTGAGTCGAGCCGGATAGCATCTGACATTCGGAGTCGTGCGAATTCTGAGCTTCCGTTTCTATCGATATGGCCCGGAAAGCGCCTCTCTCAGAGATTTTCTTAGAGGCTGTCCAATCTGGTCGAAAGACCTCCCGGCGAAGATTACTGGGAAGGACGCTCCGTCAACAGCCGTTTGATCGGGGTGAGCTAACTACGGGTTGTCGCGTTGAGGTTGATTTATTCAACGACGGTATCGCTTGCACCCAGCCGTTTCCGCGCCATTCGAGGAGTAATTTCTCATAGATGCGTCACGATGTGCCGACACTACCCTCGTATCAGAGTATTTCGGATTGCTCGCTACAAGGGGGAGCCGCCTGCTGTTGATGCCAAGCCCCCGATTCGATTGGAGTAATCCGATCGGTTGAGCTCACGAAGGGGAGCGAACTGGGATTTGGCGTAGCCGCGGGTATCGTCGCGGATAGCCCGCGCAACAGACGGTACGGGGTGGGAGAACAGGCATGTTGCTGGACGGTGGAGAAAAGGAACGGCGCGACGAATCGGCAGGTGAAAACCGGTCTGTCCCGGCGGCTATCACCGATACCGGCTGCGAGCGTGAGCTCAACGAGGACCGGTACGCGGTTGTCGAGTCTCAATCCGGTCTCGCTTGGCTTGTCTGCGACGGCATGGGTGGTACGGCCGGCGGTGAGCTCGCCGCCCAACTTGCGATCGAGGCGATTCGCCGCGACCTTGAAAATCTACCGGAGCGTCCCGCGGATGGGGCGTTAAAGTCCGCTATCCTCGAGGCCAATCGGGTCATCGTTTTGCGGCGGCAGAATCAAGCGTTCGCCGAGATGGGGACCACGATCGTTGCGCTTATGTTCAGCGGCGCTGAAGTGGTGGTGAGTCACGTGGGCGATTCGCGCGCGTACCTCGTACGGGATGGCGCGATTCAGCAATTGACTACCGATCACACCCTCGTTCAGACCCTCGTGGATCGAGGGGAGATCCGCGCGGATGAGGCGCTCTCCCATCCGCAAGCGCATATTCTTACCCGGGCGATCGGCTCAGAGCCAGGGCTGCAAGTCGAGGTTCAACGCTACTGGGTGTGGCAGGTAGGGGAAGGTGAGCCGGTCGATCATCTGATCTTGTGTACGGACGGTCTGTATAGCCTCGTGACTGAGGGAGAGATCGCGAATCTCGTCTCGCAAGAGGGGCCGCAGCGAGCGTGTGTCAAGTTGGTTGAAATGGCGCGGTCCCGTGGTGGCTTCGATAATATCACGGTAGCGGTGATTCCACTCGCCGGACAGCTCCGCCAAGAGGCGCCGGA
>JBILDU010000169.1:0-3279 GCA_044352465.1 Bdellovibrionota bacterium
CCCAACTGGAAGGCAGGTAATCGTTAGCGAGCGAAGTCACGGTAATAACAAAACGTTCAAACCACATACCAACGTTAACGAAGAGGCAGATAATCCATACCAGGGAATGATTTTCGCGCACCTTCTTGAACCAGAAGAGCTGTGGCGTAATCACGTTACAAGACACCATAATCCAATACGCCCAGGCGTACTGACCAAAGGCACGATTAATAAAAGCAAACTTTTCGTAAGGATTTCCAGAATAAGCGGCGATAAAGAATTCAGTAGCGTAAGCATAGCCTACCATACTACCCGTCGCCAAAATAATCTTACACATATTATCGATGTGATACTGATTAATCACATCGTGCAGACGGTAAATGGCTCGCAAGGGAAGCATGAGGGTTAACACCATCGCAAACCCAGAGAAGATTGCCCCAGCTACGAAATAAGGAGGGAAAATCGTCGTGTGCCAACCTGGTACGTTGGAAACAGCGAAGTCAAAAGAAACGATGGTATGAACGGAGAGAACGAGAGGAGTGGAAAGACCTGCGAGCAATAAATAAGCCATTTCAAAGTTGCTCCACTGACGATTACCACCGCGCCAACCGAGAGCGAGAACGCTGTAGAAAGCTTTGCGCCACCAAGTTTTTGCTCGATCGCGAATAGCTCCTAAATCAGGCACCATTCCCATATACCAGAAAAGAGTTGAAACCGTAAAATAGGTAGAGACGGCAAAAACGTCCCACTCCAATGGCGAACGAAACTGTGGCCAGATGGCGTTTTGGTTAGGCAGAGGGAAGAGCCACCAAGCAAACCAAACGCGACCGACGTGGAAAAGCGGGAAGATACCCGCACACATCACCGCAAAAATAGTCATCGCTTCAGCGGCACGATTAATCGACGTACGCCATTTCTGACGAAGTAAGCAAAGAATCGCCGAAATTAAAGTACCTGCATGGCCGATACCGACCCAGAAAACGAAGTTTACAATAGCCCAGCCCCAGCCCACGGGAGCACGCAAACCCCAAGTACCTGTTCCTGTTGAAACGAGATAGAATAGGCCAACTCCAGTGAATGAAGCGACAAACAATGCCATCGCAAAAGTCACCTTCCACCAGAGTGGAGTTGGCTGCTCAACAATTCCGCAAACCTTGTCGGTTACCCAATGGAAATTACGGTCGTTAAGAATAAGTTCCGCACGTGGTAAGTCGGCGGGCTGAACTCGATCCAGAATTTCTGGACGCTCAGAAGAATGTTGTGGGGCGTGAGCCATGGAAAAGAAAAACGTTAAGGGTGAAACTTAGTGAGAATTTTTTTCAACTTGTGGATGCCCAGAGGTCTCATGGGGTTTGCCATGAGATTCGCGTCCCGCCATCTCCTGACGCGAAAGAGGAACACGATTAGCTCCAGGCATACGAATATTGAGATTGCGCAACTTCGCTTGGTAAGTTGTACGCGGACGTGTATTCAAGTAAGTCAACGCACCATAAGTACGCGAGGAAGCCTTAGCTTTCGCAACGCGTGAACGAGGGTCGGTGATATCACCAAACTCAATCGCTTCGGCAGGGCAAACTTGTTGGCAAGCGACCTTAATCGTACCATCAACCACACGAATACCTGCGGAATCCTTGGCATTTACTTTAGCTTGGATCTTAGCCTCTTGGATGCGTTGTACGCAGTAGGTACACTTCTCCATCACCCCGCGCATACGAATCGAAACATCGGGATTCTTCTGCATCTGAGGTAAGTCAGTAGGATCTTTGGGCAACTTAGCAGGCCCCAGAGGACCTTCATAGTAGTGCCCTGCTTCGCGCTTATTGTAATCTAGGAAATTGAAACGACGAACCTTGTATGGACAATTATTAGCGCAGTAACGAGTACCGATGCAGCGATTGTAAGCCATCGTGTTGAGGCCTTGATCGTCGTGTACTGTCGCATTAGCAGGACAAACTGTTTCGCAAGGAGCGGTTTCACAATGCTGACAGGCAACACCCATGAAGGTGACTTGTGGATCTTCAGGAATCGCCGAGCTCACTTGATCACGTCCGTCAAAGAAGTAGCGGTCGAGACGAAGCCAATGCATGTTTCGTCCTTTGAGAACTTGGTCGCGACCCACGACAGGAATATTATTTTCCGCCTGGCAAGCCGTCACGCATGCATTGCAACCCGTGCAAGTATTGAGGTCGATAGACATACCCCACTGCTGTAACTGAGGAAACTCAGATTCGTGTCCTCTCCAAGCTGCCACATTAGGCGCTACCGTATGGTCAGGATGTTCGTAAGCAGAATTACCACGTGGCGTGTTTATGGCTTTCTCGGCAGGAGAAAGTTTTTCATCCTTACCATAGACCGCGGGTGCATGACCATCGATGCCAAGTTTGGCAAAATTCTGATTATGGCGCATGTCTTCGGCATTTCCTTCCCGTACAATATCACGGCCTTCAACCGACCAGTGATCTTGCAAATTGCAGACTGGGGCCGTCTCTCCCGTAAGCTCTAAACGAACACCCGAACGGAAAGCAGGCGAATCGACGCTGACAAAAGGATAAACATTGAATCCATTGCCTACGACTTTGCCTTGTAGTCTTTCCGCAACGCGGGTGGCGACGCGACCAGCAACTGAACGTCCAAAGCCCAGTTGTAAACCGAGAGTGAAGTCGGCCAAACCTGGCATAATAAAGAGAGGACCCTGAATCGTCACGCCATCGAGGGTAAGTTTAGCAATGCGAGCAATCAATCGGCCATCAATTAACTCATTAATTTTCCCATTCAAAGCGCCCAAACGAGTGATGACTCCTTGACGAGGTTCGATGTCTAACTTGGCCGCCAACTTAGGGCTGATTAAAATGACATTTTCCCAAGCCGTTTTAGACATAGGATCAGGAGCTTCAGCAAGCCATCCATTATTCGCATACATTCCATCGCCCGTGTGAACACTTGGTAAAATACGGACCTCCAAGGCATCAAAGGAAAGTTGGGGAGCTGGGAAAGGCTTTAAGCCATCGAGATTAACCAATGGATTGATAATTCCATAACCACTCTTATGTAAAACACCCTCGGCTAACCAGGCGGCAAAAGCGGAATCAGATTTATCTTGGCTAATCTCTTGGAAAGTCTCGCGAACCAAGCCATGAGCATCCTGGGTTGAACCAGCAAAAGGAGCCAAAACATCAAGGTCTGAAAGCGAAGGGAACAAAGGCTCAATCATTGGTTGCACGGGGACATAAGTGCCATCCACAGTACGACCATCTGACCAGCTTTCTAAATAATGTGAGGCAGCGAGCACAATCCCGCCGA
>JBILDU010000021.1:0-35445 GCA_044352465.1 Bdellovibrionota bacterium
GGGGAGGATACTCCGGGGGGAACCTTGGGCTCGAAGGAGTGGGGCGGCGCTACGAAAGGGATGCTCTCGTAGCGCCGCGCTCCAGTGATGTTCCCAGGCGAATCACTTTGCGGGAGGAGGAGTGGTGGGCTTGGAGCCGTACCATTCCTCGGGCGGGGTGATCCCGGAGATCTCCATCGCCCTCTTGATCCCGACCTTGCGGCAGAGCTGTTCGAACTCCCTCAAGGTCTTCGGCACCGGGTACTCCTCTGGCTGACTCTCTTCCATGAGAATTCTCGTTGTTCCTCTTTCGAGTTTGGAAAATCGGGGGATAACCACAGAAACAAAACCGTGGAACGGAGTATCCTCCAATTGCTCTGAGAATAACGTGAAAGGGGTTCCTAAGAAAGTTTCTCGTCTCCTCCGAAGGGGCTTCGAAGGTTCGCTTTCGTACCGGTCTTACGCGGGCGCAAGTGCGTAATCGATCGTACCGTTCTACCCTCGAAAAACACCTAATTCACGGGGTTAGAGGTTCGAAGGTGAAGGGTGAGGGAAATTTGCACCGGCTGTAATCCCATTTGATGATATCATAGAGGAAGATGTCTCGACGCGGGTTCCTCATATTACTGCTGGTGGCCACTTATTTTGAGGCACGATCTTGTCTGGCCGCAGGGGTTGAACTTCAGCTCGCGAGCTCCAAGAGAGACTTCGTGAAGTCCTCGTTCCAAGCGCTCGGCAAGGGAATAGAGCGCGGCGATTTTGCAACGGTGCTCAGGAAGGCGAAAACGCGCGAGAGCCTTTTGACTCTTACGAGGATTTTTCACTCCTCAGCTCTTCGAAAGCCGGTGCAGTTACGCTGTCGCTACGGTGCGGCTCCCCGAAAGAAACGACTCCTCGACCTTAATCACGCTCTCGAGATGCGGGTTGATGTACCGGTGAGTGTGCCCCTCAAAGATGCAGCCGTGTCGTTTTCGGTGGATCGCCGTGCCGATCAAGTTGAATCGGCGACTGTCCTCTTCTCATTCTCCTTTTGAGCGAAGGAGATCCAGGATCGCGCCCCGAGTGAGCGCGATCATGCGGTAATGGGGCAACGATCACTATGCTCCTCTCAAAATCGCTGGAAGCTCGCGCCAGGTGACTCCCTCAAGGGCAGGGTGCGAGGCGATAATTTAAGAGGACGTGATATGCGAACTGAGATTACGGAGCAGGAGACGGTTGAAGTCGTAGAGCGGGATGCCGAGGAGTGCATTCAGAATTGCTTTGAGAGTTATCGTGGATGCCTTGAGATGATGGCGTATTGTCTGGAGCAGGGAGGGGAGTATGTAGCCGGGGAGCTCGTCTCGAGCTTGCAGACCTGTGCACGGTTATGTCAGACGGCGGTTGAACTTATGGTGACTGATTCCGAGCTGTATGCGCCAGCGTGTGAGATCTGTGCTGTCGCGTGTGAGCAATGTGCGGATGAGTGCGATGCTATAAACGACGAGCAGCTTGCTGCTCTTGCAGACCTCTGCCGCCAGTGCGCCGAAACGTGTCGAGAGATCGCCTAATCTGGGAAGGGGCAGGCTGAGAAGCTAAGCCCCCGCTTTCTCATTCCCAAAAAGGGCCGTACGCTCGTTCGTTGAGAGAAAACGGTGCTCGCCAGCTGGTAGGCCCTCGAGTGTGAGGGGGCCGAAGCGGCTTCGGTGCAGCGTTTCCACCCGATTGCCTACCGCACCAAACATTCGACGTACCTGGTGGTAACGTCCCTCGTGGAGGGTTATTCGGCAGGTGGTGGGCGACAGGACCTCGAGCTCCGCCGGGAGAAGTGGCTTCGATTCATCTTCGAGCATCAAGGTGCCGGAGGAGAAGACCGTCGCTTCGTCCCCGCGGAGCGGATCGGCAAGGGTGACCTCATATACCTTGGGGAGTTTCGCCTTGGGAGATGTGAGACGGTGCAACGCCTGACCGTCATCGGTAAAAAGGAGCAGGCCTGAGGTGTCTTTATCGAGGCGACCGACCGAGGAAAGGACCGGGTTCCGCCGACTATAGCGCTCCGGGAGAAGCTCATACACGAGCGACCCTGTGTCGCTGCGACTACAGGTATAGGCGATCGGCTTATGGAGCATTAATAGGATCCCTTCACCCGGATCGAGGGGCTCTCCCTCAAACGTAACTTCCGCTGGGTCAACTTTAAGAGCCCCACTTCGGGGGACCTCCCCTTTGACCGATACGGCCCCGTATTTAATAAGCGTGCCCACGTCGCCGCGCGAGCAATATCCTCGTGAGCTGAGGAGTTTATCCAGTCTGACAGATGTTCCCATAGGAGCGGTACACTACCATGTTTCGAGCTCTTAGGAGAGCTCTGCGTTAAAATAGCCGCTCACGGGGCAGAACAGGCTGGAGTTTTAAGCTCCGCGTGGCATAATCCAGCGCCACAGCCATGACGAATCACGCCTTTGATCTCGAGGTAGCGTTGCCGAGACTTTCCTTGGGTCTCCGGGAAGGAGTGTGGTCGCGGCGCGCTAAGACTGAACACTCAGAGAACTACCTCCGTTCGCTGCTATTTGAACTACAGCGGCGGGCCGATGATCGTCGCTGGACCTACCATGCCGTCCGTTCGGTTACCTTTAAGCTTGAGCGTGGAGGGCTCGAGCCGGATGCGATCGGCCAATTTGTCGGTGCGCTCCAACGCACCTTTGCTTTTCTCCCCGGCTGTCGGATCTCGTGTGAGTCGCTCCCGGCATCGTCGAAGGACTTTCGGCCGTTGGCCGACAATGGGATCGAGCGATTGTTTCTACCGGTGGGCTCGTTCGATGCACGAACGCTGAGCACGGAGAGTGCCCCGCTCGATTCGGCGACGGCTCGGTGTCTCATCGCCGATGCGATGGCGGCGGGATTTGGGGCGGTGGCGTTAAAGCTTCTCTTCGGCTCTCCCGGGCAAACCGTGGGAGAGTTTCGGGCGGATCTTTCGCAACTTATCGTCCACACCCCCCACGAGGTCCACTTCGTACCATCGGCTAGTCGGTCACGACTCGGGCGCCGCAGCCTCGCCGTATCTCAGCTTGCGAAGATGAAAGGGATCATCGAAGCAGTCATGGGGGGGCTTGGCTATACCGAGTGCCGCCTTCACCATTACGTTCGGGGTGGGGCCGTGGCGCTCCCGGAGGATACTTCCGGATATCGTCTTGCGATCGGTGCGGGCGGGGTGACCTCGATGACCGATGGCCTCGGGCGTCGCATCGTCGCCCGAAACGTGGCCGGAGTTCGTGAGTATATGTGGGCGCTTGCGCGGACTGGGCGCGCGTGGGACGTCGAAGAGGTCGTTACTCCGGAGGAGGAGATCGGGACTGCGATCGCGGAGATGTTTTATCAGCGCTCAGGGCTTGATCTCGGGGCGATCGAGCGTCGCTTCGGAGTTGATGTCGAACGCGCCTGCCCCGGAGTACTTGAAGTCCTTATCGATGCTGCCTTTATACGGCGAGCGGGCGACCAGATCGCTCTTACGCCAGCGGGGCATGTTGCCATTGACGATGTTGTCGCCCAGTTCCGTGGCACTTTTGCGGGAGCTCCTGCATAGCCACACCATCGGCGCAATATCTGGAGCTCGGGCGAGATCCGGGGTATCCCCCCGATTCCTCAAGCCCTCCGGGATTTCGGTACCGCCTCAAACCCTCGTAGGGTACTATAATAGGTGAAGTGAGCGGCGCTCAAAGGCTCGGCGGTTCTACCGTGGATCGAGACGGGGCGCATTCAAGCGAAGTTTTATGAAGACGTTCCCGTATTTTGAGATTGAGGGAGATAACGCCCACATCGGCGAGGGAGTGGGGAGCCTTTTGGCCGAGCGTATCGCCGAGTCTTATCGATTTTACGAGGATCTTTTCGCTGAGATATCCAAGATCGACCCCGGCTCTTCCTTGGCTCGCGCCCAGCTTGTTGCGCGCGTGCATGAGTATGCGGATGAAATCGCCCTGACGATTAGAAAACATTTCCCTACCTATGCGACCGAGATCGAGGCTATCGCAGCGGGAGCAGGGGTCGAACCGTGGAAAGTCTACGCGTTAAACGGCCGAACCGAGATCTATCGCCTGTTGGCTGAGAAGGCCAAACCGAAAGACCCCGGCGAATGCACCGCGGTTTATTTTCCGACGAGTGGATTACTTGGTCAAAATTGGGATTGGCATCCGCACCTTGAAGATTTAGCGGTGATTCTGAAACTTCGCCAACCTGATGGTCACACTATCTTGATGTTTACCGAGCCAGGGATTATCGGAAAGATGGGGTTGAACTCGGCCGGTCTCGGGGTCTGTCTCAATATTCTTTTCGGACGAAGTTCGACTGCGGGGGTGCCGATCCACATATTGCTGCGAGCGGTGCTCGACGCTCGGTCGGTGAGTGAAGCCGCTGCCCTCATCGCCGGGCTGCCCCTTGGAACCTCGAGCAATATCCTTTTGGGCGATGCGGACGGGAATGGGGTCAATTTGGAGATCCAAGGCAGCGCCCTCCACCGTTACGACGTAACCTCCGGTGACCTCGTGCATACGAATCACTATATTGCGGACGAATCGAGTGCCACCGCAACGATACCCGGCTCCGTCAAGCGACTCGAGAGAGCGCGAGCCTTGTTCGGGGTCGAGTCGCGGCGGGGTGTTGAGGGGATGAAGGCGATGCTCGCTGACTGCGAGAGCACTGAGTTCCCGATCTGTCGAAGTTATTCAAAGGGGATCGATTTCTTGGTTGGAACCGTTGCTTCGGTGATTTTTGACCTCAAGGCTCGGGCGCTGCATGTGGCTCGAGGTCAGGGGGCCGTCGCTGGGGAATGGGTCAAGGTAAGCCTGGCTGGCTCGTAACAAAGAGGGCCGGCTGGATGGCTTTTTTTGTGGGTTTAATCGTGTGGTCCCGCGCTGCGGTGCGCAAATCTCTTATAGCCAAATCAAGTCAGGCGCTCTACAATTTTGAGGCGTAATGACTCTGTTTTCTAAGGGGAATGACATGAACAAATTTATTCGCCTCGCCGGTCTTCTGGCGTGCTCTTTAACCCTCGGCCACGCCGCTTTTGCCGCCGATGATAGCGCTGAAAAGCCGTGGTCTGTCGACATGAACGTCGCGTTTATGTCGGACTATATGTTCCGCGGCCAAAACCTCTATGACGGCTCGTCGATTCAACCTTACATCGGTGCAAGCTATGACACCGGCTACGGGGTGCTCGGTGCCTACAATTGGATGCACATCTCGGCTGATGGTTCGACCAACGTGCCGGAGTTCTTCGAGATGGACTGGGGGGTAAGTTACTCGATCGATTTTGAGCCGGTAAGTCTCTCGGTCGGGAATCTCTGGTACACCTACCCGAATGATAGTGATGATATCAACGACACCTCCGAGGGGTTCGTCACCGTGGGGCTCGATGATAGCGGCTTTAATGACTTCTATACCTTGAATCCGACCCTTTCGGTCTATAAAGACTGGGATGAATTCGACTACTACTACTATGAGTTGAAGCTCAGCCACGATCACACCTGGTCGGTGCTTGGTGATGGCGTCACGATCACCCCGTATGTATCGTTCGGCTTCGTCTCTGATGGGGAAAAAGCCTACGCTGATGATGGCTTGGTTACCGTCTCGGAGGGGGTGTCGGTTAACATACCGGTTGGTGAGCTCGTGCTTGCGCCGACCCTCAACTACACCCACGAGGTGGACGACCTTACGGTCAATCAGTTCTGGTTCGGCATGACCTTGGCCTACAGTCTTTAATCCAAGGTGACTCGATCAATGTTGGGTGCCTCCCACTCAAAACCCGAAGTTCGACCGACCGATGTGCCGGCGGTTGAACTTCGGGGGGTCGAGAAGAAATTCGGCGATTCCTTCGCGGTCGCTGGAATCGATCTCTCGATCAAGCAAGGGGAATTCTTCTCCCTTCTCGGGCCCTCCGGTTGTGGTAAGACCACGCTCCTAAGGATGGTCGCCGGCCTCGACTTTCCCACCGCCGGCGAGGTTTTGATCTGCGGCCAAGATGTTATCTCGGTCCCCGCGCATGAGCGACCTGTTAACACAGTCTTCCAGTCCTACGCCCTCTTCCCCCACATGACGGTGCGGGAGAATGTAGCGTTCGGGCTCAAGATGAAAAAAATTGCTCCGGCGGAGATCGCTCGGCGGGTAGACAAGATTATGGAGCTTGTGCAGATCGCGAAGTTCGCCGATCGCAAACCTCATCTACTATCGGGCGGGCAACGTCAGCGTGTCGCGCTCGCGCGCGCGGTGGTGAATGAGCCGCAGGTTCTCCTCCTTGATGAACCTCTCGGAGCGCTCGATCTGAAGCTCCGTAAGGAGCTGCAGATCGAACTGATTCGGTTGCAGCGCTCGCTCGGCATTACTTTCATTTGTGTCACCCATGATCAAGAGGAAGCGCTGACCATGAGTGACCGTATCGCGGTGATGAACGGCGGGTGTATCGAACAGATGGGCTCGGCCGAGGAGCTCTACGAAAATCCCCGCACGCGTTTTGTTGGAAGTTTTTTGGGTACCTGTAATTTTATCGAAGCTGTGGTGTCGTCACGAACTGCGCACGGCGCCGTAGTGCAGAGTCCGGTCGGTGCACTGAACGTCGAGTTCCGACGGCGCACCCCGGCATCTGAAAGAGAAAGGTTTACTCTTGGTATCAGGCCGGAAAAAGTCACCCTGCACGATACTCCGGCTACTCACGGGGAAAATTGCATCGCGGTAACGGTGAAGGAGCTCTTGTACATCGGGTCCGAGACGCACTACCAACTCGATGCGGCGGGCGTAATTCTCGGCGCCGATAGCATGAATTCAAAGGTAGGCTCTCAAGGATTCGAGTTAGGGCAAACGGCCTACGCCTATCTCCCCGCAGATGGTCTCGTGGTGCTCGATGATTAATCCTCGCTGGCGCACGGAGCGGGAGAATAAGTTCGGGGAACAGCTGACCCGCTACGACCAGATGTGGCGCTCGCTCCGGACCAGTGGACCAGCGATCGTTTGGACGACCCTCTTTCTTTTTATTCCGCTCATCGGGGTAGTCTTCATTAGTTTTATGAGTCGGGGGACGTACGGGGAGCTTCAGTTTCCACTGACCCTTGACAACTATGCGCGGTTCTTCGGCTTCGGATTCTTCGGGTTCGATCCGCTCTATCCAAAGATCCTCCTCAGAAGTGTGGCGATCGCGGCAGGGGTAACGGCACTTTGCCTCGTGTGTGCCTTGCCGCTTGCGTTCTTCATCGCCGGTCTCCCCGATCGATTCAAGATCCTCGCGCTCACGCTTGTCATGGTTCCGTTTTGGACTAACCTGTTGATTCGCACCTACGCCTGGCAGATGCTTCTTTCGAGTGAGGGCTTGTTCTCCCAGATCGCCCAGTTTCTGGGGTTGCTCGCTGATGGGGACTCTCTCTACCCAAGTATCGGAGCTGTGCTTATCGGTACCTTGTGCGACTACCTTCCGTATCTCGTCCTTCCCCTCTATGCGTCGGTTGAGAAGATCGACTGGTCGATCGTAGAGGCGGCGCGCGACCTGGGAGCAAACGGGGTGCGGGCTTTTCGGCATGCGGTACTTCCGCAGATCGTTCCAGGACTCGCGGCCGGAGTCGTGTTGGTGTTCGTTCCGGCAACAGGTCAATTCGTGGTGCCCGATCTTCTCGGAGGGGCGAAAACAGCCATGCTCGGGAATTCGATTGCCCAACAGTTTGGCGCGAGTCGTGATTGGCCATTCGGCTCGGCGATCGCGATGTCAGGGATGATCGCCCTTTTCGTGGGCCTTTTATTCTATAACAAGGTAATGACCAAGCGGGGTGGGGAGGGGCTCCTATGAAACGGAACTCCCCCGCGCTTTCTCTCGTCGCCCTCATCCTCTACACCTTCATGTATCTCCCGATCATGGTGGTGGCGATATTTTCGTTCAACGATTCAAAACACGGCGTGGCATGGAAAGGGTTTACGACCAAATGGTACGGCGTTCTCCTTGAAAACGAGCAGGCTCTGAGCGCGACCCTCAATTCACTCATCCTCGCCGGGGTGAGTGCCGCGATCTCAACGGTGCTCGGCACCTTGCTTGGCTATGGGCTCAGCCGCTATTGGTTCCCCGCGAAACGAGCTGTTTCGACCCTCATGTACATTCCAGTAATCATTCCAGATATCCTCATGGCGGTGGCCCTCTTGATGTTCTACGGCGTTCTCCGCGACCTGCTGGGAATCTTTGAACTCGGTATGGGCACGATGATATTTGCCCACGTTACCTTTCAGATTGCGTTCGTGGCGGTGGTCGTAAAATCACGTATGGTGGGGCTCGATCCGGCCCTGGAGGAGGCGGCGCGAGATCTGGGAGCTAATCGCTGGAACGTTTTTTGGAAAATAACTTTTCCACTGATGATGCCCGGAGTCGTCTCGGGAGCGTTGCTTGCCTTCACCTTGAGCCTCGACGATTTTGTGGTGAGCTTTTTCACCGCGGGCCCTGGGTCGACCACCCTGCCGATTTTGATTTACTCATCGGTGAAAAGAGGTATAACTCCGGATATTAATGCGCTTTCCACCCTCATGGTGGTAGCGTCAACGTTGTTGGTCATCGCGACCACGTTACTTCAACCAAGGAGAAAAGCGACGTGAGAAATCTGCGCTCTGTGCTCGGAAAGGTCATCATTTTGGGAATCCTCGCGGTAATGCCCTGTGTGGCGGCAGCGGCCCCCGCGCATAAACTCAACATCTACATCTGGAGCGAGTACATCGATCCTGAGATCGTGAAGAGCTTCGAGCAAAAGTTCGATTGCAAAGTGACCATCGACCTCTATGAGGACAATGAGAGCATGATGGCCAAGCTCGCGGCCGGCGGAGCGTCGACCTATGACATTATCGTTCCCTCAGATTATGCGGTTCCGATCGTGGCGAAGCGGGGGCTCGCCCAGAAGCTCGATCACGCCAAGATTCCGAATTTGAAAAATATCGATCCTAAGTTTTTGAACACCCCCTTCGACCCAGGTAACCAATACTCGGCGCCGTATCAGTGGGGAACGGTAGGCGTCTACCTCCGCAAAAAGCCGGGGCAGGCTATCGATGAGTCTTGGGGGCTTATCTTCGACCCGAAAAAACAGCCCGGGAAGTTTGTCCTCATCGATTCGATGCGTGAGATGATTTCGGCAGCGCTGAAGTATCGGGGGCTTGGAGTTAACGAGACCGATCCGGCGAAGCTCAAAGATGTACTCGGTCTCCTTACCGAGGCAAAGGGCCGTTCTCTCGGATTCGATGGTGGAGTTGGGGGGAAGAATAAGGTCCTTTCCAAGGTCGCCGACATGGCGGTCGTGTACAACGGCGATGCGGTGCGTGGCATGGTGGAAGATCCTGAGACCTATTACTTTGTTCCGAAAGAAGGTGGGGAGATTTGGCTCGATAGTATGATGATACCGGCCAAAGCTCCGAATAAGGCGATGGCGGAGGCGTTCATCAATTACATCCTCGATGCTGAGGTGGGAGCGCAGCTCTCAAACTTCAATCAATACGCCACTCCAAACAAGGCATCGCTCGATAGGATTAAGCCGGAGGATCGGGCAAATACGGCGATATATCCCTCCCCAGAGGTCATGGCAAAGCTTGAGTATCTCCAAGATCTCGGTGATAAGACGAAGCTCTACGACGAGATCTGGACCCGATTAAAGTCGTAAGGGCTCGCTGCCTTTAACCCTTGAACCCCGCCCTCAGCGGGGTTTTTTATTTCGCTCAGGTGGTGTCTCGACTCGGGGTAGACGCTGAGCGATTGCAGTCGCCGGATGAGTCCGGATGAGATCCGCCCCCCAACCGTAATCAAATCACCTGTGGTGGTCTGTGGAGGGCCCGACTCTGTCGGGCCGTGGTTGGATCACCTGTGACGCTTGGTGGTCAGACAGAGTCCGACCCTCCACTCGATCTGAAACATCGGTGGTGATTGGCGGCCGGATCGAATCCGGCGCTCCACATTCGCGTGGTCTGGGTGGAGGGCCCGACTCTGTCGGGCCGTGGTTGGGAACGCCACCGTAATGCTCCGGGTGGGGTTTATCTAAACCCCTAGGATCTCGCGTGCGACCCGCACGCCGCTATCGTAAGCGCCGTGAGCGGTCGACGTCGGTGCGGTGCCCTCACCGGCCCAATAGAGGGGCGGGGTGGGGCGGCTGAGGACCGCGCGACCGGGGAAGCCCCCGGGGAGTGACACGCTGTACCCGCCGAAGGCGAAGGGGTCGTCACGCCACATCACGAACTTCGTAGCCGACGGAGTCGCCGTCTTATCCCCGATCTCAGCGCGGAACGTCTCAAGGGCGTATGCGACCGCCTTTTCCTCTCCCATGTCGTAGAGTTTCTCCGCCCAACGCCCGGAAAAGAATGCCGACCAGACTGTGTGTTTAAGGTGGGGACGTCCCATCGTGGGGGACCACCACATCGGCGGGCAGCCGGCGCTGTAGATCGCGCCGATTTCTGGATTGAAAACCGGTCTATCGAAACGGAGGATGATTTTGCTCACCGCCGACATAGCTATCTTTTCGAGTGCGGCAGCTTTCTCCGCGGGGAGTGCCGGTGAGAATTTGACGACCCCTGCTTTTAACACCCCCACGGGCAGGGTAATGACCGCAGCATCTGCCGCAAAGCTCTCACCGCTCTTCGAGCGAATCCGCACACCGGGCGAGCTCCATTCGATCGTATCGATGATGGTGTTCAGCCGAATGTCGAGCCCCCGTGCGAGATGGCTCATCAGGGTATCGTATCCACCGAGCAGTCGATAATCGTTCGCGGCGTAGGCTTCGAGGTCGTGCATCGCCTGATAGGCGTCGATGACATCGGGGTCGCCACCGACAGCGTTCGCAAACATGCGTCGCACATAGTGGATCTGGTCCGCGTTCCACCCCCCGCGGGTGAGGAAGGCGGTGAAGGTCTCCCCATCTGGCTGGGGTTTAATGTCGGGGAGTTGCCAACTTCGCACCTGATCGAGCTCCGCGTCTTGAGCGCGGGCCGCGGTCATGGTTAAGAATCTTCCGTCTTTGAGCCTGACCATCGAGTCATCGGTCTTCTTCCATGGCACCCAGGCGAGGCCCAGGGACCGAATGAGGGGTTGGGTCGAGATCTCATCTCCATGCACGAACTCACCTCCGAATTCGATCGGGTGGTCGGCGAAGTCTCGATTGGTCCAAAGCCGTCCACCGATGCGATCTCGCGCTTCGAGTACCCGAGTCTCAATCCCGTTCTCTTTGAGTGTACGCGCCGCCGCTAGTCCAGCTGCTCCTGCACCAACGACGAGCACTGATCTCATGCGAACTCCTCGATATTTTTCTCAGTTAGTAAAACGAGCCGTACACACGCGTTGCCGCAGGTGGGATCGTCAAGGTATTCTTTCGCCAGCCCCTGGGGCTCAAATCCAAACCGCATCTGCATCGATACCGTCGGATCGAAGATCTCGCGGGCTACCACCTTTGTGTAGTACTCATCGAGACTCAAGCGGTCGCGAACCGCACTGTAGCCATTGATCATGCCCATTGAGTACTGCCCCTTGAGGCCGAGGCGGCGACACGTTTCATGCCGTGCATGGTAAAGAGCCCGAGCTATTCCGCGTCCCCGATAGTCAGGATGGACGCCAAGATCGACCCCGTAGAGCCATTCACCGTGCGGGTCGTGCGAGGTGCAAAATCCTCCCTCGATGACCTCGTCGAATCCGTGGTCGGCCGTCAAAAAGGCCTCGGACAGCCGGATGGAGGTGGTCATGCCCACAACTTTATCGCCGTCGAGGGCCACGAACTGCCCCTCCGGGAAGAGCTCAATGTGTTTCAGGTAATGGGCTCGCTTGAGTCGCTGTGAGTCCGCGAGCATCGGAAAGACCGTTTTTTGGAGCTCCTCCAATTGCTCGGCGTGCGCCGCACTGGTCGGTACGACGGCGATTCCGCTGGTACGAGTTTTTTGATAGCTCATTTTCCGCGGGTCCTCAGCCACGCCACCGAGTACAGGTCGGTCCGTCGGTCGAGCAAGTTACGTGAACTGCCTTGCAAATGGAGCTCCTTCAAGAGCGAGAGGTCAACGTCCGCAACAAGGGTCATCTCAGTGTTCGGCGTTGCTTCCGAAATTGTCGAGTCGATCGGAAACGCAAAGTCCGAAGGGGAGAAGACCGCCGACTGGGCGAATTGGGTGTCCATGTTTGAAACCTTGGGGAGGTTGCCAACACACCCGGCGATCGCCACGTAACACTCGTTCTCAATCGCGCGCGCCTGAGCACAGCACTTGATCCGTTGATAATCGTTCGGAGTCGATGAGGAGAACGGAACGAACAAGAGCTGCACCCCCTGTTCCGCGTACAGTCGTCCGAGCTCAGGATACTCAACGTCGTCGGAGAGGAGAATTCCGACCTTGCCCGAGTCGGTATCGAACGCCTTGAGCTCATCGCCGCCGACCATGCCCCAGTGACTCACTTCGCCTGGTGAGATGTGGATCTTTTTATACGAGTCCCATGACCCATCACGACGGCACAGATAGCAGATACTATAGAGCAGCCGATCCTCAACGTAGGGCATGCTCCCCGTGATGATATTCGTATTGTAAGCTACTGCGAATTCGCAAAATTTCTTTAAGAGCGGCTCGGTATAGAATGCGAGCTGTCGAATCGCCTCCGACTCAGGGAGATTGTTAAACTGCATCATCAGTGGAGCGTTGATGAATTCGGGAAAAAGGCAAAAACTCGCCTGGAGACTACTCACCGCGTCAACAAAGAATTCGATCTGCTCGAGGAGCTCTTCGAGGCGGTCGGCCCGACGCATCTGCCACTGCACGAGCCCGATCCGGGCATACGATTTTTGCTTCGTAAAGAGGTCGCGTTTCTCCTCGTAGAAGACGTTGTTCCACTCGAGCAGAGTAGCGTACTGCATCGACTCTTTGTCATCGACGAGATAATTACGTAATATTTTTCTGACGTGAAACTGATTCGATAGTTGAAAAGTGAGGATCGGGTCGTAGATCTCTTTAAGCCGCACCTTCTCGATATATTCGCGGGGACTCATCTGCGCGGCGACCTTTTGGTACCCCGGTATTCGACCGCCGGCGATGATTGAGCGAAGATTGAGATTTTCACACAACTCTTTGCGCGCATCGTAGAGTCGCCGTCCGAGACGGAGTCCCCGATGTTTCGGATTGACGAAGACCTCGATGCCGTAGAGCACGTCACCCTTGGGGTTGTGGGTATTAAGCTGCTGATTGTTCGTTACCTTAGCGTAGGTATGGTCATCTCCGTAGTCGGAGTACTTGACGATGATGGCGAGCGCCGCTCCGGCGACCTCACCGTTCACCTCGACGCAGATCTGTCCCTCGGGGAAATCTTGAATGAGGCGTTGAATCTGTTCCCGGCTCCAAAGCCCCATCCCAGAACCTCGATAGCTCTCGGCCATCGCCGTGGAAAGTTTGTCGAAGTCCGAGAGGGCTAATCCCCGTAGTTTGACCTTCGTTCGCTTCGCACTCGCTGCCGTTGCCATACCGCCAACCCTTACGTTTATCGCGTGCCTGAAAGTGCGCCGAGAGAGCTTTCGAGCATCGCCAGCGCCTCCTCGATAACCGAGTCCTCAGCGGTGATGGGAACGAGAATGCGGATCGTATTGGCGTAGACACCGCACGAAAGGAGTATAAGCCCTTTGGTGAGTGCGATGCCGGTGAGGCTCTTCGCGAGCTCGGGAGCCGGTTCGTGGGTCGATTGATCTTTGACGAGCTCGAATGCGACCATGCCACCCAGACCACGGACCTCTCCGATAAAAGGAAAGCGTCCGGAATCGGCTAACGCCGAGAGGCGACTCTTCAGTTTCTCGCCGAGAGCGGTGCTCCGTTCGAGGAGTTTTTCCCGGTCCATGAGTTTTAAGATGGCGAGTCCCGCTGCACAGGCGACCGGGTTACCCGCGTACGTCCCTCCCAAGCCCCCCGGCTCCGGCGCATCCATGATTTCAGCTCGTCCAATAACCGCCGAGAGGGGGAGTCCACCGGCGATACTCTTCGCGGTGACGATAATGTCGGGTTTGATACCGCTATGCTCGATAGCGAAGAGTTTGCCGGTGCGTCCAAATCCACACTGCACCTCATCGGCAACCATCACGATCCCATGTTGATCGCAGATCTCCCGGATCCGTCGGATAAATTCGGGGGGAGCTTGATAGAAGCCACCCTCGCCCTGCACCGTCTCAAACATGATCGCGGCGACCTCGGATGGATCGATCGAGGCTTTAAAGATCCGTTCGATTCCATGAATAGCGTCGTCAACGGAGACTCCGTGGTATTCCATCGGAAAGGGGGCGTGAAAGATGCTTCCTGCCATCGGACCGAAAGTCTTTTTATAGGGGAGCACTTTCCCGGTGAGCGACATCGCCAGGAGACTCCGTCCGTGAAAACCTCCGATGAAGGAGATCACCCCGGGCCGTCGTGTCGCCGCGCGACAGATCTTTACCGCGTTTTCGCCCGCCTCGGCACCGGTCGAGAAGAAGATCGTCTTGGCGGGTCCTTTAATCGGAGCGCGGCGATTCATCTCTTCAGCGAGTGCGATGTACGGCTCGTATGCGGTGACCTGGAACGCTGAGTGAATGACCTTACTCGCTTGATCGGTGATCGCAGCCACCACATCGGGATGACAGTGCCCGAAGTTTTGAACACCGATGCCTCCAGCGAAATCGATGTAGCGCTTGCCCTCGACGTCCCAGATCTCGGCGTTTTTGGCCCGGGCAGCAAAAACCGGGTGGGCGGTTGATACACCGCGGGGCACCGCGTTTTTCCGACGTTCCAGGAGCTCGTTATTACTGGTCATGAGGCGATTCCTCCTAAACAGATATATTTGGTGTGAGTATAATCATCGAGCCCGTACTTCGAACCCTCCCGACCAAAGCCCGATTGTTTGACACCACCGAAGGGGATGTTCTCGGCGGAGATCATGACGTCGTTCACGCCGACCATCCCCACTTCGAGCGCCTCGGCAGCGCGCCAGATTTGTCCCAGGTCGCGGCTATAGAAATATCCGGCGAGGCCGAACTCGCTTCGATTGGCGAGCTCGAGGACTTCGGTTTCATCCGAAAATCGGAACAGTGAAGCGAGGGGGCCGAAGGTTTCTTCGCGGGCGACGAGCATTGCGGGAGTGGCTCCGTCAATGACCGTCGGCTCATAGAAAAAGCGCCCCGCAGCGGGTTGTTTGCCGCCGCACGCGATCGTCGCTCCGCGCTGAGCCGCATCGCTGACGTGCGCCTCAACCTTATCAACGGCGGCCCGGTTAATCAGAGGTCCCACATCGGTTCCGTCGGCGAGCCCTGAGCCGATTTTGAGCGCCGTTACTGCTTTGACGAGCTTATCTCGAAACTCCGCGTAAACCTTCGTATGGACGAAGAAACGATTGACGCAGATGCACGTCTGGCCGTTGTTTCGAAACTTCGCAAACATCGCACCTTTCACCGCCGCATCGATATCAGCGCTTTCGAAAACGATAAACGGTGCGTTGCCACCGAGTTCCATAGAGAGCTTCTTAATCGTCGCGGCGCACTGCTTCATCAGGAGCGCGCCGGTGCGAGTTGAGCCGGTGAAGGTCACCTTTCGCACGGTCGGGTTGGTCGTGAGTTCGAGTCCGATCGCTTGGGGGTCGCCGTTTAAAACGCTCCAAATTCCCGGCGGCAGTCCTGCCTGCTCGCCGAGATAGGCGAGCGCGAGCGCGGAGAAGGGTGTCAGTTCGGCAGGCTTCGACACGACAGCGCATCCCGCGGCGAGCGCCGGCGCGATCTTTCGGGCCAACATCGCCGAGGGGAAATTCCACGGCGTGATGGTGGCAACAACACCAACCGGCTCTTTGAGGACGAGGAGTCGGGTCTCCTTCCGGTTCCCTGGAATAATGTCACCGTATGCTCGTTTGGCCTCTTCGGCGAACCACTCGATGTACGCACCTGAGTAGGTTACCTCAGCCCGCGCCTCGGGAAGGGGTTTTCCTTGTTCAAGGGTGATAATCTTGGCGAGGTCTTCGCGATGCTGAATGACGAGGTTGAACCAAGTGCGCAAGATATTGCTGCGCTCCTTGGCTGTGAGCGAACGCCAGCCGGCTTGAGCAACCTGCGCGGCCGCAATAGCGCTTTTCGCATCCTCAACTGAACAAGCCGGGACTCCGCCAAGGCGGGTTCCGTCGAACGGATTGAGCACGTCGATGGTAGAGCGGCCGCCGCCGGAGACCCATTTCCCAGCGAGGTAGGCCTCCTCACGAAGGAGCTTCGGTTCACGGAGGTCAAAATTCATCTTCGTCAGCTCCAGGGATAGGGGGTTTTGTTGGGGCCTTAGCGGCGACCCCCCTAGTATACCAGAGCTTCTCTAAATTGCGATAACTTATTGACTTTCAAAATAAATTGCCGTTTCGCTAGGGCGTTTCGCCGACTTGCGATGCTAGGGGAGGTGGCTCATAAAGCCTCGTCTCTCAACGAAGCTCGATGGAGAAAGGCTTCAATCTGGGGCGGCTTTTAATTGAGCAATAAATAATTATCCGCCTGGATCGGTTGATAAAGTTTATAGCTTTCTGTAGGGTAACCAAACGTTTGGGGGCCGGTAGCTCAGCTGGTAGAGCAGAAGACTCTTAATCTTCGGGTCGAAGGTTCGATCCCTTCCCGGCTCACCAAATCCTTTCAGGTACTTGCTCCTTCAAGTGCCGCGTTTTCTCGTGTGTGTAGCTTCTCTGCTGTGTTGTTGGACGTCTGTGTCGTTGGACGTCGGTGTTGTTGGACGTCGGTAGATTGGGCTACAGCTGCTTACAGCGAAGATCCAATCGTGTCGTTTCTTTAGGCGTAACGTCACCCGAACGAAGAGGCCTGTGTGTCGTGATGAGGCCAGCGTGGGCTCTGCGCACGAGTGTTGGCGGAGAGACCACGCGATTTAACTTCCGGCCGATTTAACTTCCAGCCATCTCGCGCGCGATGAGCACTCGTTGCAGTTGGTTAGCGCCCTCGACGATTTGGAGCATCTTGGCGTCCCGCATGAGGCGTTCCACCGGGTAGTCCTTGATGTATCCCGCACCACCAAAAAGCTGCACTGCATCGGTGGTGATGCTCATCGCTGCGTCGGTCGCGAAACACTTCGCCATGGGCGGATAGACCCGATTCTCGCGCGCTTTGGGATCGCTCTCGAGTGTTCGTGCCGCTTGGTACGTCAGCAATTGGGCGGCCTCAAGCTTCATGCGCATATCCGCGAGCATGAATTGAAGTCCCTGGAAGTCGATCATCCTTTGACCGAATTGCTCGCGTTCTCTGAGATGGCTTACTGCGAGGTCCAGCGCAGTGCGGGCGATCCCGTTGGCACATGCGGCGATGCTAATCCGCCCCCCAGCGAGTCCGGAGAGGGCGACCTTGTAGCCGCCGTGGAGCGGGCCAAGGAGCTGTGATTCGGGAACGCGCGCATCGTTGAAGTTCAGCGATGCAATCGGCGAGAGCTCGCACCCCATCTTGCGCTCTGGTTTGCTGATGGTAAGGCCGGGAGTAGTCGCCTCGACGATAAAGGCTGAGATTCCCGCCCCACCTGGAGCCTCGCTCGTACGGGCGAACACGAGGTACAGGTCGGCGAAGCCAGCGCTGGTGATGTAACACTTGTCGCCGTTGAGGATGAATCCGCTCGCGGTTTGGCGCGCTGTCGTCTTCAGTGCGGATGCGTCTGAGCCAGCGCTCGGTTCGGTGAGCGCAAAAGCGCCGAGGTACTCGCCGCATGCCATTTTGGCGAGGTAGCGGCTTTTTTGCTCCGGTGTCGCGAATGCATTCACGAGGCCACAGGTCATCGCGTGAACAGAGGTGAAGATTGCCGGGCCAAGATCCACCGCAGCGAGCTCTTCCATGATTACCATCGAGGTGGTGGCTCCAGCACCGATTCCGCCGAACTCCTCAGGGATAGCCAGACCAGCGAGGCCGAGCTCCGCGAGTGAGCTGAAAAGGGGGCGGGGAACGGTGTTGTAATAAGCCTCAGTTTGGTAGCGCGGAACCTCACGCTCAGCGAGGCGACGCACACTTAGCCGAATTTCACGAAGCTCATCGGTATCAAAATCGAACATACGTTTTATTAAAATAGCGCTGATTCGGTAAAATTAAAACAGGCGAGGTGCCTCGTAAGCGATAACAAGACCTTACCTGTTTCAAGCATCGCGTTAACACATCAACCGAAAGATTCTAGCTTGACGGGTGGCGACGGAGTAGTAAGTTGCTGACAAATAAGCACGGGGCCGCTGTTTTCTTCAAGCCCCGTGACAAGCAGTTCCCGAATTTCGGGGCGTTTGTCACGACGGCTTGCGGAAGGTTCAGCGGGTTCTGCGGTGCTTATCCTTAAGCAATGTTAATCCTGATTGGAGGAATTTAGGCACATGCGTAAAGTTACAATACTTGCCGCGTTGATGCTCCTTGCTCCGGCGGTTTCTCAAGCTAAAACTCTTGAGGACCTCTTGGTGGAGAAGGGCGTAATTTCGAAGGGCGAGGCTCAGGCCGCTGCTGGCTCGGGCGCTTCGAAAGTCTACTGGAACAATGGCACTCGCATCGAGTTCCCGGATAACGGGTTCACGATGGGTGTGAGCACCTTGATCCAGACCCGCTACACGTTCAACGATGGCGACGACGATACGGGCACGCCCAATACGTCGAGCTTTGACGTGAACCATGCGTACCTCACCGTTTCGGGCACCGCCCTGAACGAGGAGTTCGCATACGTGTTGGAAGGTGATTTCGCTGGCTCCGCCGCGGACCTCACCGATGCGTACCTCGAGTGGCGCGCTTGCGACTGGGCTGCGGTGAAGATGGGTCAATTCAAGACCAATCTCGGCCGTCAGTTCAACACCAGCGATGCTCACCTCCAGTTCGCTGATCGCTCGACTGTGAGCGATTACTTCGACCTCGGCCGTCAAAACGGCGCGAGCGCGACGGGCAACTGGATGGACGGACAGCTCTCGCTGACCGCTGGCATCTACAACGGTGAGAGCGATGGCGAAGGCCAAAACCGCTCTGGCGTTGATACCAACCACACCGGCATCGTGTCGGTCCGTTGGGACCCGATGGGCAAGATGAACGCCTACGAAGAGGGCGACGTGGGTTGGACCGAGGATATGGCGGTCTCGATCGGCGCGTCGTACGCCTTCGCTGATGCGAAGAACGACTTCGGCGGCGGGTTGGTCGGCACCGAGCAGAACCTTATCTCGGTTGACGCCAACTTGAAGTACCAAGGTTGGAGCCTCCAAGCGGAGCTCTTCAACGATTCCGCTTCGATCGATAACACCTCTGCAGGTGATACCGAGCCGACCGGCTTCTACGTCCAAGGTGGTTACTTCGTTGATGCGAAGACCATGGAGGTTGCTGCTCGTTACGGTTACCTCGATTGCGACGACGGAACGGCCCCGGGTGAGTGCGCTGGCAACGACAACCTCAACGAGGTTACCGTTGGCCTTAACTACTACTGGTGGGCTCACCACCTGAAGGCTCAGGTGAACTACTCGTTCCTCAACTCGGACATCGCTGGTCCGGGTGGTGCGGACGTGAACACCAACCGCTGGATTGTTCAACTTTCCAGCCACTTCTAAGCCGATTTCGGTTTAGTAAAGTGAGAAAGGGCGCCCTCCGGGCGCCCTTTCTATTTCAGCCATCAGCGTCGCGAATGAAAGACTCGGTGAGAGCCGATTGAGTTAGGAAGGAGAGTCCTGAGAGTCG
Organism: Bdellovibrionota bacterium; assembly: GCA_044352465.1. GTDB lineage: Bacteria > Bdellovibrionota_C > UBA2361 > UBA2361 > UBA2361 > JBILDU01. Next base: position 19,623 of record JBILDU010000021.1, read on the forward strand.
CCTTGACCGCGGAGCTTTACCGGTAAAAGGACGCGGTCCCGCACCTCCCCCGCCTCCCGACGTAAGAGGCTCGCCACAAGGCTTAGCGCGTGTGTATGGGCCTCAATCTGATCAACCAGGGAGAGGAACGAGCACAAGTATTCTCGCTCAGCCCCCTTGGGTGAAGGATCCCCGAGAGCGCTTCCCCAGCTCGGATTTGAAAACGGATTTTCATGGCTCGTTCGTTCGATGTGGCTCAGTCTTTTCTCGATCAGCTTGCGTGGGTTTATCCAGAACTCGAATTCATCGTGATTGGCGAGAGAGAATCCGTTTCGCCACAAGAAAACGTTCCGTTCGGTCTCAGCGAGAAACCACACCGGGTGAAAGTTCTCGGGGTCAAACCCAGCCAGGATGCCCTTGTTTTGGAGCTGGAGCTCTACCGTCTTAAGAACTTGATCGAGCACGGTGTCCTTCGGTGGATGCGCCGTTTGCACAATAAAGTTCTTCAGCTGTGCAATTTTGTACGTCTTGGCGGTGGAGGAATGCCCGTGCTTTGAGCTAAGCATTTAATTCCCTTAATCTAACCCAACCACAACTCTGCGACGAACCGATCGAAACTTCCGAATATTCATTAGCAGCAAAAAATAGGCCGAAGATGTCACCGTTTTGACGGTGGACAAAAACGAGCAGCGAAGTTCGGTAGGTGGCTTCATAAAATGCGCAGCTTAGCCGATATCACCGATAGCGGTCGCTGCATCGTTGCTAGGGCGGCATTCCGTATGTACCAGGAACTGGGGTCTCGTCGACATGTCAGGAAAGGGGGGCAAAGCACCGTCGCCTTTATCGCCGCAGCGCGAGGTGGAGGTGGCGCACCTTGTGGCGGAGCTCGAACTGTTGCGTGGCCTGGCACACCTTCTTCCGGAAGGGATTGTAATCCACGACCCGAGTGGTGATGTTGTTTTTCTGAACGAGTCGATGCAGAAGCTCTGTGGTGGCGCGATGCCCGCGACTTTTGCCGAGTTAGGGGAGGTCCTCTTGAACGGCACCGTGGCGCAGACCCTTCAGGCGGCGCTCCTGCGCGCTCAAAACGCCGGCGGGGTCTTTCTTGAAGACATCAGGAGCGCGGACACCTATCTGACAGCTTCGAGTCGTGAGATGAGACGAGGTGGAGAGGGGTTACGACTGTGGTCGTTCGCAGACCGCTCCGCGGAGCTTCAACGGGGAGAGGCGCGCCACCTTGATGCGGTCAATGTTTTCGCCACGGGTATCGCCCACAATTTTAATAACCTTCTTTGTGGTATCTCGGGAGCCATCGATATGCTCGAAGGTATCGCTGGCGAGGATACTCGTGCCAAGCGATGCGTAGGGCTGACACGGCGTTGTGTTGATGAGGGGGTCGCCTTGACCCGTAAAATGATAGCCACCGGACCACAGGCCGTTTCGGGAGATATGAGCGCCGTTCTTGAAGACGTGGTCAAGAGCGTCGTTGAGGTGCATGAGGTTCTCCAAAGCGGACGGGTGGCGTTTGAGCTGGCGCTTCCACCCGACCTTCCACCCGTAGGGATGCCGTGGGACTCGCTTGCGCGGGTTGTTCAAAACTTGGTCCTGAATAGCGTTGAGGCGATCGAGGCGGTCGGGAAGGTTACGATTTCTGCCACGGCTGCGCCGACAACCGATGCCTTGACGTTGAAGATTGAGGACACCGGCAGTGGGATGGACGAGACCACCTTGCGGCGCGTTTTCGAACCTTTTTTTTCGACCAAAAGTCTCGACCAGGCCCACGGGATAGCGTCTGACGGGAGTGGCCTCGGACTTTGGAATGTCTATCGAGCGGTTAAAACCGCCGGCGGATCCGTTTCGATGAAAAGCCAGGTGGGGAGGGGAACTACCGTTGAGGTGACACTTCCGATAGTTCGAGAGGGGTAGGCGCTCCTTTCTTCCCATTGAGCTCCATTCGTCCTATCCTTCTGTCCCGTGAGTAATCCATCTGTACTAAAAAACACCGGGCCGCGCATCTGTCACCTCGCCGACATCCATCTGGGCTATCGTCGGTACAACAAGGTGACGCGGGCGGGGTTCAACCAACGCGAGGCCGACGTTAATCACGCGTTTCACGAGGCCGTCGAACGACTTATTCAGTTAAGACCTGCTGTGGTGATTATCGCGGGGGACCTCTTCCACTCGGTGAGGCCCTCGAATGCGGTTGTAGCGTTTTGTTGTCGCGAGTTAAAGCGACTCCGCCAAAGAAGCGGAGCCGAGATCGTCATCATCGCCGGCAATCACGAAGCGCCGAAGCGGAGCGATACAGGTTCGGTACTCAGGGTCATCGCTGAGATCGACGGGTGTTGTGTGGCGGTAGGGGAGCGCGAGCGGTTTACCTTTGAAGACCACTCCCTCTCCATCGAATGTCTGCCCCACGGTGCGCTTGGGGGGCTCACTCCCGGAGAGATCCGCGCCAATGATCGGATGAAGCATAACGTTCTTGTTCTCCATGGTCAGGTCAATACCGATACCATAAGCGATTTCGGTGGGGAGCGTATCGATCTCGCCGCGCTTTCGCCCCACGAATGGGACTACATCGCGCTTGGGCACGTCCATGTGAAGCGCGCGGTGGGGCTTAACGCCGCTTATGCGGGGGCGATTGAGCACACCGCCATAAATATTTGGTCGGAGGCCCGTGAAAAGAAGGGTTTTTGGGAGATCGACCTCGCTTCGGGGAAGCGCACCTTCCACGCCCTGACGTCTCCCCGCGAGGTGGTCGCGCTGGATCCCATCAATGCGCTCGAACTTGAACCTCATGAGGTGAGTGCGGAGATCGAGCGGGCTTTCGAAAACGTTCCCGGTGGGATCGCTGGCAAGATCGTACGCCTTGAGGTGATAAATCTTGCTCGCTCGGTATGGCGGCAGATCGATCCGAAGGCGCTACGCCGGTGGCGTACGACGGCGCTGCATATCTCTCTGCATCTCGGATTCGAGGATCAGGTGGGGGCCCCCCTTGCGGTCGGTGATGGTGGGCTTCAAAGAGAATTTTCGCTCAAAGAAGAGCTGCTCTCTTTTTGTCGGGAGCGCGAGTCGAATCGGGGTGATCCCGCGGCGCTTGAGACGTTAGTGGGGCGGTTTTTCGATGCAGTGGAGGGAGCACATGAAACTCCTGAGCCTTGAGCTCCGCTATTTTCGGCAGCACGTTGAGAGCTCCATCGAATTTCCCGATGGGTTGGTGGGCATTATCGGCCATAACGGCGCGGGCAAGACCTCCCTGGTTGAAGCGGTGGCATTTGCCCTGTACGGTTCGAAAGCGATTCGGGGCAAGATCGAACATCTGACCACCCGGGGGGCTCCATCAAAGGCGACACCCGCTGCGACCCTCATCTTTGAGCATGAGACTATCGGCTACACCGTCGAGCGTTCGACCGAGTCTGCGCGCCTCTTTCGGGGCGGTGAGGCGGAGCCGGTCGCCGAGGGATCGCGGGACGTTTCGGCGAAGATAGCGCAGGTGCTCGGCATGAACCACGAGGAGTTCGTGGCGACCTATTTCACTGAACAGAAGGGCTTAGAGTTTCTGAGCGGGAAAAAAGGTGCCGCCGAGCGGGAGCGGTTTATCGTCCGGATGATGGGGTACGATCGGCTTGAGAAGGTGCAAGAGGCGCTGCGTGCGGACCGGCGCGATAAGAAAAATGAGCTTGTCGGCTGGGAGGCGAGTCTCGGGAGCCGCGGAGCAATCGAAGGACGACTTGAAAAGGAAACCGCTGATATTGCCGGGCTTGAGAAGGTTTTTGTTGAGGCGGTCAGCGCCCTTGACCGGGCGGAGAAAGACACGACGGCTTTGAAAAAAAGCCTTGAGAGGCTCGAGCTCGTCAGAGCACCTTGGATGAAGCTCACCGAAGCCGTCAAGAAGATCGATATTCAACTGGATGAGCGCCGCCGGCGCTGTGAGCAGGTTCAACGGGAGTGGGCTCGTGCCGTTGAGGTGCTAGGAGGTGGTGAAGCGATAACTGCGGCGCGAGAGCGGCTCGCTGCTCGTGAGGAGCTTCACGGGAAGATAACACGCGGTGAGGAGCGGGTCGCCCTGAGCGATGGCGCGCTCAAAACTCTCGAGCTCTCGTGGCGTGAGGAGGTCACACGGGCAAAAAGTGAGCTTGAGGGCACGCAGAGGCAGTTGAACGCCGCCTTGGTCGCCCTCAGAAAGCGGGGCGAGCTTCAAGCGGGAAGTCGCTGCCCCACGTGTGACCAAGAGCTGGGAGACAGCTTTAGCGCGGTGGTGGAGCATCAACGGACGGAGATCGCGGCCCTTGAGGGGGAGGTCCAAAGACTGGCCGGAGTGTTGAACAAAGTCGAGACCGAGCCGTCTGCGCTCATCGAGTCGAGGGTGAAGCGAGACGAAGCCGCCGCGGCACTTCTGAAGCTGCGGCATGACTTTACGGAACTCACTCGCATTGAACGCTCGCTCGAGACGGTTACTCGTCTCGAAGGTGAGGTGACCGCTGGGAAGACGGAGATCTCCGAGCTTGACCAGGAGCGCGGGGTGCTTATGCGAGAGATCAGCCGAAGTACTTTTTCCGACGAGACGTACGTGGCTGAGAAGGCTAAATATGAGGCCGCCTCTCGGCTTCTTGAGGTGGCGCGGCTTCAAAAAGTACGGGCGGAGGGTGATCTGCAAACACATCGCGCGTTGAAAGCACGCACGGAGACCGAGCTCCACGCGTTCGATGAGCGCGCGGCGGCGCTTATCGAGCGGCGGAAGTTACTCGCACTCCTCGACGACGGTGATCAAGCGCTCACCGATTTTCGTAAGCATTTAAACGCCTCGATTCGCCCCCGTCTGGCGGAGCTTGCGAGCGAGTTCTTGGCCGAGCTCACTGATGGGCGCTACACCACGGTGGAGATCGGGGCTGATTTCGCCCCGACCGTGATCGAGGATGGCGAACCGAAACCGATCATCAGCGGTGGTGAAGAGGATATCTTAAATCTCTGTCTTCGCTTGGCACTCTCCAACATGCTCGCTGAGCGCGCCGGACAATCGTTCTCCCTGCTGATGCTCGATGAGGTCTTTGGCTCCCTCGATGAGGGGCGTCGAACAAACGTCTTGGGTCTTTTAGAGAAGCTCAATCAACGCTTCGAACAGATCTTAGTCATTACCCACCTCGACGATATCAAGGACGGTGTTCAGAGTCTCATCGAGATCGAGTACGACGATGCGACGGGAGCGGTACAGGTGGGGAAGGGGCGTGATTTTTCTGAGACGTTCGAGATTTGAATCGGTAAGCTCCTCTCGGATATGCACCCGGTGGGCGGCTGTCTTATCGCCCAGATCCTCTCACGAACTCCGCCGGGCCCGATGAAATCACCATTGAAACACCGGATTGGGTCGACCCGTTTATGCTGCCGGTTCCAGGCAAATTCGACGGAGCAATCTCAGGAACTACGGCGTGGTAAGCGCTCTCGCCCGCAACAAGGTCTTTAGCCTGAGGAATCACACCCTCCTAATCCCGTACTTAACGGCCTCCCGTAAGAGCATAGGATACGAGATGCGCCAATCCATCCCGCGCGTCGTCCTGGCCTGTGTGGTGTGCGGCGATCCTCTCGGTCAATCCCTCGGGTGCATACGCGATTCCGCTTCGAGGCGCTGCTATCGGAGCAGGTCGCTCGGCCGCTGGGGCGGAATCGGGAGTAGCTTTCCTTGCTCGCCGAGCCGTGGCGCTCTTTCGATAGACGCGGGCTCGGAGCATCGCCCAGTGGCTACGCTTTGGGTAATTTGCGGTGGTAGTACAGGTGATCTCATTACTCATACATCTCTCCAAAAGATTTTCTAAGCCTTGGCATCCCAAACGAGAACACGTCCGACCCGCGCGGCGTATAACGCTCCTCGCGGAGCGATCGGATTGGCGCCGTGAAGGTTGCCGATGCACACCGCCTCCCCAGAGGCAAAGCGATCGTTTGTCCGACCGTACGTGGTTCTAAAAAGCCGCTCTCCGTTTTCAAGAGCGGAGAGAGTCAGGATGCCGGCATGCTCGATCGCATGAGCGGTACGATACTGGGCTGCTGGGGTGTTCCCCTCGGAGAAGCAGGTGCTGTGCGGAGCGATGTCATGATATTCGAGGACCCAAATGCCACGGTGTATCGTGGTACGCTGCAGTTCGTCGCTGGGTAGTCCACGGTACGAAGAAAAGAGCGGAAGGATGAGTGGCGCCCGGTCTGCGGCAAACAAACGGAGCGACTCGATCGAGGTGGCGTCGTCATCTATTTTTGCCGGGATGTAGACTAGCCGATGGGTCTCAGCAACCGTTCGACCGTCGTCTGCAATCGGGCAACGGCTCCGAATATGGGTGATAATCCTTGGTGTAATCGGAGTGACTTCACCGATCTCCACATCGTTAAAAATTGAGCTGGTGGGGACGACTGAGCGGCCCGGCATCAAACGGCGAATCTCGTTCCAGAGTCGCTGTTGCGATAGTCGACGTGAGGTGCGAGTCGGTCGGGTGGTAGCGAGCGAGGGGGCCGTTGGGCTGGTCGTTGGAGTCGCCACGGTAGCTTGCTCATGAGGGGCCATAGGGAATCCTCCACTGGTTCTGAGGGGTTGTTGCTCCGAACCTTGATTAAGATACCCAATATCTTCGTAACCTTGGCCACCCAGGCGGGTGATGAAAATTTGGTGATAGGTGTCGCGGGGGGGATGCCCCACCACTTATTAAGTGGTGGGGGAAAGGAAGGCTACTTTCCTTCGAGCTTTTCAATCGCTTCGGTTAGTTCGTTTCGGACGTAGTAGTCTTGCCCCCCTTTAAGCTGTCGACGAAAGCGGGGGAGTAACAGACCGAGATATTGCTCTCTCGGCTTTTTTTGCCTGAGAGCTGAGCATGGGTCGGCCTACGCTTGCCCCAACCCAAGAATAATTCATGGAAATCATTCGGAATCCATGAGGTGAGAAATATACATCTAAATTTAGTAAAAATAAGTGTACCTATTGAGCCAAACCAGGTATACTAAAGGAATGAGAGCAACTGCGGCACAGAAACTAATGGAGTCGATGACGCCCGGACGGGTGTATCGACGGCATGAGCTTCGCTCTCTCTCCAGTAACCTCACGAGAGATCTCGATAAGCTCGTTGAGAGTAGGGAGGTAGTTCGCGCAGCGCCTGGCCTCTATTACAGACCAAAGATGACGAAAGTCGGGCCACGTCCTGCAAGCCCAGAGGAGCTCGTTCGGGCGTTTCTAAATGACGACGAGTTCCTTCTTACTTCTCTCGATGATTACAACCCTCTTGGGCTGGGACTCACCCAGCTTTATAACCAAGCTATCGTTTATAACAGAAAGCGGCACGGCCACTTCGAGCTCGACGGGCGAAGGTTCTCGTTTAGAAGACCAAGAGACTTTCCGCGCGCCCTAAGCAAAGAGTTCCTTTACGTCGATGTCCTGAATAATAAAGATGAGCTTCTTGAAGATACGAGTGAGCTTGAGGCGCGAGTGGCTGAGGCAGCAAGAAACCTGAGCGAAAAAACGCTCCTAGCGGCTGCAAGCCGCTACGGAAAAGTCTCCACGAGGAAGTTCTTTGAGGAGCTTATTCGGTAGTGGCAAGAGAAAAATTCCTTCACGAGCTTTCAGAACACCGCATCTTGGTTGAACAGCTCGCTGTAGCAAGGAAAACTCGCGCTCAGTTGATCGAGAAAGACTATTGGCTGATGCACGTCCTGTGGGGACTCCAGGAACAGGGATTTAAGTTCGAGCTAAAGGGGGGCACATCACTTTCAAAGGGTTTTGGGATCATCGACAGGTTCTCTGAGGATATCGATATCCGGATAGAGCCGCCGAAAGAGCTTGAGGTAAGGGGCGGCGTTAATCACGATAAGCCGAGCCATATAGCCAGTCGAATTAAATTTTATGATTGGCTCACCAAAGAGCTTTCTATCCCTGGCGTCAAAGCGGAACGCGATCCGAGCTTCGATGATAAAAAGGGCAGAAGTGGCGCAGTAAGGCTTAATTTTGAGAGCGAGTACCCGACGCTCGCGGGAGTAAAGAGCTATGTGCTCCTTGAGGTTGGTTTCGACGTGACGAAGCCAAATGAGAAGAAGACCATCTCTTCATGGCTGTATGACGCTGCGCTCACATCGGGGCTTACAATAGTAGATAACAGAGCTATCGATGTCGCGTGCTATCTTCCTGGGTATACGTTCGTTGAAAAGCTTCAGGCCATTTCAACAAAATACGCTCAAGAGCAAGAGGGCAAGACAATGCCCGTTAACTTCATCCGGCACTACTACGACGTCTATCAGCTTCTTGGAGACCAATCAGTCTTAAGCTTCATCGGGACGAAACCGTACTTTGAGCATAAAGCTACTCGCTTCCGCACGGGGGACGAGCCAAATATAAAGAAGAATGAAGCTTTCATTTTAAGTGACCGGGCGACGCGAGCGCGTTACGCCAAGGAGTTTCAACGAACTCAAGCGCTCTACTACGGCGGATTCCCTAGTTTCGATGCGATTCTATCGCGCATTCAAGAGCACGGTAAGAAGCTCTGAGGATGGGCGGTTGCCGAGAGATGTGCCGTATCAGTCTTTGATGAAGGTATTTCTAGCTGACCGGCTGCGGAATGAGCTAGCGCCTTCAGGTCGAAAGCACACCGCTCGAAAGGGGTGGTTCAATGAGCTTCGCGCTCTTATCACCAAATCCTACACTCCGGAGACCTGGGCGAAGATGCCGCGGGAGCAGAAAAGCGCCTTCCAAGTCCCCGGGAGCGAGATGGGGCTTATAGCCCTCGCCACACGGTTCGGTGTTAAAGGAGACCCAGTAGGCTCCCACGCCATCCACCTTGAGCTCGGGGATAATATCTTTGGCGCCACTCAAATCCAAGAACACCGGAAAGCTCAGCACAGAGACTAAGGCCGTGGCAAATTGGTCGCGCTAGCTGCGCTTGTGCTCGAAGAAACGGCTCCGCTCCGCGTTGCCAGCGCTCCTTCGGGTTGAAGTATACCTGTCTAAAAAAGGGGGGGCGACACTGGCTCGTTTGACATTGAGAGATGTGATCGTTTGTTCCTTGAGACGGCCACTGTAACTGTTGTTGGGCTTGACGGTCCGTTTAGTCATTGCGGGATCGATCCGATGGGGCTTTTGACGCCGGCGCGGGGGCTCTACGCCCCGTGAAGAAACGCACTAAACTCGCCTACTTGAAACACCTCTTGCTTGGCCACTCGCCCTCAAACCCTTTGATTTTTCATAGGGTTAGTGCTTAAATCGCCGCTATGACTACGGCTACGGAAACTCTCTTTACGAAGATCATCAAGCGGGAGATCCCCTCCACGATCGTGTACGAGACCGATTCGGTGATAGCGTTTAAAGACATCACCCCCCAAGCGCCGGTGCATATTCTGGTAGTGCCGAAGAAGGTTATTAAAGATGTCGGCGCTGCGACGAAAGACGATCAGGGTGTCCTTGGTGAGCTTCTCCTTGCTGCCGCTGAGGTAGCCCGCCAAGAGGGGCTTGCCCCGGACGGTTATCGCCTCGTGATTAACACCGGGCGTTCTGCTGGGCAGACGGTGTTTCACCTCCACATCCATCTCCTGGGCGGCCGCTCCTTTGCTTGGCCACCGGGTTAATTCCACTGGGCTTCATTTCAAGAGAAAATCTTATGACCTACCTCGAAGAAGATACGGTACAGCTCGTTTCAACAGGCCCCGTGAGCGAGATCGTGATCAATCGGCCGAAGAGCTTAAACGCGCTCAATGCGGATGTGCTCCAAGGGTTGATCCTCGCGCTCGACAAGCTTGCAACGATGCCCGACGTACGGGTTCTCACGATCACGGGAGCGGGGGAGAAGGCGTTCGTGGCGGGTGCTGATATCGCCACGATGTCGGGGCTTGGCCCCCGTGCCATCGCCGATTACGTCGAGCTCGGGCAGCGCGCGATGCGGGGATTGGAGCTTGCCCGTGTGCCGGTGATCGCTGCCATCAACGGCTATGCTCTCGGTGGCGGACTAGAGCTCGCTCTGGCGTGTGACATTATTGTAGCCTCCCGCTCGGCGCGCCTCGGGCAGCCTGAGGTTAACCTCGGTGTTATCCCTGGATTTGGCGGCACTCAGCGGCTTATTCAGCGGTGCGGCATCGGGGCGGCACGGAGGCTGTGTTACACCGGGGAACTGATTACTGCGGATGAGGGTTTTACTATCGGACTCGTTGACCGGGTCGTTGAGGCAGCCGAGCTTAAAGCTGCGGTGGCGGCGATGGCGAACCTTATCGCGCAGAAAGCACCTCTCGCTGTGCAGAAGGCGAAGACCGTTATCCGGCAGTCCCAAGAGGGGCTTCTCAACTCTGGGCTACGGCTTGAGGTAGAGGGCTTTTTAAGCCTTTTCGGCACGGCCGATCGCGCTGAGGGGATGGAAGCGTTCCTGCAAAAGCGCGAACCTAAGTGGCGGGGGCAGTAGTTCTTCTTGAGCAGCGAGTTTTTATTAGGAAGCGGCGCGTTATGGGTTGGATAGACGGGTTCCCCTTTCCGTTGGGCGAAGAGGTGCGGATGGTTCAAGAGACCGCGCGCGATTTCGCTGAAAAAGAGGTGCTCCCGATAGCCGCTGAGATCGATCGAAATCACCGCTTCCCAAAGGAACTCATTCCTAAGATGGGAGCGCTCGGCTTTATGGGCGCGACCGTCCCGGTGGAGTGGGGGGGCGCGGGGCTGTCCCAGCTCGCGTATTGCCTTATTATCGAAGAGCTCGCAGCCGCGTGTGCCTCGACGTCGATTATCGTCAGCGCGCATCACTCGCTCTGTCTCTGGCCCGTCAATGAATACGGCACTCCAGAGCAGAAGGACCGCTACGTCCGGGGACTTGCGAGCGGAAAAGATCTCGGTTGTTTCGCGCTCTCTGAACCCGGCACGGGGAGCGATGCAGCGAGTCTGACCTGCTTTGCCCGGAAAGTAGGGGATGAGTACGTCATCAACGGTACGAAAAATTGGATCACGAACGGGCCCGATGCCGCGACCTGTCTTTTGTTTGCGACCCAAGACACCGGCCTCGGTCATAAGGGGGTAACGGCGTTCGTGCACCCCATGAATCTCCCCGGGATCGTCGTGGGTAAAAAAGAAGATAAGCTCGGGATCCGAGGATCCTCGACTTCAAGCATCACCTACAACGACGTGAAGCTCACCAAAGACAACGTGGTCCTGGGTGAGAAGCAAGGCTTCAAAGTCGCGATGACGACTTTGAACGGGGGCCGGATGGGGGTAGCGGCTCAAGCGATCGGCATCGCTCGCGCAGCTCTCAGAGATGCGCTGGCTTACGCAAAACAACGTAAAGCTTTCGGCAAATTTTTGACCGAACACCAGTCCGTACAGAATTACCTGGCTGATATGGTGACCCGAATCGATGCCGCGCGTTATCTCACCCTAGGTGCGGCTCAATTGAAGGATGACGGGAAAGAGCACGCACGTGCTGCGGCGCAGGCGAAGCTTTTCGCCGCTGAGACCGCGATGGAGTGCGCTTCAAAGGGGATCCAAATTCACGGCGGGTACGGCTATGTGACTGATTTTCCCGCGGAGCGGCATTTAAGAGACGCCAAGATCACGGAGATCTACGAGGGTACGAGCGAGATTCAGCGGGTGGTTATCTCGGCTGGACTCGTGAAAGACTAGAAAACGAAATCTCTTCGAGGAACGTTGTATGAGTAAGAAGGGCACCCCAGAAACTAAAGCAACTCCCGCTCCGGTAAAGAAGAGCGGCTCGTATGCCGAATGGCGTGAGGCCAAGTATCGCGCCCAAAAAGAGCGCAAGAACCGGTTCGCTTCGATCAGTTTTCGGGTGCAGGACGAGCTGGTGACTCCGGAGAACCAAGGGGATTTCGATTATCAAGAGAAACTCGGGTTTCCCGGAGAGTATCCGTTTACCCGGGGGGTTCAGCCCTCGATGTACCGAGGACGGTTGTGGACGATGCGGCAGTTTGCGGGGTTCGGATCGCCTGAGGATACGAATCGTCGCTTTAAGTATCTCCTAGAGCACGGCCAGACAGGGCTTTCAACCGCATTTGATATGCCATCGTTGATGGGCTACGACCCGGACCATCCGAAATCGAAGGGGGAAGTGGGGCGCGAGGGGGTGAGCGTTTCGTGTATTGACGATATGGATCGCCTTTTCTCGGGAATCGCGCTTGATCAAGTCACGACCTCGATGACGATCAATTGCACGGCGACGGTGGCGTTGGCTTTCTATTTCGCGGTTGCGAAGCGGCGGGGCATTTCCTTTGATAAGCTCGGTGGCACGATCCAGAACGATATGTTCAAGGAGTTCATCGCTCAGAAGGAGTGGATTTGCCCCCCGAAGCCTGCGGTGAAACTCGTGTGCGATGTGATCGAATTCTGTGCAAAGGAAGCGCCGAAATTTAATCCGGTGTCGATCAGCGGCTACCATATCCGTGAAGCGGGGGCGACCGCGGTGCAGGAGCTCGCGTTTACGTTGGCCGATGGCCTCGGGTACGTTGAGCACTGCGTCGAGCGGGGGATTCCGGTTGATGAGTTTGCTCCCCGTTTGTCTTTCTTTTTCGATGTTCATAACGACTTTTTTGAGGAGATCGCCAAGTTTCGCGCCGCCCGCCGGATCTGGGCGAAGCTGATGCGCGAGCGGTACGGAGCGAAGTCGGAAAAGTCGATGATGCTCCGGACCCACGCTCAGACCGCGGGGGTGAGCCTTACCGCTCAACAACCGATGAACAACGTTGCCCGAGTGGCATTACAGGCCTTGGCTGCCGTCCTGGGAGGGGTCCAATCGCTTCACACGAACTCGATGGATGAGACGTTGTCGCTTCCGACGGAGAATGCGGCGAAGGTGGCCTTGCGGACCCAACAGATTATAGCGGAGGAGAGCGGTGTTACGAACATCATCGATCCGCTGGGCGGCTCGTACTATGTTGAGAAGCTCACCGATGAGATCGAAGCCGAGGCGATGGAATATATCGACAAGATCGCGGCGCTCGGCGGTATGCTGAAAGCTGTGGAGCTCGGCTTCCCACAGAAGGAGATCGCCGAGGCTTCCTATCAGTTCCAGCTCCTCGTCGACTCAAAGGAAAACCCGATCGTTGGTGTCAATAAATATGCCGATGATGCGGAGCAGGAGATCCCGACGCTTCATATCGACTATGCGGTCGAGAAGAATCAGATTGAGTTTGTGAAGGCGTTTAAGGCGCGGCGCGATAAGTCGAAATGGGAGGCGGCGATGGCTAAGCTCAAAGCCACCTGCTGCGAGGGGGGAAACGTGATGCCGGTATTGATTGAGGGGGTTGAGGCGGGAGTAACACTCGGCGAGGTATCGGACGTTTACCGTGAGGTATTCGGGGTGTATACTGACCCCGGTTTAATTTAGTATTCGGTTGAGCGGGTTGGTTTCCCGCGGCGGAACCCCTCTATAACGATTTGCGCGGTTACGTTGTTGTCCCCGCGGGGGGCGGCGTTGCGGAAAGAGATCTCACTTTTTAGGCTCTCGTATGTCGACACACACATCTCCAATTCGAGTTCTTATCGCGAAGCCGGGCCTCGACGGTCACGATCGAGGGGCGAAGGTCGTGGCGCGGGCACTCCGCGACGCCGGTATGGAGGTGATCTACACCGGGCTCCACCAGACCCCAGAGATGATCGTGCGGAGCGCGATTCAAGAAGACGTTCAATGTATCGGGATGAGTATTCTTTCCGGTGCTCACATGACCCTTTTCCCGGAGGTGATGGACCTCCTTAAAAAAGAGGGGGCAAACGACATTATCCTTTTTGGCGGCGGAATCGTTCCAAAGGATGATGTGAGGAAGTTAAAGGAGCTCGGCGTGAAGGAGATCTTCCTCCCCGGTTCCCCGACCACCGAGATTGTGGAGTGGATCCGGAAGAACGTACCGGTCAGAGAGTAAGCAGCCCCCACTGAGAGTCCGCGCTCGAGTACTCAAGATCGTCGTGGTAGTAGGTACCTGCGCTCGCGAGGCGAAATTCCCGCGGTCGGGGTTGCCCCAGCCTCGCGGCTCTTTTTTAACTTACTTCGTCTGATGTGGTGTGGTGCCGACCGAAACAGAGGTACAACATTCGTAAGTCACCACGCAACCGGGTCCAAACTCACTGCAGTAGTTTGAACAGTAACCGGGTGAGGTAATCCGCGGGGTTCCTCCGCTCGGGCAGGATGTGTCAGCGGCGCAGTAGCACTCGCCTCCAAGAACCGGAGCTGAGTAACAATCCCCCAAAACAGTTTGTCGGGAGCAGACCTCAGCGCTGACGATCTTTGAGGCGCCGCCTAGCGTCGCATCCGGTTGAGAATCGATGAGCGGCTTTGCCCACGTCTCCCCCACTGAGAGCAAAGTGAATGCGACGGTGAGTGTGATTCCTAAGATTTTCATAATGCTCCCCTTCTATCATTAATTTTCTCGTCAAGCCCCCCGAGCGCCGACGGTACCCTTTGCTTGGGTGTGAAAACGTTCCCGAGTAGTATCGTTTTTTTTTTTTCTCTTTAGGGTTTTAGGAGAGTCGTGGTCAAAATGAGGGTTTTTCCTAGGTGAGAGGGCGGGACCTTTTTACGACCTCACGAAGCCTTTTCTGCGGAGGTGGAGAGGTCTGCTTTTTCGGACCGGCTCGTTGTTCTCTGTACCGGGGCTACTCGATACAGATGGAGGTATTTATTTAGAGTGGGAGAATGGATCGCTCCTCGCACTGCGCCCTGCCAAAAGTAGCCCCGGCACAGGGGAAAAAAACAAAAAGTAGCCCCGGTACAGAGGAAAGTAGCCCCGAGTTGCTGGTCCGTCCCAACTCCACCGACTCGATGCCAAGAACCCGCGAGCTTTATCCACCCAGCTGATGTCACTGTTTTTCCTCATCACGGTTTGTTCAAGCGATTTGAGAGTAAAATTTGTTCTCTGTACCGGGGCTACTCGATACAGATGGAGGTATTTATTTAGAGTGGGAGGATGGATCGCTCCGCGCTCTGCGCCCTGCAAAGAGTAGCCCCGGTACAGGGGGAATTTTGGAGAAACGTGTTGGGAGGATACGCTTCGAGAACACGCTGAGACGCTAGGGTTACCGCAGGGTGTGCACCTTGCGGTATCAAGAACGCAGAGTGGGATACGTTCCTTTACGGCCCCTCCGGTGCTTACCTGTGGGCAGGAGCTCTCGACCCGGTATGAGGGGAGGGGAGAGGTGCTTTTGACCGCGGCTCCACTGCCTGAGGGGCAGATCCCTCCGCAGTGCCTGGATGGTTCGCTCACCTGTAGGGCGGAGCTCCAAGGCTTCTATGGCGGCGAGGCGTCGGGGACCACGATCGATGAGGAAGCTGCTAAAGCCCGAGCGCTTGATGCAATTCAAGCGGCCTACCCTCAGTCAGCGCCGTGCGATGATTTGGCGGAACCAAACTGCGTGACCCTCGCTCTTTCAAGAAATGAGAGCACTGAGCTCGGAGACACCTACCGCGTAGCCGCATCGGCCAAAGTGCCGCTCACGCTTCTTCTAGGAAGCCCCATAGAGCTCTCTACAGTAAACGAGCGGCGCTCGGAGGCGACCTTTATCAGGTAAAGTAGCCCTAAGGGACCAAGACATGAAAGGGGTCGTCACGGGTGAAACGGTGCTTTAAAAAAGGAGCACCAGGTACCGCGGAGTCGGCATCAGACGGAAGATTTCTGTTTTTTCCCCAAGGCATAATTGCGGAGGCTAAAGATTTACTCGCTAAGAGCCGACGTAGACCCCTTAGACGGGGGGAGAAATGCGCAATCTCAAATCTTTTTGGCGGGCGGTCTGCCTTTGGTGTGTGAGCCTTACATCCCTCAGTAGCGCGTTTGCCTACACCCCGCCGAACACCGACCTTGGTGAGTGCATTCGTGTCTGTATGAGTGAGGTTAACACGCTGTCATGGCA
>JBILDU010000022.1:0-35328 GCA_044352465.1 Bdellovibrionota bacterium
CTTCGTCAAAGATACCGACGGGGTAACTCTCGAGGGATTACCCAAGCGGAGCACCGCGGGAGCTCCGAGCTCCGCGACCCCACCTCCGCAGCCATCCGGTGGGAGCAACGACGCCGCAGCGCCACCCCTCGCCGTGAAACTGGAGAAATTCGCTCTACGGAAAGCGACGATCGTCTGGCGTGATCGCGTGGCGAAAACTGAGCGACGGATCGCCCCCCTTGATATCGAGGCGAGTCTCAATATCGACGGCGCGGTCGTGCGACTTCCTCAACTCACCCTTGCGGCGCTGGTCGATTCGAAGCTCAACCTAGGAGTGAGCGCGAGCGACCTTGTTTTCGATCAAGCAACCACGACACTCACCGCTCCGGATATCCGCGCCGATATCGGGGGGTTCCCGGTCGCCATCAAGGCAAACTTCAACACCACCAAGGGAACGGGCGATGTTGCGCTACGCTCCGCGGGGCTCGATCTCGCAAAGATCGCCGCGTTGGGCGAGTTCATCCCGCCAGCCGTAAGAGCTCTCGGCCTCAGCGGCTCAATCGTTCCCGACATCAAGGCTGTACTCGCTCCCACCAATGCGGTGCTGAACGGCACGGTGACTCTTCGCGAGGTCGCACTCCAGAGTGGGGGGTTCGCCATTACAAAGATGAACGGTGACCTGGCGCTGCGCTCCTCGACCACCGAGCAAACGATCGAGACAAAGAATCTAGCGCTCCATCTCAACGCTGAACCGGTGACTGGAGCGATCAATGCGAACGTCAAGGGGACGGTGGCAACGCTTCAGACTCTGGATTTGGCAACCGTTGGGGGGAAAATTAAAGCCAGCGGCTCACTGGATCAGAAGACTCAAGCGCTCCAGATTAAGCTGGATCTGGCGAATCTTGATGTAGGGCGAATCCTCGGCGTTTTGAAACCGGGAGCACCGAACCCTCTTTCGGGGAAGCTCACCCGCTTTCAGACCGCCGCCACCGGCAAGATGGGGCCAACACTCCTTGAAACCCTTACCGGCTCAGGTTCTCTGCTCGTCAACGATGGAAAACTTGCCGGGGAGAATCTCGGCGGCAAGGTCCTCAAGGCCGCGACCAGCTTGCCTTTTATCTCCAGCTCACTCTTTGAGACGCTTCCTCCAGAGACCAAGCGAGCGCTCGAGGCGAAGGAAACTGTCATATCGGCCCTTTCCTCAAGCTTTAGCATCGGTGGAGGGGGGCTCGCGACCAAAGACCTCGCCCTTAAAAGCCCGCTCTTCGATATCGCGGCAGGCGGGCGTGCTTCATTTGCTGGAGCGCTCGATCTCGGTGCGACGATCTCGTTTGAAAAGGGGCTCTCCAGCGCTCTGGCGGGAAAGGTAAAAGAGATCAAGGTAGCACTCGATAAGGAAGGTCGCCTCGCTGTGCCGCTCACGATTAAGGGCACAGCGCCGAATCTCTCCGTTGCGCCCGACTTCTCGAAGCTTCTCTCTGGAAACGTCGGTAAGGTGCTTGAGCAGAAAGCGGGCGAGGCACTCGGAAAACTGCTCGGAGATAAAAAAGGGGGCAAAGGGGTAGGCGGACTCCTCGGCTTCTAAGGTTATAACGTAACTGTTTTGGGGAGCCCCCACCGAGCGAATGCGCCCATAACCTTTGATACGAACGATTCGATACGCAACGAGGGTATACACAGGTTATGGAGACTCCCGAATACTCACCTCGGCGCAACGGGGCGCTCGTGATCTTGGGACGTGTCAGCGCAGTCATCATGATGGCAGCTCTCATGGTGAGTGTCTGTCTTATTCTCTCCCAGGACATCCAGATTTTCCCGGGGGTCTTGCGAGGACTGAGGGGCACCTTGCTCCATCCCCCGGCCGATGTCGCAGCTTTCGAGATTCGTACGAGTGACGGGGAGACCCTTCCGGCGTGGCGTCGCACCCCGGATTCCTCCCCGCGCCCTCAGGTCGCGCTCTTCCTCCATGGAAACGGCGATACCCTCGAAAGCTCAATCGGAGTCCAGCGCTGGCTCGCGCAGCTCGGGTACACCAACTATGCGGTGACCTACCGCGGCTTTCCCGGTAGTAGCGGGTTCCCATCAGAAGTAGGGATCGAACGGGATGCAACGGCAGCCCTCGAATTTATCCTCCGCCACGAACGGATCGAGCCCCGCGAGGTCATCGTCATCGGCAATTCGATCGGCACTGGGCCAGCCACCTATCTCGCCGCTCAGTTCGGGGTTGGAACCCTGGTGTTGATCGCGCCCTATACGAGCATTCCGGATGTCGTTCGCGCACGCGGGGTGCTCGCCCTGCTCACCCCCTTCTTATGTTACACAATCCCCTCGCTCGAACGGATCGGCACGCTGCGTGAGACCTGTCTCGTACTGGCCCACGGGAAAAAGGACACGGTCATAGAGTTCGAGCATTCGGTCCGTCTCCTCAAAGCCTATCGAGGTAGCGGGACTGCGACACTGCTCAGTCGCGACAACGCCGATCATTTCAACATATTGGGAGCGGTTTTCGAGGAACTCGGGGCCACCATCGATCGATGCGTTTCAACGCGGCATCTCAAGCAATAGCGCTACGACCTTCTCACCGCGGCAGCTCAATCCGGTCGGTGGGGAGCAGCAATTCGAAGGTGGTGCCTTGCCCGACCACTGAACGGACATCGACACGACCGAAATGGAGTTCACAGATCCGCTGCACGACGGCAAGCCCGATCCCTGCACCACCATCATCGGGCGAGGTATCCGCTCCACGGCTAAACAGAGTAAAGATAGAGGCGAGATCCTCGGGCGCGATACCCCGACCGTTATCGGTGACGGCGACGCGCGCAAAGGTGCCGAGGCTCTTATCTTCGAAGCCGGCGAAGGTCAGATCGATCAGCACGGAGCTTTTGTCGTTATACTTTACCGCGTTACCGATAAGGTTGATGAATATCCGTCGCAACAACTCCGGACTGCCATAGACCTGGGGCAACTCCCCTATCCCCACTTTGATATCCCGCGATCCATCAAGATGGAGATCGAGTACTACCTCGTGGACAAGCTGCTTCAGATCGACGCTCGTCATCCGCGCCGCTTTCGCGCCGAGCTTGGCGTACTCGTACATCGATTGCACGATCTGCGCGAGCCGCTCAGCCGAATCGAGCGCCCGCTGCATAATGCCCGCGCACCGTGCATCGAGACTCTCCCGGTACGTCTCCAGAATGTAGTCGAGCTTCATCGAGATTCCCCCGAGAGGACCCCGAATATCGTGGGCGACTGTCGCCGAGAACTCATCGAGACGGCGATTCTTCTCTTCGAGCAGGACGTTCGCTTCGGTAAGCTTCGCGAGGAGACGACGGTTTTCCGCCTCGAGGCGACGCATTCTTAAGAGGTGCCGCACTGCTGGACCGAGCTCATCACCCCACCGCCCCTCCTTGACGATGCATTTATGGCAACCGGAGTGATAGAAATCGGCCACCGTGCGGGGGTCGGCGGAGCGCGAAACGACGAGCACCCCCGGCTCCACGTCTTTAAGCCGGAGCTGCTGGAGGAGCTCTGGTCCGCGTGGTTCTTCAAGGCTATGATCGAGGATCACGATGTCGAAGTCGTAGTGGGCCACGAGCTTCGAATATTCCACAAACGAAGAGATCGCTCGAACATCCGCGTTCGGCACCTGTCGCTCAATCGCGTCAACTGTTACTTGAAGGTCAGCCGCATCACGTTCGAGAACGAGTATCGACTCCCGCTTACTACTACCCGCGACCCCGCTCATACGACCTCATGGGATGTGGGAGCAACAAATTATACCGCCTTCCGGAGATAGTTCTTGAGACGGATCAGCGCCCGCGAGCGAATCTGTGAAGCGCGGGACTCAGTCACCCCAAGGATTTCGCCGATCTCCTTCAGATTAAGCTCTTCATAGAAGTAAAGACTGATGACCAGGCGCTCCTTCTCCGGTAGCCGATCGAGCGCTCGAGCGATAAGACCAACTTTCTCCCCACTCAACAATTTGTGGAGCGGATCGTGCGCTTTACTGGCCAGCCATTCATCGGCTTGAAAACGGTCCTCGCCGTGACCAAAACCGAGCTCTTCAAAGCTCAACATCACGATACTACCAACCTCGCCAAGGAGCTTCTGCAGGTCTTCGACGGTTATATTGAGCTCTTCCGCTACCTCCTCATCGGTCGCGGGGCGTCCAAGCTTCTGCTCGCGCCGGTGATACGCCGCTTCGACCTGATGAGACTTAAATCGCAGCGAGCGGGGCAACCAGTCCTGCGAACGGAAACTATCCAGGATCGCTCCCCGAATACGAAACTGCGCATAGGTCGAAAAGTTCGTCTCGTGCTTCGGATCGTACTTCTCCAGCGCATCAACGAGTCCGATGATACCGGAGTTGATCATCTCTTTGATATCGACATCTTTGGGAAGTCGGCCGGAGAGTCGATGCACCACCTTCTTGACGAGGGGGAGGTAACTCTTGATGAGGTCCTCCTTCTCGTAATCATCGACACTTTTGTATGCTTCGACCGCTGAACGTTTAGGCTTTACCACTGTTCATCTCCTCATACGAAGCGACCAGTTGGATGACGACTCGACTTATCACTCCAACGGCGATCACGACTAAAACCGCGCGGTAAACGATCGTAATCATGGGCACGTCTGCCATGATTCCCGAGATCAGAGTTACCACAAATCCTAACAGAGCTACCGCCGCCGCGAGGCGATGGAAAAGCCCAAACTTAATCGTCTTCTTGAGCGCCGGGGGCTGTTTATCGGTCGCCATGCTGGGCCCCCATCGTTACAAGCTGCTCAAAGAAGAATTGCATTCCGCCCTTCACTCGATGATCGTAAAACTCGTTATCGATTCGCCGCGCGAGCCCTGCAAGGGCCCGTCCCGCCTGGCTACTCGGATAGACCTCAAGTAACGCTCGTTGGGAGCGAATCGCCTCGTTCGCCGCGGCATCGCGGGGCACGAAGCCCAGATATTTGAGGTTCACATGCAAGAACCGGCCAACCGATTGGGCAAGCCGCGCAAAGGCGCGCTTCCCTTCAAGCTCATCGGCGACGTTATTGGCGATAATCGAGAAAGCCTTCTCGCCGTAATTTTGCGCCATCACCTTGATGAGCGCATACGCATCCGTAAGCGACGTCGGCTCACCGTTGATCACACAAACGATCTCACTCGCCGCGCTATTAAAGTGCAGTACATCGGCACCGATGCCGGCTTGAGTATCGATCAGGAGATAGTCGAAACGATCGGCCACCTGCTCAACCGCCTCGGTGAGCATCATGCGTTGCTCGGGGCTCAGGTTGCACATCGATTCGACCCCACTCGCCGAGGGGATAATCGAGAGGCCATCTGGCCCATTCACCAGAATCTCCTCAAGGGTCTTCCGTCCCTCAAAGAGATCATTAAGGGTATAACGAGGTTGGAGTCCAAGCATCACGTGGATGTTGGCAAGGCCGAGATCGGCATCGAGCAATAAGACGCTGCGGCCCTCACGGCAAAGCGCGAGCCCGACATTGAGCACGGTGTGAGTCTTGCCCACGCCGCCCTTGCCGCTCGTAAAACTCATCACTCGGGTTACGCTCGTCATCGACCTTCGTCCCTTCGATTGAGTTCGGCCCCTTTTTCTGAGGGTCGCCGCTTGATCCGCGATAGCTGTCTCCACTGTATATGATTCGCCCATGGCCTCCTCTGTCTCAAAAAATCTGCTACGTCCGAATATTTCTTCGTTTGAAGGGGTCCTATTGGACCGGCCGCCGGAGCATCCAGGCGAGCCGCCGCGCCGATGCCGGCTCAATGTCCTCCGGGACCCGCTGCCCGGTAGTCAGAAAAGCGACCGGTTTCTCAAGTGCTACCAAGGTGTTAACTACTGGGCCGATGTACCCGCTTTCATCGAGCTTGGTCACGACCACCCGCTCGATACCGAGCGGTTCGAAAGCCTGTGCTACCCGACCGAGATCGGGCCCGTTCGACGGTGCGGGGAGTACGAGCCACCGCTCCATCTCAGCCGCACCGGCGCACTGCTGAGCTAACCCCTCGATTCGTGAACTATCGCGCACACTCACACCGGGGAAATCGACCAGCACGACATCGCAGTGGTCGAGGTCAGCGATCGCGTCCTCAAGCTCAATTAAATGCTTTCCGGTACCGGAGAGGCACCGGAATGGGCTCTGGAGCAATCCGGCGTACGATTTAAGTTGAAACGAGGCCCCCACCCGGTAGGTGTCAGCGCAGATAAGCCCCACCTTCATCCGGCATACTTTCTGAAGTTGGGCCGCAAGCTTAGCGATAGTCGTGGTCTTCCCCACTCCAGTGGCACCGAAGAACCCGATCACCCGTTTGCGGAGCGGAAGCCGGACCTCAAATTCGAGCACACCCTCAAGAGCGGTGGCGAGTGAGCGCTCCGTCCCATCACGTTCATCGACTCGCTCGCTCAATACTCGAGCGAGCGTTGCAGAGATCCCTTGGCCGAGGAGATCCTCCTCGAGTGCACTGCGCCGCTCACCCCGGGGGAAGGGCTCGTAGGGGGTTGCGAGTGGAATAACATTCGCAATCGACTCAGTCGCCGCCCCCAGCGCGGTGTGCACCGCCGTCCCCTCCTCAAGAGCGACCTCCAGTTCGAGCGCCCCCTCACCGACGGAACGACTTCCCACGATGATAGCTTCCTCGCCGAGTTCCTCTCGAACAAGCGCTAACAGCGCGCTCATATTGCTTCCCCGAAACGTTTTGGTATTACTCTTGTGCATAGCTTATGCCCTCACTTCCAAAAACCTCTCTGTATTATCCCTCAACCGAGACGACACCGAGCGAATGAACCTTCGTATTTGAGGCGATTTCGTGGTGGGTAATCACCGCCATCCCGGGGACGAATCGCTCAACAAAATGGAACAGCGCGGCGCGTAGGTGCGACGGCGCCAGAATGAGCGGGGTCTGCCCCATCTCGGCGAACTTCTCCGAGACCTTACTGAGCCGAGTGATCAAGAGCTGGGCAACTCCCGGATCCAAAGCCAGATATGAGCCCTCATCGGTTTGCTGCACCGCATCGGCGAGCGCTCGCTCGAGGTTCGGATTGATGCTCGCCAAGGGCAAGACTCCGTCGCCGTTGATGAACTTAGCCGTGATAGTCCGCGAGAGCTTCCGTCGCGCGAACTCGGCGAGCTTCTCTGGGTGCTTCACATGGGGGGCCCAATCGGCGAGTGTCTCAAGGATCGTCTTCAAATCTCGAATGCTCACCTGTTCACGAAGTAGGTGACCCAAAACCTGCTGCACCTGCCCGATCGTTAACAAGGTCGGGATAAGCTCTTCCACAACTTTCGGTGCATCCTTTGCTACCGTATCGATAAGATATTGGGTCTCTTGGCGTCCGAGGAGCTCATGCATATGCCCCCGCACGAGTTCAGTCAGGTGGGTGGTGATAACCGTTGATTGATCAACCACGGTGTAGCCGGCGAATTGAGCCCGTTCTTTGTCCACCGCGCTTATCCACAGGGCATCGAGACCGAACGCCGGCTCCTTAGTCGGAATACCTTCGACCGGCGTGGTAATGTTCCCTGGATCCATCGCCAAGAGGTGATTGGAACGGAGCTCGCCCGTGCCGATCGCGCCCCCCCTGAGCATAAGGCGATACTGACCCGGCTTAATCCGGACGTTGTCGCGAATATGAATCGGTGGGACGATGAAGCCGTAATCGAGCGCGAATTGGCGTCTGATCGAGCGAATTCGCTCCACCAAATCGCCCCCCTCGACAAGGGAAACGAGCTCATACCCAACCTCGAGCTCGAGGGTATCCATTCCGAGTAACCCGGTCACCTCCTCGCGACTTCCTGGAACAGGGGTATTTTCAGCCTTCTTGGCCTCTTCCGCCTTCTGCGCCTCTACCGGTGACGGCTTCTTCGTCATCCGTTGCCGCGTGAGACCGAGTCCACCCGCGATAAGGGAGAGGATCAGAAACGGCAGAAACGGGAGTCCCGGGACGATGGCGAAGCCAAAACACACCACCGAGGTAAGGAGGAGCGGCCGTGCCGATTGACCGAGTTGCCCGAGCACATCTTGCCCAAGGTCTTCCCCCGAGGCTGCTCGCGCCACGATAAGACCAGCTGCCATTGAAACGATGATCGAAGGAACCTGCGAAACAAGCCCGTCACCGATGGTCAGCAGGGTGAAGATCTTTGCCGCATCGAGCCAATGCATATCGAGCTGCACGACGCCGATAAAGAAGCCTCCGACGATATTGATACCGGTAATGAAGAGGCCAGCCACCGCGTCTCCCGAAACGAATTTGGCCGCACCGTCCATCGCTCCGTAAAACTCAGCTTCACGGGCGAGGTCCTTACGTCGTTCTTTGGCCTCGGTTTCGTTGATAAGTCCGGTATTGAGGTCAGAGTCGATCGCCATCTGTTTACCGGGTAAGGCGTCCAAGGTGAAACGAGCAGCTACTTCAGCGATACGACCTGAACCCTTGGTGATTACCTTTAAGTTGACGATACTGATCGCGATGAAGATAACGATACCAACCGCGAAATTTCCGCCGACGACGAACTCACCGAACGCCTGAATCACTTCACCCGCGGCATCGAGTCCCTGCTTCCCGTTGATGAGAATCAATCGGGTAGAGGCGATATTCATACCGAGGCGAAAGAGGGTGGTAATGAGAAGCACCGCGGGGAACGCCGAGAACGCGAGGGGACGATCCATGTACAGTGAGGCGAAGAGTACAACGAGAGATATCGTAATATTGAGTGCGATACAGACGTCGAGCACCGCCGTCGGGAGCGGGAACAACATAATCGCGAGAATCGCGACGAGGGCCACCGGGATCGCCAAGCTGATAAGCAGCTTCGGATCTTTCTTTGTCTTACCGCTCGCGGCTACTGCCGTAGCTGCGGCGCGGGGAGCACCTTTTGCCATACCTCATCCCTCACTTCGCTCGGACCGGTTGCCCGTGCGGATTGCGTAACCTAAAGACGTAAGCTAATACCTCTGCGACTGCACGGAACAGCTCGTGCGGAATCGTTGCACCCACTTCAGTCGAAGCGAAGAGCGCCCGCGCAAGCGGCTTCCGCTCGAGCACCGGCACACCTGCCTCTCGAGCCAATTGACGAATCCGCAGCGCGACATGTCCCTGCCCTTTCGCCACAACGATCGGCGCAACCATCGAGTTGCGATCGTATTTAAGCGCCACCGCGTAATGGGTAGGGTTCGTCACCACAACGTCGGCTTTCGGCACCGCGGTCTTCAACCGCTGCATGATCCGCTGAATACCTTTGGCCGCGATTCGACGTTTGGTCTCTTCGTCACCTTCCACCGATTTCCGCTCGTCCTTGACCTCTTCTTTGGTCATTTTGTTCCGCGAAAGCCAGTGATGCTTGCCGTAGACGAAGTCGAAGACCGCGAGGGCGATGAGGATATACGTAATCTTCCAGAATACCGTCTCGATTGCAGAGGCGGTGTAGGGCAGGATATCGCCGATCGAGAGATGCATCAGATTCACCATCTCGGGGGCGAATCCCTTGAGCGCGAAATACCCGACGGGAAGGATCAAGAGCAACTTGAGAATAGCTTTGCCGGTGGTCACGAGACCCATGATCGAAAAGATCCGCTTAATCCCCTCGACCGGGTTGAGCATGTCCCAACGAAAGCGAATGAGCTTCTCCCGCATGTTCCAGCCGGTTTGCAGCATGACGGCGAGCGTAGCCACCGCACCGATAACTCCGGAGATGATGAGAAGTGAGGGAACGATGAGCGCCGCAGTGCCCAGAACACCCGCTTCGATCTCCTTCAAGGTCATAATCTCGCGTTGCCCGATCAAGCTGTAGGAGTGAGCCAATACGATCTTAAGGTTCTCGGTCAGGGTCGACGCGGTCGCTGAGACGACCAAGAAGCCGGTCATGAGGGTCAGCAGAACGACGATGTCCTGTGAAAAGAACAGCGTTCCCTCCTTACGGAGTTGCCCCATCCGTTTGTCGGTGGGGAGCTCTGTCCTTTGTTCGGGTGTTGAGTTCTCTGACATAGCGCTTGCGGTGGAATTCCTTCACCGAAGAGAGCAAGAGCTGTGCCTCACTCCGGTGGCGCTAAGTCACTGAATTGAGCAAGGATATGTGAACTAAAGGGGCTGCGGAGTGGCTTTCCCTTGACCCGGAGTGTCAAAACTCCGACCTGTCGTGGGTATATTGGGTGCCTGCGCATCCCGAGCGACGGCGAGGATTGAGTTCTCCATCCCGGTAAATTCGCGGTGGACGACCCGAATGACGTCGGGTAACGCCACGACGGTGAGAATGAGCCCGATTCCGATCGTGAGCGGAAAGCTCACGATGAAGATGTTCACCGAGGGTACCGCTTTCGAGATAAGCCCCAACACTGCGTTTGTAAGAAGCATGGCCACGAGGATCGGAGCAGAGAGCAAGACTCCAACCCGAAAGATATCGGCGCTGCGATCGATCAGGAGTTCTGCGGCTTGAGGTCCAACGATGAATTGCCCGGGAGTTACCACCCCGCCGAGTCCGGCGACGGCTTGAATCGCGAGATGATGTCCCCCAACAAGGAGAAAGGCGATGACCGCGAGATCCCCCAAAATTCGGGCGAGATCGCTCGTCACGACACCTAAGGTTGGGTCGATGAGGTTTCCCGCCGAGAGCCCCATCGATGTCGACGCGAGCTGACCAGCTGTTTGTACCCCAGAGATGATCATAAACGGAATGAGACCGATAGCGAACCCGAGGAGGAACTCCCCCGAGAGAGCTCCCAGGAGGGCGATATTATCGCTCGGAATTAACACCGTCTGGGCGGGATTAAAGGACGCGAAAGCGAGGACGATAATCGCCGGAGCCCGAATGCGAAGCCCCCGCTCACCCCCACCGATGCCCGGGAGAACCATGAATAAACCGCTGTAGCGGGTCAAAAGAAGGAGAAACGTCCAGACGGCGTCGAGTCGAGTCGAGATATTGAGGGCGAGATCAAGTGGATCCATCGTTGAACCTTGCAGTCGGCTATTACGGGGACAAGGCCGGGATCTGCCCGTATACCCAAGCGGTAAAGCTCGCGATACGGCTAATCATAAAATGACCGAACACGACGAGGCCAACGATCGCTGCCCCGATTTTGGGGATGAATGCAAGCGCGGCATCGTTAATCTGCGTCGCCGCTTGAAAGATACTCACCGCTAAACCAGCTACCAGACCGAGGACAAGGACCGGTGCGGCAACAAGCACCGCGGTCTCGACCCCTACCCGCGCGAGCCGGAGATAATCATCGATTCCCATAGTACTCCTTTCCTTATCCGGTGACGTGATACGTTTGAACCAGCGAGGCGATAATGAGATGCCAGCCGTCGACCACCACAAAAAGCATCAACTTGAGCGGCAACGAAATGACCACGGGTGGCAACGTGATCATACTCATCGAAGTGAGCACCGAGGACACCACCATGTCGAGGACCAGAAACGGTAGTGCGATCAAAAATCCGATCTGAAAAGCGAGGTTGAGCTCACTCAAAACAAATGCCGGTACCGCGACATGAAACGGGATGTCGTTCACATCGGCCGGGGCCTCTGATTGGGTGATGTCGAGAAAAAGAGCGATGTCTTTCTCGCGTGCATGGCGCACCAGAAAGGCCTTCAAAGGTGCGAAGCCTTTCTCCAGTGCCTCGGTTTCGCTCATCTGCCCCTCCATGAAGGGTTTGAGCCCCTTCGAGTACATGTCACTGAAAACGGGGTTCATGATGGCGAAGGTCAGGAAAAGCGCTAATCCGGTGATAACCATATTCGGCGGCATCGACTGAGTGCCGAGCGCGGTTCGAACCATGCCGAGCACCACCGCGATCCTGGTAAAACAGGTCATCGTGAGCATCATCGCCGGCGCAAATGAGATCGCCGACAAAAGGAGTACGAGCTTCAGGCTCGCTGAGACACCCCCGCTGTTCGAGAGCTCAGAGCCCCCGATATTAATCGAAACATCGGGCATGGTGCTCTGCGCGGCGGCGGTGCTGACGGCGCCAAAAAGAGCCGACAGCGCGATCGCCGCGCCGACCGTTACGAGCCAACCGCGGTGAGAACTGCTTCGTCGCGACATAACCTATCCACATCACTTAGTTCAGAAACCTGCGGCTCAAGAGCCACGACGGTCTCGCCACCGACCGAGAGGATCATTGGGCGCCCATCGAACTCCACGAGCACGATGGCCGTCTTGCCACTGATCGGCAGTCGCTCAACAACACGTAATCGACGCGCCCGCGCGGGAGCCGGCGTGCCGGTAAATCGACGATAAAGATGCAACCCGATGAGCAACGCGCCGATCGTCACCCCGAGCGCGGTAAACATTTTAAGCGCGGTGCCTCCAACCGAGATATCTCCCGTGGAGCTCCAACCAGCCGTGCTACCTTCCGAACCACTCTCTCCTTTCAGAGCGGCTCGCTCCGCGGCGATCGCCCGAACCTGCTCAAGCTTCGCCGCACTCGTAGCAGCATTGCTCGCCGGCTCAGCCGCCACAGGGGAGGCAACGACCACTACGCTGAGAAGGAGGGCACCTATCAATTTCATTTTAGTCCCTCAACCCGCTCAACCTGCGAGATGATATCGGTGAGGCGTACCCCGAATTTTTCGTTGACGATCACCGCCTCGCCCCGAGCGACCGGTTTGCCGTTAATATAGATGTCGAGCGGCTCCCCGGCGAGCTTCTGGAGCTCTACGACCGACCCTGCACCGAGCTGCAGAAGATCTTGTATAGTCATCCGAGCGCGCCCCACCTCAACCGCGACCTGCAACGTCACGTCCATGATAAGATCGAGGGTCGGACCCTTGCCGGCCGCTTGCCGAGTAGCGTCGATGACCTCACCCGCCGCGTCGGCGACCTTCTCGAGGCCTTCAACAACCCCCTCGGCCCCTACTTCGGCTGCAGTACCGGGAATCTCATTCTCCGCCATCTTTGATAATCTCCTGCTTATTACGGTAGTTGATCAGATCGTTCTTGGGGATCGGCCGGGTAATACGAAACGCCCGATTCCCGCGATAGCTGCCGAGATAGCTGTAAAACTTCGGCGAGCCCTCGATTTTCACGACCGCCTCTTCCGAGGGGGTCTTATCGAGGGAGATGACATCGCCGACTTTGAGATTAAGAAAGTCGCTCGTCTTAATCTGTCCGGTGGCAAGCTCCACACTCAGATTCGCCATCGTCTGTTTTAGATTCCCCTCCATCCGGCGCATCACTCCACTATCCGCCTCGAGTCGGGTGCTCTGAAAACCGGTCGCGAGCTTGCTTCGTAACGGCTCGATCGTTGAGTAAGGAGTGCACAGGGTCAACGTGGTGCTCTCCTGCTCGAGCTCGACTTCGATAGTGACGATGATCACAACGTCGGTCGGCGGAACGATAGCGATCGCAAGCGGATTAAACTCAGAGCGAACGTAAACGAAATCGACCGGGTGAATCGGTGCCCACGCATCTTTAAGCACGTCGAGCGCAGTCATCACGACCTTACCGATCAAGCGGGTCTCAATCGGCGTATACTCCCGTCCCTCGATCTTTACCCGGCCTTGGCCACTCCCTCCGAAAAGACTATCGACGATGCCGTAGACGAGCGGTGAGGACACCACCATCAGCGCATAACCCGAGAGCGGAGGCATGCGGAAGATATGCAAGGAGGATGGTAGCGGCAACTTCTTCATGAAGAGACCGAACTTGATGGTCTCGATACCACCAACGTTCGCAAAGCAGGTGCGCCCGAGGAACTTCGCGAGCGAGGTACGGAACTGCCGCGCGAACCGATCGTGGATAAGCTCCATGGTCGGCATACGACCACGGATAATCCGCTCTTGATTAGCGAGATCGAACTTCTTCGCGTTCGAATGCTCAGCCGCTTCAACGGAGTCAGGCTCGACTTCTCCGTCCGAGAGACCGCGGAGAAGGGAGTTAATCTCGTCTTGTGTTAAAACCTGATTCATACCAACTCCGCTCTTCCTACTGAATCACGAACTGGGTGAAATAAACTCGTTTCACCTCCTCCTTGCGGAGGATCTCGTTCACGGCATCCCGAATCTCATCGCGCAACGTATCCCGACCTCGCGGCGTCAGGAGGTCGTCCTGAGTCTTCGAAGCAAGTAGCGAGATCAATGCGTCACGCACCGCAACGATGCGGGGATAAAGCTTCCGCGGCACCTCACGCGAGACGAACTCAAGTTGCACCTGACACCGAATGAAACGACCACCCGCCAAATTGACCACGAAGGAATCAAGGGGCAATATCGCACCGAGCGGCTCCTCTCCTTCGGTAAGCTCCGCGAAGTCGTCACCCCCCTCGGGGATCAAAACCGGCTCACCCCCTCCAGCCGCATCCGGCTCAAGGCTGTTGACCTCCGGCTCTTTCTTGCCCGAGAGCATGAAGAATGCAGCCGCGCCACCAACCACGAGAAGTGCCACCACCACACCGATGATGATGAGCGTCTGCTTCTTCGGCTTCGCCGAAGCTGCACCACCCTCTGCGGGGGCCGCTGCCTCCGACTCGCCGCTCTGTTTTTCAGCTTCATTCGCCATCGTTTACTCAGCTCTGCGCACCGTTATCCGTGCTGTACCTCCGACGGGAAGACCCGGGATACTGCGACAATCCCCATCCATCACCGCCAACCGCACCGTCGGCCCACGACCAGCAACGTCAAAAATCTGTCGCCGTAACGTAAGCCCCCGCTCACGACCGAGGTTCTCATCCCCAGCCCCATCACAACTCTCGATCCGAACGGAAAGGGGGCGATAAGCATCTGTCATGACAACGTTTCTTAGTCGCTCCCGCGCCTCGGCACTCAATTCCGCACCTCCCCCACCGAAGTCGGACGCGCCGAATTCGATTACCCCGATCGGATTCAGGGGTTGGGCTTCAGGAGGAGTAGCTGCAAGTCGGGTGCCACCCTCGTCATCAACCGACGTTTGAGGCTCTAAGACACCGACCTCATTCGAAACGGTAGTTATTTGACGCTCGGAAGCGGACTCAGATGCTGGATTTAAAGGACTTACGGATATGGTCGCTATAAAAAATGAGAGGACGAGTGTCAGAATATCGGCAAACGTCGTCGACCAGCTATTGAGCCCGCTCCCCCGAGCGTAGCCCCCTTCATTGCGCTCCATCGGGGCCTCCTCGATAGAAGCGAATGGTGGTGTGGCTCGCTGTCTCAGCTGCGGCCCACTCAGGGACCCGCGATTCCACCAGGTACACCCGGAACGCACCAGCCGGAACCCCAGCCTCAAGGAGAAATTTTAGCAATGTACGCCCCTGCCGCAACGCGATGCGGTAGTCGTCCTCACCCATCGAATCAGCGACGATATCGATCTCCGCGTCGATATCGTGAGATTTGAGAACCGCCGCGATCGCGGCCCCTTTTGCCGTGTCGAGTTCAACCGAAGCTGCCCTAAAAAGATGTTCGATTTGAATCGAATCGCTCGGAACTCGCCCCTCCCTCTCGTCTCGTGCTCCTGGGGATGTGGGGGCAGGTGCGGAGCTTGACGGAAGCGGCGTCATCTTGCTCTGGACCTTTTGCCCACCAAAAGCGCCGACGATGAAGGTAATAATAATAAGGATAAGCGTCGTATACTGGAGGGTAAATGCACGATCGGCGGGGCGCTCCGGAAGCGCGAGCGGAAGAAGCGATACACCGGGGCCCCCTGAAGGCATCACTTATCCCCGCTTCGGTAGAAAACTCTGTAACCGCTGCTCAACGACGATCGTGTTGTCACGATTAGCAATACTGACGATACCTTCGATCGTTACCGAACGGAGAACCGCCTCCTCCTCGGCGCGGTTTCGCAACTTCCCCGCTACCGGCAAGAAGAGCATATTGGCCATCAACGCTCCGTAAAACGTCGTCAAAAGGGCCAACGCCATCGAGGGACCCACCTTCGTTGGGTCGCCAAGCTCTCCTAACATCTGGATAAGGCCGATGATCGTCCCAATAAGTCCCATCGCCGGAGCGTAATTTCCCAGCGTCTCAAACACCTGGATACTCCGCCACGCGAGATCGGCCGCACGCCGCGACTCGATTTCAAGGGTTCGCCGAATATCTTCAGTCGACTGACCGTCTACGCTCATTTCGAGCGCTCGGCGCAAGAACGGGTCGCGGCAGCCCCGTGCTTCACGCTCAAGGGTCAAGAAACCGTCGCGGCGCACTACCCCCGAGAGGGTCACAAAGAACTCGATTCGACCGAGCGGCGAGTATGTTTTCTCAATCAAGATCTCCCGCAGAGCCCGCCCCGCCGCGCGGAGATCGGGGAGAGAAAAATGGACGAGACCGGAGCCGAGCGTACCTCCCAAAACGAGGAGAAAGCTCGGAATATCGATAAAATTTGCCCCCTGACCGCTCCCTAACACCCCCAGCGCAAGGAGAAGGATACACAACCCCACCCCCCAGAGCGCGCTGCGGTCGAGCGGCTGTTCACGCGACACCGTACCTAAGGTTCGAAAATTAAACATGGGCATCTCCCGGCTTGTTCTTCTTCTGAAATGAGCAAGCGATATGCCACCGCACGACGCGATAACAGGTTGAATCGATTATCGCGCCTCCGGTGGTCCCACCCTCCCTGCCAGATCGTTGACACACCCGAAATCGAGTTTCCCCGCGGTCGCAAAGTTGCTACGGTCGGACCACACACAGTATTCCCACGATTATGTTCACCAACGACGCCTACCTCCTGACCCTCGATCCCTTCGCCGTTCAAATCACCACCACCTTTGGAATTCGGTGGTACGGACTCGCTTACCTCGTTGGCTTCTATTGCGGATATCTCCTCATCCGTTGGTTCGCTCGACGGGGGCTTTCCCCGATCGCTCCAGAGCTCGCCGGAGATTTTGTTTTTACGGTCGCCCTTGGGACCGTCATCGGTGGTCGACTCGGTTACTGCATCTTCTACTCCCCTGAGCTGCTCACTTCTTTTCGTCCAACATTTCCGTTCTGGGGTGCCTTTGCTATCAACGAAGGGGGCATGGCAAGCCACGGAGGAATTATCGGGATCATCGTCGCATGTATCCTCTTCGGTCGCCGCCACAAGCTTCCCGCGTTCCATCTTTTCGACCTGACGACAATTGGGGGAACGATCGGTATTTTTTTCGGACGCATCGCAAACTTCATTAATGGAGAGCTCGTTGGCCGCGCGGCCCCAGCGGGCTACCCCCTCGGTGTGAAGTTCCCCCAAGATATCCTCGCCTGGCCGAGCCACGAGTGGGGTCGACTCAGCACACTTCAACCGGTCGTTGAGCAGCTCGGAATCGACTCAGCCCGGTGGAGTGACCTGTTGGCCCGCAGCTCGCTCGACCCGCGGGCATTCGACACAGTCATTGAGGCGCTCCACCGCATCACCACCGCAATACAAGGTGGCAACGAAGCTCTCGCCACCCTCCTCGCCCCGCTCTTGACCACCCGTTACCCTTCCCAACTGATCGCGGCACTCCTGGAGGGTCTCCTCCTCTTCGTGGTGTTGATGCTGGTGTGGCGCATCCCCCGCCGCCCTGGCGTGATCGCGGGCTGGTTCTTTTCCCTCTACG
This sequence comes from Bdellovibrionota bacterium, assembly GCA_044352465.1. Classification (GTDB taxonomy): domain Bacteria; phylum Bdellovibrionota_C; class UBA2361; order UBA2361; family UBA2361; genus JBILDU01. Next base: position 17,472 of record JBILDU010000022.1, read on the forward strand.
CCGTCGTGCGGATAATCGGCGAGGAGTACCGCCTGCCCGATCTGCAGATCGGCTTCCAGCTCTTCGGGCTTACCCGGGGACAATGGCTCTCCCTCGTCATGCTCATCTTCGGCTTGATCTTTCTCGTGGTGGCATCCCGCCGCCGCGAGGCACCCTTGGGTGGCTGGAGGACACGCTTTCAAAATCTACGGTGACCGATGAACGACCTACAAAAAATGACCGCGCGGATCCTGGCTTTTCGTGACGCTCGCGACTGGGCGCAGTTTCATACCCCCAAGGATATGGCGCTCTCGCTGGTACTCGAAGCGGCCGAGCTCGCCGAGCACTTTCAGTGGAAGAGCGACGCCGAGACGAGGCATCACGTCGCGGCCAAAAGCGGCGCGATCGCCGACGAACTGAGCGATGTCCTCTACTGGGTTCTCCTCATGGCCCACGATTTCGGGGTGGATCTTCCCGCTGCATTTGAGCAAAAGATGCAGAAAAATGAGGCGAAGTATCCGGTCGAAGCTGCCCGGGGAAAGCACACGAAATACGACGACCTCGCCAAATAGAGGCTCACTGAACCGACCCGCCCCTCTTTGATTTCCCTTGAGGCCCCCCGCAGGAGCAAAGTCACCGCTCGAACACGAGCGCCGTTCGACTTGGCAGATACAGCTGCAATGGACCGCTCTTGCCGGTTGCGTAGAGCAAGCCACGGTCGACTCGATCAAACCCACCGTACTCCGGCGCATCGGAATCGAGCACCAGGCGGTAGCCCCCGGCGGCTGTGGGAATGGAGCGATCGGCGTAGGAATTCACCGGACTAAAATTAAAGACGAACAAAAGCCCCGCCCGCTCGAAGGCGAGTATCTGGTCAGCAACGTGCTCATACACCAGCTGGGGCCAAGACTCGGCGAGTACACCCCGCCGCTTTACGAGCTCAATCATCGCGCGATCAAAGTCGGCTAAAAAGCGGTAGCGTAACGACGGCGCATCGCGCAGCGACCACTGCCGCCGACAGTAATGATACGCCCACCCATTCCCCTCGCGCGGAAAGTCGATCCATTCCGGGTGCCCGAACTCGTTCCCCATAAAATTTAAATAGCCATGCCCCGCTGTCGCCACGGTCACGAGGCGGATCATTTTATGGAGCGCGAGCGCTCGATCGATCACCAGGCTCGTGTCGCTCGCGCGCATGTGGGTATACATCTCTTTGTCGGCGAGCCGAAAGATAATCGTCTTATCACCCACAAGAGCTTGATCGTGCGACTCAGCATAGCCGATGGTCTGCTCCTCCACGCGCCGGGCAGTCAACTCCCGCCATATCTCCGCGACGTTCCAGCTCTCGTCGGCTCGCTCCTTAATGACCTTAATCCAGTAGTCGGGAGTCCCCATAGCGAGGCGATAATCGAATCCAGCTCCGCCAAGCTCGGTCGACGCGGTGAGCCCCGGCATCGCGCTCACCTCTTCCGCGATCGTCACCGCATCGACGCGCAGTAAATGAATAAGGTCATTTGCCACGCCCAGATACGCGAGGGCTGCGGTGTCGATATGCATTCCGAAATAATGATCGTACGAGGCCACCCGTGCGCCCAGCCCATGGTCGCGGTAGATCATGCTCGTCACACCGTCGAACCGAAATCCGTCGAACTTAAACTCCTCAAGCCAGTAACGGCAGTTCGACAAGAGGAATCGCACCGTTTCATCTTTGGCGTAATCGAACAGCCGAGTATTCCAGGCCGGGTGCTCCGCCCGCTCTCCCCCATGGCAATACAACGTGAGCGAGCCATCGATCCGACCGATTCCCTCAACCTCGTTCTTCACGGCGTGGGAATGCACCAGGTCCATGATGACTGCGAGTCCCATAGCGTGGGCAGTGTCGACCAGCTCCTTCAACTCTTCAGGCGTCCCAAAGCGTGACGAAGGCGCAAAAAAATTACTGACCTGGTAACCAAACGACCCGTAATACGGGTGCTCTTGGATCGCCATCAGTTGAATCGTATTGTATCCCGCCGCTTTAATCCGCGGCAGCACATCGACAGTGAACTCCCGGTACGAATGAAGCCGGGGTGCCTCTCCCGCCATTCCGACATGGGCCTCATAAATGAGGGGGGGCTCCTCGGGGAAGACAAAATTCGAGTTATTCCATTGATACGGCTCGGCGGGCTCCCACACCTGCGCGGAAAATATCAACGTCTGCGGGTCCTGCACGACGCGCCGAGCGTAGGCTGGAAGCCGCTCACCGCGGTGCTCGGCTCCACCCTCGCGCCACTCAACGAGCAACTTATACAGCATTCCGTGGGCGAGACTCTCTTGCGGTAGCACGATCTCCCAGACCCCGCCTTGACTGGAAGCAAGATCATAACGAGCCTCCGCCCGCCACCCCGAGAACTCACCGATAAGGGTCACCCGACTTGCATTCGGAGCGAGCTCCCGAAACACCCACCCCGCTTCGGTGCGATGGAGCCCGAAATACCGATGGGCATCTGCAAAAGTGTACAGATCCCCCCTACTTCCAACGATTCGTCTCTTCAGTGCCTCGACACACTGGCGCCGAAGCTCAAGGTCATCACGGTACGGCGTCAGCCATGGGTCGATATCGATCAGAGTTCGGCGTTTTTCGGTCGACGTTGTCATGCCGGCATCGTAGGCCGAATCGGGTCACCCGCGCAAAAGAGTAAATGCACTGAATAAAACCGATCCTGAAGGTATCTCTGAAATCAAAGGCAAGGAAAATCACCTGCAGCTCATTTTCTTCTTCGATTCCTCGACAAAGCGTGGTAGAGTTCGATGCATGTACTCTTCAAATCTTCATATAACGAAAGCAAACCCCACCACGGCGAAACGTCGTGGGGATGCGCTCTCGTCTGACGCGCGTACCTCAATGGGCCCGCGCCGATCGATTCGAGGATACGCCGGAAACCCAATAAATATGCGGTTTCCGTAACCGGTCGGGCCTTATACACGGACCCGACACGGTGATGTCGGGACGATGAATAAGGTAAGGCACTGAAGCGACCCTTCGAAACTGCCCTCCTTTTTTTCCCTGGCATTACCGAACGCAACGTACCGAGACAGGCGGTGCTGACGAAAATACGTCGGCACGCTCAGAACGGTTCGTGCGCGTTTGCCAAACGGTCGTCGAGATAAAGTCGCAAAGAACGAAACGGCAACGAGGGGAGATAACGATGGCATCACACAGAGACGGACGGTAACGTCCCCGCGGGGTGCGCGCGGTTCATCGCACCACCGAGAGCAATCGACCTAAAACAAACCGCTTAAGGGAAAAAGAGAGCGGAAAATCGAACGCTGGGTGCGTTCAACGGGCGAGGTGTATGCGGCGGGGCAACCCGACCACAGGCAACTCGGACCGAACAGGTGAAGTGTATCGACGCTACAGGAGGAAGACTATGAAAACATACAATGCGGTCCATGTCCTTGAGGCTCAGACGATCAGGGTGTCGCGTGCCCCTCCGGGCGGTGCACGGCTCCGCCAGCTCGTGGGGCACGGAGTCCGGATCGCCCGGGCTAACGGAGAAATCGTCTCCACACTTTTTCGGTATCGTCCCGGTATCTCGGTCGGACGGGTCATCTTCGTGGGGGTACTGGTCGCCACTCCGTTCATTATGAATTGGAGCGTCGGCCGAATCCTCGAAGCGCTCGCGCACCGCACCCCGGTGGACCTCTTCGATCTGCCGACTCTCGGGCTTGCATTTGGACTGGTCGTGTCGGGTTCGATTCCCCTGATCATGACCGTTATCGATCGGCTGATCGAACACTGGGCGTTCACCTATGTGCAACAGGCGCAGGTACTGAAGGTCCCCGAGATCGACCCGGTAACTTATAGCGATCCGGATCTCAAGGATAAGATCCAGAACGTGCAGGAGCGGGCGGTGTGGCGGGTTATGGCGTTTGCGAAATCCCAGGTGATGCTCACTCGAGCGTTCGCGCTCGCCGTGATCACCGCCGTGATTCTCGGACGCTTCGACCAATGGCTCTGCACGATCGTGATCCTCGCGATGGTGCCGAGCATGGCGGTCGAGGGGCTCCACGCCTACCGGCAATTCAAGGTCGACGAGAGGCAAGGGGATCGATGGCGCCGTTTCTGGGAGGACCGGGGGAATATCCTTAACTCGAAACCGCTGGCTTACCTGCAAGTTTTCGGCGCGGCCCGCTGGTTTGCCGCGCGGTTCGCTGAGCAGGTGGGGCAGATGATCGATGCGTACGATGTCCTTGAACGGCGGAGTATCCTGGGGAGACTCGTCGCGATGGCGTGCGGCATGGCCGCGATCGTCTTCGGTGCGATCGCCCTGGTGGATGGAGTCATCGCACAGCGGATAGCTATCGGAGACTTCGTCTTCTACTTGGGAGCACTCTCGCTCCTTGGGGCAAGTCTTGCCGAACTCGCCAGTGCGCTCGGGCAACAACTCGGCCAATCGCTCTATGTGCAGAGCTTTGGCGATGTGCTCGCGATCGAATCGCGGACCCACTATCCCGCACTCGGAGTGAGTCCACGGGTGAGTGCTGAAGGGGTAAGCCTTGAGCTCGACGACGTCCGATTCGGCTATCCCCAGGGTGTCGGAAAGAGAAATCGCGAGGTCATTCGCGGGATCTCGTTCCGTATCCCCGCAGGGGAGAAATGGGCTGTGGTCGGAGTGAACGGCGCCGGGAAAAGCACCTTAAAGGCGCTGCTCGTCCGGCTCTTCGATCCCGATCACGGCGAGGTCCGGATCGGCGGAGTGTCGGCCAAGGCGCTCGACGCTCCAACGCTACGCGCGGTGGTGGGATGCCTCCCGCAGGAGATCCAGCACTACAACCTTACCGTCGAGGAGTTCATCGCTCTTGGACGGGCCGGGCAACCGATCGATCGCGATCGGGTAGCGTGGGCGGCGAAGCGAAGCGGAGCCGCGGTGTTCATCGAGCGGTATCCGCTCGGTTACAGCCAAAGGCTGGGACGCGATTATAAGGATACCGAGGAACCGTCGGGTGGCCAGCTCCAAAAGCTCGCCCTCGCATCGCTCCTCTATCTGCGCGCTCCGCTGATGGTCCTCGATGAACCGACCGCCGCGATCGACCCCGAGGCAGCCCGGGATTTCTGGGACACCCTCTTCCACGAGAGTCCCGGACAGACCGTGGTATTCTCGACCCATTACTTGGGCGCGGTACGCCGGGCCAACCGGATCCTCGTGGTGGATGCCGGTCAGGTCTTGGCAAGCGGAACACACGCAGAGCTCATGGAGGGATGTGGCATCTACCGCGATCTCTTCGAGAGCCAGGCCCGCGACTACCGCGGGTGACCCGCGCGAGTGCCCCACCCGCCTTGGGTCAGCGGGGAGCACGACCGGAAGGCGGAGGCAGAGGTGCCTCCGCCTCCCGGTCTTTTTTGGTACTCTTGCGCGCTTTCTTCGCCAAACGCCTCCCGCACGGAAGGTCGCCCCGGGCCTGCCTGTCCTACACCGAGGTGTCGCGGATCATCTCAGCATTGCGCTTCATCAGTCGGGCGAGTCGGGCCCGCACAACCTCCCGCGGGTCATCACCTCGGGCAAATGCATCCCGCGCGAGCATACAAAGCGCGGCGCTGTAACTCCCAAAGACTTTCCGCTCCCCGTCACTTTTTAACCACCCTTCCACATGGCGGTATTCCGGTGACACGGACGCCTCCTCGAGCTCCCCCGACAGGGTCAATCCGACCGCTCCGAGCACCAAGCGGTATTCGGCTCGGCTCGGAAGGCGACTCCGCGTCGTGAAATCGGAGAGGGTCCGCGCCGGTACCCCACAGCGTGCAGCGAGATTCGCGACCCCCCCCCAGAACTCAGCGATCGCTTGGGTGGTAACGAAGGGGTGGAGCGAACCAGCACGGGCACAGACGGCATGGCCGATCTCAGATAGCCGCGCCCCTGAGAATACCCGTCCCTCAATTTTCTCGAGCTCTTTGAGTCGCGCCACACTCGCCGGGACATGCCCATGCCGAACCCACCGCCTTATCGTATCAAGTGGAAGTTCGCCTGCAGGATCCCCGCTCCTCCGAAGATGTCGTCGTAGCTCATCGGGAGAAACCCGTCCGCGCCGCGAGAGACGATCCGCCATCTCCATCACTGCGTGATAGTGCTCCGGCCGTCCGGTCTCCACCACCGGTGGTTCCGCCAAACTCGCCGTGAGGCATCCGATCAAGCGATCACTATTCACCAGGTGACGATCCCGTAAGGCCTCAAGCGCTTGGTAACTCTCGATATGCAACGAGGGTATCACGCCCGAACTCAGCCGAGCGATGATCCCCTCCCGCTTCAGCACGAGCGCGACCTCCTCCAGAAGACCCACATTGTGACGTCGCCCGATAATGAGACGATGGTGGGCAACATCGAAAGTCCCCCCGGCAAAATCGAGGAATCCACGGATAAATTCGCACCGTTCAGCCGAGGTCTGCACATGCTTCCACGGCACTCGCGCGTTGCCCCCCGTAGCGGCGTGCAAATAGTCGACAAATTCGCGGGCGTGAGAGCTCGCCGTGACCCGTAAAAATTCATCACGCATCGCCTCATATCGACCGAGTCTGAGGCTACACGAGCGCTCGCAGGCCTCAATGACCCGATCGACGAGTTTTCCCTCAGCACTCGTAAAGGCGATCGGTATGCTCGACGTCCCCAGCCGCCGCGTCCCCGCATGAGCACCCAAAACGAAAGCGAAATCAGCTGACGCCCCTACCGGTACCACGACCCGCTTCGTGAACAGCGCCCCCCGTAACGGATCGTTATCACAAAGGACCTCTGGAACCTGGCCCTTCGTTATCCACGGTATCACCCGAGTTGACCCCAGCTGTGCCACCACGTCACTGACTTCCCGCCCGGCGAGCTTCAGGAGGTGAGCCCCCGCGAATAGTGCAAAATCGCTCTCAGCTTTGGCCCGAACAAGGGCATCCTTCTCCCCTGCCATCAGGCGATGAAACATCTCGTAACCGCGCAGAAATGCGGTGTCCCGCTTCAATTCGCCCCCCACTGAGGACACGAGCGTTGCCAGCTCCGCTGGCACCTTTCGGGAGATCTCTGCGTTGAACTTCGCGGTCGTACGGGGGACGCTCGACTGTTGGTGCACCTGATCACTCCGGCGGGGTTGTTCCCGAAATTGAGCTTTTACGACCACCAGCGACGTAGCTACCACGAAAGGCACCGCAAACTGGATGGAGATCCGCAGCTACCGCTGCAACTGCGCGGAAGCTTACTCAACAATCCGTTCCGATTGAACCGGAAAATATCCCGTCGGGACGCGCGTTCGAGGGCCTCCCCCCCGTCACGACGTGTCGCACCAACGCCCCACACCCATAACTACCTAAAACTACTAACCTATTCGGGTTACAAAACTTTTACAAAAGAATGACTTGGTTGTGACAACTCACGAGTTCGCTTGTGCGAAAACATCTGCGTGGTCGGCAAAGGACGCCCCACCGAGTGAATCTCTCACTCGATTGTTGCTGAAGAAGGAATTGAAGTTATGAAAACCGATATCACCGCCCCCGCGCAGAATGAGTTTGTCGCAGCCGAGCTCACCTATATCTCCCCAGCCCTCCAAGAGATCGTTCAGGGGGACGAGTTCGCGGTGCTACAACGGACCCTCGCGCTCTACGCTACCGTTATCTCCGAGCGGGCGATGTAAGAACGATTCCGACGAGTGGGTGGTGGAGGATTTCCCTCACCACACCGACGAGGGCGAAACGGTGGTCCTGTAGGGTGTGCAGTTAAGGGGCCATTTCATTCGAGAGGTGATGTGGTAGGCTCAACGTGGTGAGCACTCCTTCACTTCAGATCGACGCTGTCGTCCTCCGGGCCGTTTCTATCCCGCTCAAAGAACCGTTTACCTCTAACCATGGAGTCGTGACGACCCGTGATGTCGTCATCGTCGAGGTCATCGGCGCGGGCATCTCAGGCTTCGGGGAAGCGGCAACGCTCCCCCTTCCCGGTTATTCTACCGAGACTCAAGCGAGTGCGCTTGGCGCGCTGCGGGACCGTTTTGTTCCCCTTCTTTTCGCCGAGGTCTTTCAAACCCCCCGAGAGCTCGCCACACGGTTGGGCGGATGCGGGTTCGCGCCGATCGCCCGAGCCGGTCTTGAGATGGCCTGCTGGGACTGGTGGGCCCAAGCGCAAAAGAAACCCCTCTTCCGGATTCTCGGCGGATCGCGCAACGAGATTCCGGTCGGGGTAGCGGTGCCCCTCCTGCCCGATCGGGGCGCTCTTTTTGCCCAGATCGCGCTGTATCTGGAGGCCGGGTATCAACGCATAAAAACAAAACTCTCTCCCGGCTCCGAGGAAACCCTCCGCGATATCGTGAGCCATTTTGGCCCGATCCCACTCATGGTGGATGCGAACGGTGCCTACACTCGGAACGATATCCATCGGCTCGAAGCGATCGACGATGTGGGGCTCATGATGATCGAGCAACCCCTTCCCGCCCCCGACCTCGTTGGGCACAGGGATTTACAGCGTCGACTCGCGACGCCCCTATGCCTCGATGAGAGTATCACTGATATTGAAACGTGTGCCGAAGCGCTCCGTTTGAACGCGTGCCGGATCATTAACATCAAGCCCGGTCGGGTTGGGGGAACGACGGTTGCTCTGGCGATCCACGATCGCGCCGCTGAGCACGGGTGCGGGGTCTGGTGTGGTGGTCTGCTCGAGACCGGAATCGGGCGGGCGCACAACATCGCCCTCGCCACGTTACCTCATTTTCGGTACCCCGGCGACATCAGCGCGAGTAGCCGTTATTTCGAGCGGGATATCATCACCCCCGAGGTTACCCTCGCCCCGCGGGGCACCATCAAAGTTCCAGAGGTACCCGGAATCGGGTACGCGATCGATCGCTCCGAGCTGGCACGGCGGACCACCGCAGTTGTTGAACTAACGAGCACTCCGCGGCGGTGAGGGCGTCTCGGCAAAGCGCACACACAGACGAACGGTAAAAGCGTGGCCCTCCTGGGCGCGCTCGTATCTCGCTCGCCAAACCTCGGGCAGGTGAAAACTACTTAGAAGGGGCACTCAGGGGGGAAAAGGTAAGCGCGAACTCGTGGAGCTCTGAAACATTTCAAAAAACCTCGTAAGAGGACGAAGAAGGCACCCCGGTCGCCGTTTTTTAAGACGACGACCGGGGGCCCAAGAGGAGGTTCTCTCGTTTCTCTTCCTCAGCGATCAGTGCGAACCCCGCGAGACGTGCGGACGGTGGAAGCTCTGCCCCTCACCCAACACCCTCGCCGACTGCCGCTGACGGGCCGACATGAAGGCCTGGCGCTCCAGCGAGACGGCCACCGCGAGGGGGTCACGGATGTCGGTGATCGGCACGACGACGGTACGAGCGCATCCGAACGGACGACCCGAACCCTCATCACACCGCACGAACCGGAGCGAGGCCTTGGGCGCGCGACGACCGAAGACCATCAACGACGCCGTGAAGAACCGCCCGATGCGACCGCGCGCGGTGTGTTCGCCCTCGAGACACTGAACGAGCATCGCAGCGATCGCCCGTCCTTCCTCCGAGAGACTCCTCATCGACCGAGACCATTTGTTCCGCATAGGAACTCCATCTGCATCGCTGCACCGCATGGGTGTGCAGCTTGACTCTGAACCAGGACAACCTGAATGAACTCTACACGAGCTCGGCGCCTGGGAGCTCGCCCGAGAAAACGCGCTACCAGACACCGAAACACGAATATGAACGTGGAACTACCCGAAACGACGATGGAGAAAGTTCGCCGCGCCCTTGATCAGAGCGGGATTAACCCCACAATTATAACACCGGGAGGTGCCGGTTCATAGGGTAAAGATATCGTTTTCTAAAGCTCGCGACCTCCATCGAGGGCGAGCGCTCGGCGCGCGCTCTCAAACATAAAGGTAAAGGCGGCGGCACTCATCGGTAACGGGGTGTTTTCATTCGGACGCCACCTCTGAAGTGCGGTGTCGTACCAATATGCCTCAGGAATAACCCCGGGTGGCACCGTCACCACCGTGCCATCCCGCTTGCTGAACACATCGACATCTTTGGTAATTTGACTGAGCGCCCGTTTCATATGGCGGTCGGCGAGAGCCAACGCCGGAGTATCTAACCCGCCGGACGAATTGAATCTCTCATAGAAAAAGGCGGCCATCAGCGGATCAAAAAGGGTCCACTGAGCGGCCCGGTAGTCGGGCTGTCCCAAATCAGCCATGACCCCCGAGTAGCGGATATAGTTCATACCCACATAATCGTCGTCATCTCGACGGGTAAAGCCGACGTCGCCCATTCGATCCCGATAGAGCGCGCGAACGATAGCATCTTCCTGGGCACGATTAAGTCCTGGGTTAAACGGGTGCAGGAGGAAGGCCAGCGATGAATCGGAGAGGAACCGGTCGTTCTCAACCGCAAACCCACCGTTCGGCTCGATCCGCGAATAGAGCGCGGTGGTGCCCTCGGCGATAGCTTCATCGAGCTCGTGTCGCAACGATCCTGCGCCCGCAGGATACCCCTTATTCCAATCACCGTAGCCCTGCTGATCGAAAAAGGTTCGCGCCTCCCGAAACGCCGCGAGGCAGCTCCCGATGCTGGTAGCTCGGCGCGGGAGGTTGCAATCCTCCCACGGCCCCGTGTCGTGCTGATCGTAAAAACGCACCCGGTTGAGAAACTTAAGCGCAACGCAGAATATAGAATCGTATTCGTTATCTCCGTTAATCCTTCCGGTCAGCTCTCGATCGAGCTTCCCCAAGTCCAGCCGCTGCTCATTTGCACAACGAAAAGTCGCAAAGAGCCACATCCCGATAGCGTCGAGCTGATTGTGGGCCCACGGATACTCGTACCGAACCATTCGACGGGTCGTGGCATCGATGAGTCCTTTAATATGGGGATGGTTCGAGCTATCCGGGCTGCGGTAGAGATCGCTCGCTTCGTGGTGGTAGTGGAAACGAAGGAATTTATTTCGTTCTTCCGGACGATTGTAAAAAGTTGCCAGATGGGCGAGCGCATCGAGCCCCTCAATGAGACGGCCCGAACGGACCATCGCGTACGCACAGATCGCCGCATCGCGGGTCCAGGCATGGGTGGCATAGTGCGAAGCCGGATTGGTCGAAGCAGGGATTGTTCCGGTACCGTAGACCCGTATCAGAAGCTCAACTTGCGGCAAGATACGGTGGATGTCGTCAACACTGAGGATATCGGGGCGATCAAGGAATTCGCGCAAATGGTGGTTCCGGGCGAGCTCAGCCGCCGGTCGAACCCGTTCAGGCGACCACTCGGAGAGCTCAATGACCGCAGACTTCTCACCCGCAAAACGAGCCGCGGCCGGCAGGCCGCCTTGCGAAAGCAAAGCTTTCGCAGTGTCTACATCACGAACCTCCGTGCCGTCAGCGATGCGAACCATATACATCTACTCTCGGAAGATACTCTTTTTTTCCTAAGAGGCTCTTACTTTGGCAGACCAAAGCGTTTAATCACAGGGGTTAAATGCGCGGCGGGGACCTAACGCTGCCGGGCTTACAGGGGCCTTACCTCCTGAAAAACACCAACATTCTCGCGGAGTATTTCCGAATAGGCATTCGGACGGCGAGGAGATTCTATGAGAATCCCCCTTATTGGTGGCTACGGCACCGCAGCAACAAAGACATCCCCGCGGTGCACATCGAGGTGATAGTTTCGGGCGAAGGCAGGAATCGCGCCGACCTCGCCGCCACGAAGCAGTTGCTCCCCCAGTGCGGTGCGTACGCGCACCTCCCCCTCAAGGACAACGATCACCGCGAGGGAAGGCGGTCGAGAGAATTCGAACGTCGCACCGTCTGCCTGACACCGCTCAAGGGAGAATTCAGCAACGGGAGCGAAACGGACCCTGCCCGGCTCGACCGAGTGCTCGTGAGGTTTAAGTATCGTAGGGGAACCCGTCGTCTCGTCAAGCATTGCAATAAGGGTCTCTCGATCTTGAAACTTCCGGGTCAGCCCCGCTCGCACCACGTTATCGGAGTTCGCCATACACTCGATCAGATCCCCGCTCAAGTACGCGTGGGGAAAGTGAGGCCCCATAAACACCCCTTCACCGGGCGCAAGGGTCACTAAGTTTAAGAGGAAGAATCCGCACAGCCCTCGATCGAGAGGGCCATATTCAGCAACCATGCGGAGAAAATATCGCTCCGCTACCGAACACCCCTCCCCCTTCTCCGTAAGGCGACGCTGGAGCTGCGTGATCGCTTCGCCATGGTTCTGGTCGGACGCCTCCAAAACCGCTTGGTAAGCTGCACGGGTATGGCGATGCCCGGCCCCAATGAGCGCAGCGAGCTCGGGATATTCAGCGAGCCGCTCACCGAGCGCCGATTGGGGGAGCAACCCGCCCAGCATCTCCACCGTTGTCAACGCAACTCCGATCTCCGGCTTATGAAACGGGTCGGGATAATTGACCGGATCGCGGCTATGGAGCGCTGCGGCAAGCGTGCTGTCGGGATGGGCCTGGATCGAGAGGGGCGCGCCGATGGAGAGAACCTTGAACAAAAAAGGGAGCATCCCACCCCATCGTTGCGCCACCGTTGGGCCGAGGATCTCGGCGGGTGCCAGCGCAACCGCTGCGGCAAGAGAGAGTGCTCCTTCCGAGGAGACGAGCTCAGCCGACGCTTTCGGATGAGCGCCCATCCAGAGCTCAGCACACGGCTCACCCCCTCCGCTTAATCCCCCCAAGCGCGCGACGAGCGACACTTCAGCGGGGCGTCCCCACGGATAACGCTGCACCGGACACCGCAGACGCCCCACCCCACCGGGAAAGAATCGCTGCAGGCCGGTATGTTCGACCGCTGACTTTTCAGACATAGAAATTTAACTCTCCTCCTGTCATTACACACCGATCTATGAACCTCTTTCAAGCGCTGCTGTAGAGCGCGGCGGCCCCCCTTCGGCGCACCGTATTTCATGGCGCGCAGGGAGCGGATATGCAAAAATAATCGCTATGTTTGCCGGCCTCCCGATTAACGACCACACCAAACACGCCACATTTCTCGCCTCTCCGCGCAAACACATTGTGATGATTTCGAGCCACGGGATCCACCAATGGGAGGTCATCCCAGGACTCCCCGACACCGGGGGGCAGAATGTTTTCATCAACCAGTTTAGCGCTGCCCTGGTTGACGTTGGCTTTAAAGTGACGATCGCCAATCGCGGGGGTTACAAACACCCGCAAACCGGCGAGTTGCACACCGGGCTGCGCTATCGCGACGAGAACGAGCGGATTCTCTACCTGGAGGATGGCGACGACATCTTCATACGCAAGGAGGAGATGAAGTCGCGACTCCCCGCTCTCACCGCGTTTCTCCGCCGATTTCTCGACGCCGAGCAGAGCCCCGTCGCGCTGATGATCACCCACTATTGGGACGCGGGCCGAATCGGGATGCTGCTCAACAAGGACCTCCCTCGCCCCATCCCACACATCTGGGTGCCGCACTCGCTCGGCTCACTGAAGAAACGGAGCGTGTCCCCCACTGAAGCCCAACGTCTGCACCTTGAGGAGCGGATCGATCTCGAGAAAGCGCTCATTCGCGAGGTCAACGGCGTGGCGGCGACCTCTGTTGCGATAAGAGTCGCGTTACAGCAGGACTACGGATACGTCACCTCGCTCCTCCTGCCACCGTGTATTGAAAAAGAGCGTTTTCATCCGCGCGAGATTCGGGCCGACGACCCGATCTGGGAATTTCTGAGTGCCCACTCAGAGGCTCCAGCCGAGCGGATCCGCACCGCCAAGATCGTGACCGAGATCAGTCGAACCGATCGCACCAAGCAAAAGCACCTCCTGCTCCATGCATTTGCAGCGGTTCATCGACGCGATCCGAAGACATTCCTCATCATCACGATCGATGATTCAGAGGAGGTTTTGAGCACCGAGCTCCGGGGACTCATCAAGTCCCTCGGCATCGCGGATTCCGTTGCCATCCTCGGATCCGTGGCCGAGCAACTCCCCCACATCTACGCAGTCACCGCGGCCTACTGCACCCCCTCGCTACTCGAGGATTTCGGGATATCGGTACAAGAGGCTGCGGCGACCGGCGTACCGGCGGTCACGAGTGCTCAGGTACCTTACGCAGTCGAATATCTCCTCACTAACGCGGTAGACGAAAACCCCTCCCCGGGGGATCCCGCCAAACTTATCAAAACCGGCGCCGGAGCGATCGTCGTGGAGCCGGACGATCTTCCCGGCCTTACCCACGCACTCCTCACCCTTCTGTCAGACGATTCATTGCGAAAAAAAATGGGCGATCGAGCCCTCCGCATCACCATCCCGTACTTCACCTGGAATCGAATGGTACGACTTTTTTTCGACCGCTTTGGAATGCCTCTCGAATGAGGGGGCGGTTAATATTTGAGTCCTCTACTCAACGATTCGCCCGCAAAATCGAGCTTTTTCGTGGGGCTTATCCAACATCAACGCCACGACTCTACCAGCTGGCGAAAGATTTTCGGTTAGATCCCTAGCCTCACATCAGGTTATCGCGTATTTTTACGGTGGACTTTGCCTAAAGTTTTGGAATCATGACTACTGCTGCGAACGCTTCCCCCCTGACGACCTGCGAGAATCCGGTAAGCTCGGGCGATATTGCCCGCGATATTGCCCGGCCATCCTCGAAGGAGATCCTCGCCACAACGGCACGGTATCAGGGCTCTTCCACTTGGATCAGTATCCGGCAGGTCCTCAACACCTTCGTCCCGTTTTTTGGGATCGCAACCCTCATGTATTTCGCCTATGAGGTGAGCCCTTGGATAACCCTACTCCTGGCGGTACCGGCGGCGCTCTTTATCGTACGTATGTTCATCATCCAACACGACTGTGGTCACGGCTCGTTTTTCAACTCCCGGACAGCCAACAACCTCGTCGGCATGGTGTGTAGCCTCTTCACCTTCATCCCGTACTATTACTGGCGCCGCCAGCACGCGATTCATCACGCTACAAACGGCCTTTTGGAACAACGGGGTCAAGGCGACGTTGACGTCCTCACCGTGAAAGAATACCTCGCTCTGCCGACGTGGCAGCGCTTTAAGTATCGGGCTATCCGCAACCCGTATGTCTTCATGATTATCGGACCGATTTTTTTCCTCTTGGTTTCGAACCGATTCGCTTTCGATAAAAAGAAAACTACCTCGCGAGAACGAGCCAACGTACATATCACCAACGTGCTTCTCGCGCTGATGCTCATCTCCTTGGGGATGGCGATGGGTTTTGAGCAAATGGCGATTACGGTATTCCCGACCCTTTGGCTCGCTGCAGCCATGGGAATATGGCTCTTTTACGTTCAACACCAGTTTGAGCAGACCTACTGGGAGCACACCAAGGAGTGGGACTACGTCGACGCGGCGTTAAAGGGCAGTTCCTTTTTGAAGCTCCCCCGCTGGCTTAGCTGGTTCACCGGCGATATCGGTCTACACCACATCCATCACCTCTCCCCGCTTATCCCGAACTATAAGCTCGAGGAATCGTATAACGACAACAAGGTCCTTCAAGAGGTGACGACCCTTTCCTTCTGGGACGCCGCAAAGACACTCAACCTTTGCGCCTGGGATGAGGATCAACACCGTCTGATATCGTTTCGAGAGCTCCGCGCCGCGGCCAAACGAGCAAAAAACACAGCCTCAGCGTAGCGAAATGTTACACACCTCCCACGAGTAGTGTACGCATAAATCGCCTAAGCCGAGGGCGTTTGGAGCTATCCCCTGCTGGGGGATGAAAGAGCTTCAGTGGCAATCAGTGGCAAGTGGCGCGAGGAACGCCCGCTTCACCGGGGGGCAACAACTCACTTCGCCGTATCTTCTTCCTTCGCGGTATCTTCGACGAACTCATCCTCGAACTCACCACCGGCCTCAGGCGCACGACCGTCGTGGATCAACCCCTGGCGAAACTGTTGATAGGCTGACTTTGTAAAGAGGTAGAAATCGAGCGAGCTTTCTTTCCCCGCCTCGACCGCCTCGAGGAGCCCCGCCCGCCTGTCGACGTACTTCACCGTTGTCGCGCTAATCGACAGTCCGGTGTCGATCGGATTCGGGGTTACGAGGAAACTGACGAAATAGAGGGGATCAAGGGCAAAATCAACGACCGTACCAACCGTATCCCGCACGTTACTCGGCCCCAAAAACGGCAAGACCATGTAGGGCCCCGTTCCGACACCGTGATATCCTAGCGCCGTACCGAAATCCTCCTGGTGATCGGGCAAGCCGACGTGTTTTGCCACATCGATGAGCCCGGCGACCCCAAAGGTCGTATTGAGGACGAAACGGCCGGTGTGCTCGAGCGCCTGGGTAAACTTCAACTGAACAAGATCACTCACGAGATAGCGCGGGTACCGGATATTACGGAAGAAGTTAAATATACCGGTCTTCAAAGGTGGAGGGGTATTGTCATCGTAAGCCCGCGCCACCGGCTCCAAGATGTTCACATCGAGCGTATCGTTGAAGTCGAAGATCGCCCGGTTAGTCGATTCCCAAGGATCAGGGACCTCATCTTGAGCAAACGCTGGGGCCGCCAAAATAGGGAGAGAAAAAAGAGGGGGAGAGAAAAGAGGAGGAGAGAAAAAAGGGAGAGCAAAAAGCACGGCCCCGCAAAGGTTGACCGAGAGCCACGGCTTTATCGTCATAACGCTTCTCTCACAGGAAATTGAGACCGGCTAACTATAGACCCATCTGAACGGGGTCAACAAGGGAAGAGATCATGGGTCATTGGGCCAATGATGACCGAACGATCAGATCGACACTCCGTGGACCCGCACTCGACACCGCTCCGGATCATAGCGAACCGCCACGGTCACGGCGGGGTGGTCGCCACAACGGAGTCGAAAATCAGGCTCACTCGGTGTCCCCAAGCACTCAAGGGCACGCAGTTCTCGGGTAACCGCTATCGGCGCAGGCACACCGTGCGTTAGATACCCCCGGATAGCAGCGTACAGGTATGACCTCGATTCAAGCCCCGACCACCGCTCCGAGCACCCCGAAACATCTTGTAACACCTGCACCTCATGAGCGAACGCCCGCGGGGAGACGAGCACGTCGTAGCGACGGCCATAGACTCCCGGGCTCACCCTAAAGTGGTGCAGCACGACCCCGGCATCGACCGGAATCAGATAGGGTTCGAAAAGGGCGAGGCTCCGCCCATCCCGGGCACGAATGTCGACCAAAGCGTGGGTGACGAGCCCCTCGTCTGGAACAAGGGTGGAGATCAAAGGGGAGATCGTCTGCCCGATATACTGAGCCGAAGCATTCAGGCGAAAACCGGCGAAATACCTCAGGAGCGTCGAAACCTCCTCGTGTAGCTGCCCGCGGTCAACGATCGCGGCATCTTCATCAAGCCGTAGCATCGCGGGATCGAGGAACCGACGCTCGAAAGCCCCGAGGACAGCCGCGCGCTCCCCATTCTCAGGGACACCTGCCGAGAGAAACCCTGCCCCGTAACCAGCGGGTATAGCCCGTTCTTCGAACATCTCCCTCTTCTCCGCGAACCCCCCAGCGCTCCGACCGAAGCCCCCTGCATAGGTCAGCTTCCACAACTACCGAGCTTACCTCAGGAGAACACGGCAACTCAATCAGCGCTCCCCTTAGCGAAGGCGAAAATAACTTAACCCACTCAACCGCGCCCCGCATTTGTAACGGAGGGTAAACCCACCGTACGCATCAGGGGTCAGTATAACCGAATTGCTAAACGGCGCAGCTCCATCCGGATAGTTAGCACCCCGTGCACCCAATTGCTTCCACATCGACGAGGGACCGTTCGTATGACTCACCGCAACCCAGCTATCGTAAGGTGCGGCGCCGTTCTGCGCCGACTCAATCGTGCCCCATACCGTCAGGAGGTAGGTTCCCCCAGGCACGAGTCCGTAGAAGTAACGCCCCGACTCTGCAGAGCCTGGAAACGGTACTG